>CAIUKV010000016.1 GCA_903899845.1 uncultured Actinomycetes bacterium
GACTCGAGTCACGACAGTATCGAATGGCTCCTCCACGTTGAGCGTGGAGATTTCACATCCGACTTATCGAACCGCCTACGAGCTCTTTACGCCCAATAAATCCGGACAACGCTCGCCCCCTACGTATTACCGCGGCTGCTGGCACGTAGTTGGCCGGGGCTTCTTCTGCAGGTACCGTCAATTTCGTCCCTGCTGAAAGCGGTTTACAACCCGAGGGCCTTCATCCCGCACGCGGCGTCGCTGCGTCAGACTTTCGTCCATTGCGCAAGATTCCCCACTGCTGCCTCCCGTAGGAGTCTGGGCCGTGTCTCAGTCCCAGTGTGGCTGGACATCCTCTCAGACCAGCTACCCGTCGAAGCCTTGGTAGGCCGTTACCCCACCAACAAGCTGATAGGCCGCGAGGCCATCCCGAAGCGGAATCCATTTCCTCACCGGATCATGCGATCCGGCGAGGGCATCCGGTATTAGCACCGGTTTCCCGGTGTTGTCCCGGTCTTCGGGGCAGGTTCCTCACGTGTTACTCACCCGTTCGCCACTGTCCCCCCGGAGCAAGCTCCGGGGATCTCGTTCGACTTGCATGTGTTAAGCGCGCCGCCAGCGTTCGTCCTGAGCCAGGATCAAACTCTCCATCGAGACTCCGCTCCCCCGGGAAATCGGGGAAGACGAAATCGGAGAGTCGCCCGTCGGGTGTCACTACACCTTCGGGGCAACGAGCACGGCGTCCTCGCCCGGACCCCGAGGGGACCGGCCGGCCGGATCACCGTGCGGAATTGCTTGGTGGTCGCCACCATCCGGGCTGACCCCGACCCGAGGGCCGGAGGCATGGAGATGGTGACGCCCGCACTGGCTTTTGGCGTTCACTGTTCCGTTGTCAAGGAGCTGCTCGAGGCACGGCTCGTCCCCTGGTTCGGGGGCGGACTCCGCCTCGTGACGGTGCCTGGTTTCCGGCCCACCCGATCCGGCGAGGCCGGTCCGGGTACGGGGTCCGGCAGGAGCCACCGTACGACCCGCCCTCCCCGGAGTTCGGCACAGCCGACAGCCGGGGCGTTCGGGCGGACTCGGGAGACTACACGGCGGGCGGCCCGACTGCAACGCGGGGCGGCGGGCGCCGGGAGATCAGTCGGCGGGAGCGACGATCCGCGCCCAGCGGCGTCGTCCGACCTGGATGACCACGCCGTCCACCTCGGCCGGGACGACGGTCGCCTCGGGGTCCGTGGCCACCTCCCCGTCGATCCGGACCGCACCCTGTCCGATCATCCGGGCGCCCTCCTTGTTCGACGGGACCAGGCCGGCCTGGCGCAGCACGGCGGCGAGCCGGATCCGGCCGTCGACCGCCTCGGTGGGATCCAGCCGGTGCTCGGCGACCTCGGCGGGGACGGCGTGGGACCGGAACACCCGGTCGAACTCGGCCTCCGCCGAGTCCCCCGCCCCGGCCCCGTGGTAGAGGTCGACGACGGTCCGGGCCAGGAGTCGCTTGGCCTCCACGGGGCGGAGGTCGCCCGCGGCGAGGGCCGCCGTGACCTCGTCGACCCGGTCGGGGTGCCAGCCCGTGGTCAGCTGGAAGTACCGCGGCATGCACGCGTCGGGCAGGGACATCAGCTTCCCGAACTGCTCGCCGGCGGGCTCGGCGATGCCGACGTAGTTCCCGAGCGACTTGGACATCTTCTGGCGCCCGTCGAGGCCCTCGAGCAGGGGCGTGGTGAGGACGACCTGGGGCTCCTGACCCCGCTGCTCCTGGAGGGTGCGCCCCATCAGGTTGTTGAAGAGCTGGTCGGTGCCGCCGAGCTCGACGTCGGACCGGACCTCCACCGAGTCCTGGCCCTGGAGCAGGGGGTAGAGGAACTCGGTGAGGGAGATCGGCACGCCGCCGGCGTAGCGGGTGGCGAAGTCGTCGCGCTCGAGCATCCGGGCCACGGTGGTGGAGGCGGTCAGACGGAGGACCGCCTCCATGTCCATCGATCCCAGCCAGGTGGCGTTGCGGTGCACCTCGAAGCGGGCCGGATCGGGGTCCAGGATGCGCCGGACCTGCTCCAGGTAGGTCTCGGCGTGCGCGTCGACCTGGGCCCGATCGAGCCGGGGCCGGGTGGCCGACCGCCCCGACGGGTCGCCGACCTGGGCGGTGAAGTCCCCGATGATCAGGACCGCGACGTGACCGAGGTCCTGGAACTGGCGCAGCTTGCGCAGGACCACGGCGAAGCCGAGATGGATGTCGGAGGCGGTCGGGTCGATGCCGAGCTTGACCCGCAGGGGGGTCCCCCGACCGAGCTTGCGGCGCAGATCGGCCTCGCTGATGCAGTCGACGGCGCCGGCGGTGAGGATCCGGACCTGTGCGTCGACGCCCGCCATGAGCCCGCACGTTACCGGTGGGCCCCCGAACCGGTCCGGGACCCGCTCGCGACCGCCTCGGCGCGTGCCGCCCGAGGCCCGGCCGCCCGCCCCGGCCCGTTACGCTCCGTGATCTCAGACGGGCGATCCCGGAGGTGCAGATGGCCCGACAGCCCCGACCGGTGCGGACCGCGCTCCTCGCCGCCCTCCTCGTCGTGCTGGGGGCGTGCGCGATCCCCGCGGCGCCGGCCACCGCCTCGCCCCAGCCCGCCCTCGCCCCGGGGCGCTGGGAGGTCTCGTTCTCCGTGTTCGGCACGGCCTCGTACTCGAGCGCGACCCTGACCTCGTCGTCGCAGTTCCTCGGCAACGGGATCGGGACCCTCCTGGTCGACGCCGACTCGGTCGCCGGTCCGTTCGGGATCGTCGCCCTGGTCTCGGGCCGGGGCGAGGCGGTCTCGGCGAGCGGGACCCGGGCCACGGGCGACACCAACTCGGCGACGTGGTCGTTCGACGGGACGTTCGGCGGCAGCGCCACCCAGCCGTGCCTCACCGGGAACGTGTCGCTCGGCGGCATGTTCGAGTTCGAGGACCGCGACGGACTGGCCTTCATCCCGCTCGAGGGCTTCGGCTTCCCCATGGCCTGTGGGGACTGGCCGCTGCGGATCACGTCGGTCCGGTGCAACGTGTTCGAGGGCGAGTGGATCTGGGCCCGCACCAACGCGCTGTCGGCGGTCGGGTACCGGTTCGGGGGCTCGCCGTCGCGGGTCTGGGGCGTCCGGACGGCCCGGTCGGAGCGGGCCGCCCAGGCGGCCGCCGACGCCATGGCCGCCCTCACGCAGGAGGCCGAGGCCCTGGCCTCGTCGTCGCCGCTGGCCGTGGCCGACCTCCGTCAGTTCCTGCAGGCGGCCCGGACCCGGGTCCCCCGGGCCGCGGCGGCGTGCGACGGCGCCGCCACCGACGTCGCGCTCCAGGTGTTCACCCGGGTGCTCATCGCCAACCTGCTCGACCAGGGGGCGGCCCTCGGGCCGGACGTCCTCACCGAGGTCGCCGACTTCGCGGCCCGCGCGGGCGCGTTCGGCCGCCCCCGCAGCGAGCTCGCCACGACCACCCTCGCCGCGCTCGACGCCGCGCTGCTCCGCCTCACCGAGGATCCCGCCGCGACCGAGGCCCAGCTCACGGACGCCGCCGACGCCGCCGACCGGCTCGGCCTCGGTCGGACCCGGGACCGCCTCGACCAGGAGGCGGCGCTGCGCGCCCAGCCGCGCCGCTGACCCGCGCCGGCCCGGACTCGCTCAGGTGCCGGCCGGCCCCACCGGACGGTCGCCCGAGTGCGCAGCGAGCCAGGCCCGGGCCGCGGCGAGCTGGGGCCCGAACGGCTCGGGACCGGCGCCTCCCGGGGTCCGGCGCCGGACCACGGCCTGACCGGGCTGGAGCGCGCCGAGGGCGTCGGGGCCCAGGTGCGGATCGGTCATGACCAGCTCGGCCAGGGGCACCGACCGCTCCAGCGACTGGCGGACCAGGGAGCCCACGATCGCGTGGGCCTCCCGGAACGGCGTTCCCCGCGAGACCAGCCATTCGGCGAGGTCGGTGGCCGACGACGCCGGGGCGTCGGCGGCGGCCCGCATCACCTCCACGCGGAACTCCGCCGTCGCCATCATGCCCGTGACCGCCAGGAGCGCGAGCCGCGTGGTGTCGAGCGTGTCGAACAGCGGCTCCTTGTCCTCCTGGAGGTCACGGTTGTAGGCCAGGGGCAGGCCCTTGAGCATGGCCAGGAGCCCGGTGAGGTTCCCGATGACGCGCCCGGCCTTGCCCCGGGCCAGCTCGGCGATGTCGGGGTTCTTCTTCTGGGGCAGCATGGACGACCCGGTGGCGTACTCGTCGGCGAGGCGCAGGAAGCCGAACTCCTCGCTCGTCCAGAGCACGACCTCCTCGCCCAGCCGGGACAGGTGCACCATCACGAGCGTGCACGCGAAGCAGAGCTCGGCCACGAAGTCGCGGTCGCCGACCGCGTCGAGGGAGTTCTCGAACCGGCGGGCGAACCCGAGGTCGGCCGCGGTCGCGTCGGGATCGAGGGGCAGGCTCGACCCGGCCAGCGCCCCGGCGCCGAGCGGTGACACGTCGGCCCGGTCGAGGGCGTCGTCGAGTCGGGCGACGTCGCGGGTGAGGGCCCAGAAGTGCGCGAGGAGGTGGTGCCCGAGCAGCACCGGCTGCGCCCGCTGCAGGTGGGTGTAGCCGGGCAGGTACGCATCGGTCCCCGCCTCCCCCGCCCGGGCCACCAGCACGGTCTGCAGGTCGACGACGGCGTCGCGTACCGCGGCGCCCTCCCGCCGCACGAAGTGCCGGAGGGCGGTGACGACCTGGTCGTTGCGGCTCCGGCCGGTGTGCAGCTTGGCCCCGGCGGCACCGGCGAGCTCGGTGACCCGCCGCTCGATGGCGGTGTGGATGTCCTCGTCGGTGGGCGCGAACGCGAAGTCATCGTCCGCCAGCTCCCGCTCGACCCGGTCGAGCGCGTCGAGCACCGACGCGACCTCGTCGCCGCCGAGCACCCCGACCGCACCGAGCATCCGCACGTGGGCCCGCGAGCCGGCGAGGTCGTCGGCGGCGAGCCGCCGGTCGAAGGCGAGGCTGGTGGTGAAGGCGAGGAGGGCCTCGGCCGGGCCGTCGGCGAACCGTCCGTGCCAGAGGGTCCGGCCCTCGGCGCCGCCGGACGACGGGTCGGGCTCAGCCACCGAGGCCACCCTGGCGGCGGGCCACCGTCTCGACCGAGAGGCCCCATAGGCGGACGAAGCCGGCGGCGTCCTCGTGCCGGAACGCGTCGGCGGCGTCGTAGGTGGCGAGCTCGTAGTCGTAGAGCCCCCGCTCGGCCCGCCGTCCACTCGGGTAGCAGCGGCCCGGCTCGAGGGTGAGGCGCACGTCGCCGGTCACGAACTCCTGGGAGGAGTCGACGAAGGCGTCGAACGCCCGCTTGAGCGGCGAGAACCAGAGACCGTCGTAGACCAGCTCGGCGTAGCGGGGCTCGAGCCGCGCCTTCTCCCGCATGAGGTCGCGCTCGACCGTGATCGACTCGAGGTCCTGGTGGGCAGTGATGAGCGCGAGCGCGCCGGGCGCCTCGTAGGTCTCGCGACTCTTGATCCCGACCCGCCGGTTCTCGACCATGTCGAGGCGGCCGTAGCCGTAGGCCCCGGCCGCCCGGGTCAGCGCCTCGACCAGCTCGAACAGCGGCATCGACACGCCGTCGAGGGCGACCGGCACGCCGGCGGCGAACGTGACCACGACGTCGCGACGCTCCCGAGGCGCGTCGGCCACGTCGGCGGTGAGCTCCCAGATGTCGGCGGGCGGACGGGCCCAGGGGTCCTCCATCTCGCCGCACTCGATCGCGCGCCCCACCAGGTTGTCGTCGATCGAGTACGGCTTCGCCTTGCTCTGCGCGATCGGGATGTCGTGGGTCGCCGCGTACGCGATGCAGTCCTCGCGGGTCATCCCCCACACCCGCACGGGCGCAAGGACCTCGAGGTCGGGGGCCAGGGCGCGCACGCCCACCTCGAAGCGGACCTGGTCGTTGCCCTTGCCGGTGCAGCCGTGGGCGACGGCGTCGGCGCCGAACTCGCGGGCCGCGGTGACCAGGTGCTTGGCGATGATGGGCCGCGACAGCGCCGACACCAGCGGGTACTTGCCCTCGTAGAGGGCGTTGGCCCGCAGGGCGGGCAGGAAGTACTCGTCGGCGAACTCGGCCCGCACGTCGACGACCTTCGCCTCGACCGCCCCGGCCGCGAAGGCCCGCTGCCGGACCGCCTCGAAGTCACCGCCCTGCCCGACGTCGGCGGCGAGGCAGACCACCTCGGCGCCCCACTGGTCGGTGATCCAGCGCACGGCGACGGAGGTGTCGAGACCACCGGAGTAGGCGAGGACGACTCGCTGGGCCATGGGGGCTCCTTCGGTTCGGGTGACGAGCGGGGGGTCGGAGGCGGGCGGGGACGGGAGGGACGGACGCAGACGGGATCAGAGACCGGCGAGGGCGGCGAGCTCGGCGCCCACCTTGGCCCCGCCGGCGGACTCGGCGCACACGAGCAGGACGGTGTCGTCGCCCGCGACCGTGCCGAGCACGTCGGGGACGCCCGACCGGTCGAGGGCCGAGGCCACCACGTGGGCCGAGCCGGGCGGCGTGCGCAGGACCACGAGGTTGGCGCTGTGGGCCACTTCCACCACGAACTCCCCCATCACCCGGCGGAGGTGGTCGTCGGGGACGGCCCGCTCGCGGGCGTGCTCGGGGATGGCGTAGGCCATCGTGCCCCCGGGGATGCGGACCTTGACCGCGCCGAGCTCCTCCAGGTCGCGACTCACCGTGACCTGGGTGGCCATGACCCCGTCGAGCGCCAGCAGCTCGACCAGCTGGGCCTGGCTGGAGATGGCCTGCTCCTCGAGGAGCCGGGCGATGCGGTGCTGGCGTTGGGGCTTGCCGAGCGTGGCCATGGTCACCTCCGGCCGCCGGGGACCGGCGGCGCCACGTCGAGGGACGCGAGCAGCGAGCGGACGCTGTGCATCCGGTTCGCCGCCTGCGCCCACACCAGGGACCGGGGTCCGTCGATCACCTCGGCGGCGACCTCCTCGCCCCGGTGGGCGGGGAGACAGTGCATGAACACCGCGTCGGCGCCCGCCGCGGCCATGAGCCCGGCGTCGACCCGGTACCCGGCGAAGGCGTGGCGCCGGACCTCGGCCTCGGCCTCCTGGCCCATCGACGTCCAGACGTCGGTGTAGACGACGTCGGCGCCCCGGACCGCTTCGTAGGGATCGGTCGTGGTCTCGACGTGGGCACCGAGGTTGCGGGCCCGGTGCAGCACGTCGAGATCGAGCTCGTAGCCGACCGGTGTCGCGACGGTCATCTCGGCCCCGCACAGCGCGGCCCCGAAGGCGAGGGACGCAGCCACGTTGTTGCCGTCGCCGACGAACGCGATCCGCCGACCTTCGAGCGATCCGAAGTGCTCGCGCACCGTGAGGTAGTCGGCGAGGCCCTGGCACGGGTGGGCCCGGTCGGACAGAAGGTTCACCACCGGGACGTCGACCGCGGCGGTCATGGCCTCGAGGACACCGTGGTCGTACACCCGGGCCATGAGGACCGAGCAGTAGCCCGCGAGGGTCCGGGCGACGTCCTCGACGCTCTCGCGGTGGCCGAGGCCGACCTCGTCGCCGCGCAGCACGACCGGGTGGCCTCCGAGGGTCACCACGGCGACCTCGGTGGACACCCGGGTCCGGGCCGACGGCTTCTCGAACACGAGCGCCACGGTCGTGCCGGCGAGGGCCCGGGGCAGGAGGTCGGGCTGCTGCTTCCACCCCTGGGCGTGGTCGAGCAGGCCCCGGAACTGCGCCCCGTCGAGGTCGTCGAGCTCGAGCAGGCGGCGGATCAGGCTCACCGTGCCTCCTCCCCCGCACCGCCGCGCGCGGCGTCGAGTGCATCGGCGAGCACCCCCGCCAGGATCGTGACCGCCTCGGCGATCTCGTCGTCGGACACCAGGAGCGGGGGCGCGAGCCGCAGCGCAGTGGCGGTCACCGCGTTGCACACCAGGCCCCGCCGCAGGCACTCGTCGGCCACCGGCTTGGCCTCGAGGCCGTCGAGCTCGGCGGCGATCAGCAACCCGGCACCCCGCACGCCCGCCACGCCGGGGACCTCACGGAGCGCGTCGACCAGCCGCTTCCCGGCCCCCGCCGCCCGGGCCGGGACGTCCTCGGCCTCCATGACCGCGAGGGTGGCGCGCGCCGCGGCGGCCGCGAGCGGCTGGCCCCCGAAGGTGGTGGCGTGGTCACCGGGCCGGAACGCGGCCGCGACCTCGGCCCGGGCCCAGCACGCGCCGATCGGCATGCCGTTGCCGAGGGCCTTGGCCATGGCCACGACGTCGGGCCGGACGCCCGAGTGCTGGAACCCGAACCAGGCCCCGGTGCGCCCGAGCCCGGTCTGGACCTCGTCCATCACCAGCAGGGCCTCCCGCTCGTCGCACAGCGCCCGGACCGCCTCGAGGTAGCCCGGCGGCGCGGGCTGGACGCCGCCCTCACCCTGCACCGGCTCCAGCAGCACGGCGCAGACGCGCTCGTCCATCGCCGCGGCGAGGGCGTCGACGTCGCCGAACGCGACCTGGTGGAAGCCCACCGGCAGCGGCTGGAACGTCTCCTGCTTCTGGGGCTGCCCGGTGGCGGCGAGGGTGGTCAGGGTGCGCCCGTGGAACGAGCCGTAGGCCGAGATCACGTGGAAGCGCTCGGGGCCGCCGTGGGTCTGGCCGTAGCGGCGGGCGAGCTTGATCGCGCACTCGTTGGCCTCGGCCCCCGAGTTGCAGAAGAAGACGCGGCCCCCACCGCCGATCAGCGCGTCGAGCCGCTCGGCGACCTGGGGCTGGAGCGCGTTGTAGTAGAGGTTCGACACGTGGAGCAGGGTCCGGGCCTGCTCGGCGATCGCATCGGCGACCGCGGGATGCGCGTGCCCGAGCGAGGTCACGGCGAGACCCGAGAGGAAGTCGAGGTAGCGCCGTCCGTCGGAGTCGTAGAGCACCGTGCCTTCGCCCCGGACGAACGCCACCGGTGCCCGCCCGTAGGTCTGCATCACGTGCTCGGCGTCGAGCGCCACGAGGTCGGCGAAGTTCGGCAGGTCCATCGTCAGTCGTCCTCGACGGTGCGGGTGATCATCGTGCCCACGCCCTCCCGGGTGAAGAACTCGAGCAGCAGGGCGTGGGGAACCCGGCCGTCGAGGATGTGGGCCCGGCCCACGCCGGCCCCGATGGCCTCGATGCACGACCGCAGCTTCGGGATCATCCCCTCCCCCACCTTCCCGTCGGCGAGCAGCCGCTCCATCCCGACGACGTCGATCTGGGAGATGAGGCTGGCCTCGTCGGGGAAGTCCTCGTAGACGCCGAGCACGTCGGTCAGGTACACGAGCTTCTCGGCGCCGAGCGCGACCGCGATCGCCGCGGCGACGGCGTCGGCGTTGACGTTGTGGGCCTGCCCCGCGTCGTCGACACCGACCGTGGCGATGACCGGGATGAGGTCCTCGCGCTGGAGCCGCTCGACGATCGCCGGGTCCACGGCCTCGACGTCGCCGACGAACCCGAGGCGGGGATCGCGCGTGCGCACCCGCAGGAGGTTGGCGTCCTCGCCGGAGAGACCGACCGCGAACGCGCCGTGCTGGTTGATCGCGCCGACGATCTCGCGGTTCACCTTCCCCACGAGCGCCATCCGGACGATGTCGACGGTCTCGGCGTCGGTGACCCGGAGCCCGTCCACGAACTCGGGCTCCTTGCCCAGGCGCTGCATGAGCTCGGTGATCTGGGGGCCACCGCCGTGCACGACCACCGGCCGGATGCCGACGAGGTGCATCAGGACGACGTCCTGGGCGAACAGCTCGGCGAGGGCCGCGTTCTCCATGGCGTGGCCGCCGTACTTGATCACGACGGTCCGCCCGGAGAACTCCCGGATGTAGGGCAGCGCCTCGGCGAGGATCGCCGCGCGCGCCCGGACGTCGTCGGGCCGGTCGCCCATCAGCTCGTCCCCATGTTCTCGTCGATGTAGGCGTGGGTGAGGTCGGTGAACCGCACCGTGGCCTCTCCCCGTCCGGCGTGGAGGTCACAGACGATCTCGATGTCGCGCTCGGTCATCGACGCCTGGACCGCGAGCTCGTCGTGGAGCGCGGCCACCCCGTCGCGGCACACGGTGATGCCGTTGTAGGCGATGTCGACCCGCTCGGGGTCGAGGAAGGCGCCACTGGCCCCGAGCTCCGAGAGCACCCGGCCCCAGTACGGGTCCTGACCGTAGAGCGAGCACTGGACGAGCTGACTCGCCGCGACCCCCCGCGCCGCCCGGCGGGCCTCCTCGGTCGTGCGCGCGCCCCGCACCGTCAGCCGCACCAGCTTGGTGGCGCCTTCGGCGTCGGCCGCCATCTGGTGGGCGAGGTCGTCGCACGCGGCGCTCAGCGCCTCGACCAGCGCGTGGTACGCCGGGCCGGTCGGGCCGATCTCGGTGCCACCGGCGCCGCCGTTGGCGAGGACGAGCACGGTGTCGTTGGTGCTGGTGCACGCGTCGATCACGAGCGCGTTGAAGGAGTCCTGCACCGCCCGCTCGAGCGCCCGGTGCAGCACGTCGGGGCCCACCGGCGCGTCGGTGGTGAGGACCGCGAGCATCGTGGCCATGGCGGGCTTGAGCATCGCCGCGCCCTTGGCCATCCCCCCGACGCGCAGATGGCGGCCGTCGCCGAGCGCGGCGTCGACGACCGTCTGCTTGGTCCGGGTGTCGGTGGTCATGAGCGCGGTCGCGGCCCGGAGGCCCGCGTCGGGGCCGGCGGCCAGCTCGGCGCACACCGCCGGCACCCCGGTCTCGACCGGGGCCATGGGCATCGGGATGCCGATCAGGCCGGTGGAGCAGACGAGCACGTCGGTCGGCGCGACGCCGAGACCCTCGGCGGTGAGGGCGCACATCCGGCGCGCGTCGGCCCGCCCCGACTCGCCGGTCGCGGCGTTGGCGTTCCCGGAGTTGGCGATCACCGCGGCCGCCCGTCCGTCGACGAGATGGGCACGGCTGACGAGGACCGGTGCGGCCTGGGCGAGGTTCGTGGTGAACACCCCGGCGGCGGTGACGGGACGCCGGTCGGCGGTCGCCACCAGCGCCAGGTCGGGGTTGCCCGACGGCTTGATCCCGGCGGCGATGCCCGCCGCCTCGAACCCGGGCACGGCCGTGACGCTCACGGCATCACCCCCACGATGGGCAGCCCGGTGGTCTCCGGGAGGCCGAGGACGAGGTTCAGGGCCTGGACCGCCTGGCCCGCCGCACCCTTGACGAGGTTGTCGATCGCGCCCATGGCGAGCACCGTGCCGGTCCGGGGGTCGGACCGCACGGTGACCTGGGCGGTGTTGGCCCCGAGCGTCGCCTTGGTGGCGGGCGGGTCGTCGCACACGACGACGAACGGGTCGTCGGCGTAGAAGGCCCGGTACCGCTCGAGCAGGTCGGCGGTGGTCAGACCGTCGACCGCAGGCCGGGCCGTGCAGGTGGCGAGGATCCCGCGGGTCATGGGCACCAGGTGCGGCGTGAACAGCACCTGCACCGGCCGGCCCCCGACCGCCGACAGGACGTGCTCGATCTCACCCGTGTGGCGATGGCCGCAGAGGCCGTAGCCCACGACGTTCTGCTCCCGCTCGGCGTAGAGGTTCGCCGCGGCGAGCTTGCGCCCGGCCCCCGAGATGCCCGACACGGCGTTCACGACGATGCCGGTCGGCTCGACCAGGCCGTCGGCGACGAGCGGGGCGAGGGCGAGCGACGCCGCGGTCGGGTAGCACCCGGGAGCGGCGACGTGGGCCCGCTGCACCACCACGGGGCGGAACAGCTCGACCATCCCGTACCCGAACCGGTCGAGGAGGTCGGGGGCCCCGTGGGGCTCCCCGTACCACTCGGCGTAGGTGTCGGCCGGCAGGCGGAAATCGGCCCCGAGGTCCACGACGTGGCCCACCAGGTCGACCAGACCGGGGACGAGGTCCTGGCTCGCCCCGTGGGGCAGGGCGCAGAACACCACGTCCAGGCCGGCGAGCGCCGCCGGGTCGAGCGGGGCGAACTCGAGCCCGGGATAGGCGGCCGCGAGCGACGGGTAGACCTCGGCCGCGGCCACGCCCGCGTTGCTGTCGGCCGTGGCCCGCACCACCTCGAGCCGGGGATGCCCAGCCAGCAGGCGCAGCAGCTCGGCGCCGGTGTAGCCCGACGCGCCCACCACTCCGACCGCCCATATATTCATCACCCTGAATACTATACACGGTATTGAATAGCGGCCGGGGACGGCCGCCCCGGCCTAGGGCCCGAGCAGCCGGGGCGGGTCGGCCGCCTCGAGCAGCGGCCCGAGGACGGCCCCGACCTCGGCCGGGCTCGCCGGCGGCGTCTCCGAGCCGGGACCCCGGTGCCACCCCTGGGCCACCGCGACCCGCAGGCCCGAC
The DNA here is from genome assembly GCA_903899845.1 of uncultured Actinomycetes bacterium. GTDB lineage: Bacteria > Actinomycetota > Acidimicrobiia > IMCC26256 > PALSA-555 > CAIUKV01. The sequence continues at coordinate 12,276 of CAIUKV010000016.1, forward strand.
GTCTCGACCACCCGACCCGACCACTCGCGCGAGTCCGGGCCGGCCAGCCACGTGACGACGTTGGCCACCCACTGGGGGTCCATCTGGGCCTTGGTGTCCTCGCGGGGCGCGAAGGGTCCGCCGAGGTTCTCGGTCATCCGGGTGAGCGCGGACGGGGCGATGGCGTTGACCGTCACCCCGTAGCGCCCGAGCTCGGCGGCGGCGATGATCGCGAGGGCGGCGAGGCCCGCCTTGGCCGCCCCGTAGTTCGTCTGGCCCGGATTGCCGTAGATCCCGGAGGTCGACGACGTGAGGATGATCCGGGCGTCGTTGGCCTCCCCCGCCTTCGAGCGCTCCCGCCAGTGCGCGGCGGCGTGACGCACCGGGCAGAAGGCGCCCCGCAGGTGGACCCGGATCACCGCGTCCCACTCCTCGACCGTCATGTTGACGAGCATGCGGTCACGCAGGATCCCGGCGTTGCACACGAGCACGTCGAGACGACCGAACGCGTCGATCGCCTGCTGGACCATCCGGCCCGCACCGTCGAAGTCGGCCACGTCGTCGGTGTTGGCGACCGCGGCGCCGCCGAGGGCGACGATCTCCTCCACCACCTGCGCCGCCGGCCCGGTCGACGCGCCGTCGCCGCTCACGCTCCCGCCCAGGTCGTTGACCACGACCCGCGCGCCCTCCTGGGCCAACGTGAGGGCCTCGGCCCGGCCGATCCCCCCGCCGGCGCCGGTCACGATCGCCACTCGTCCGTCACAGATGCCCATGGTCGTCCTCCTCCTGCTCCCGCGGCGTCCCGCACGCGCGCCCGCTCGAGCGCGACCCTACGGCGCCGCGGCGCCGTCCGGGCGGCCCCGCCGGGCCGTCTCCTCACCCAGGGCCCGGAAGGCGTCCCGGTCGTGCACCCGGTGCGCCGTCCAGTCCCGCTCGAGCGCCAGCGCGTCGGCCAGGCTCACCCCCTCACCCCGCCGGTACAGGCGCAGAACCTCACGCACCGCCGGGGTGGTGGCCACGTCCCGGGCCAGAGCCACCGCCCGGGGCAGCAACTCGGCGTGGGGTACGACGTGGTTCACCAGACCGATGCGCAGCGCCTCGTCGGCCTCGACGAAGTTGCCGGTGATCGACATCTCCCGGGCCTTGCGCAACCCGACGGTCCGGGGCAGCAGGGCGGTGAGGCCCCAGCCCGGCACCACGTTCAGCCGGGCATGGGTGTCGGCGAACCGGGCCCGGTCGGACGCGACGACGAAGGTCGCGCTGAGGGCGAGCTCGAGCCCACCCGACACGCAGGCGCCGTTGACCGCGCAGATCGACGGGGTGATCGCGGCCCGCAACGCGGCGGCGGGATCGGCCCGGAGGGTCCAGTCGACCGGGCGCCGGTCCCCCGGGATCCGCTCCTTGAAGTCCACCCCGGCGGTGAAGACGGGGTCGGTGGCGGTGAGCACGATCGCGGTGACGTCGGCGTCGGCGTCGGCGGCCGCCACCGCGTCGATGAGCGCCTCCCGCATCGCCAGCGTCATCGCGTTGCGGGCGTCGGGCCGGTCGAGCACCAGGATGCGGACGCCGTCGTCGTCGACGACCTCGAGGTCGGGGTGCGGGCGCCCCGTCACTGCAGTCCCAGCTTGGCGTTGTCCCACGAGACGATCCGCGCCTCGGCCTCGACGCGGATCACCGCGGCCGGGCGCTCGTAGTGGGTCCGGGTCGCCTCGGGCATCTCGGCCCGCTCGGTCTTGAACGACGCGTACTTCGCGGTCAGCGCCTCGCCCACCCGCGTCACGACGTCGGGATCGGTCACGAACTCGGCCCGGCCCGCGAGGTGCACCGCCCACAGCTCGGACCACCGCTCCCCGCCCTCCACCAGGAAGCCGATCCGGGGGTCGTGACGCAGGCGGCCGGCCTTCTTCGACGCCGCCGGGGTCCGGAAGTGCACGGCACCGTCGACGACGCAGAACCACATCGGCGTGGCGATCGGGATGCCGTCGCGCCGGAGGCTGGTGACGATTCCGGTGTGGGCCGACGCGACCCGGGCCCACGCCTCGTCGGGGGTCATGCGCACGCTCATGCCGCGAGCATGCCCGGTCGCCCGGGCCCGGCGCCAGGCTCCGCGGCGGGGTGACGACGGGTCAGTCGGCGAGCCGGAGCCGGCGGCGGATCCCGACCACGACGAGGACGGTGCCGACGATCAGGAACTTCGCCGCCATGATCCACAGCGTGATGTCGCGCGCCACTGCGTGCTGCTCGTTGACGACCCGGGAAGGATCGGCCCGGTCGTAGCGGATCCCGACCACGTCGCCCACCGCGGCGCGGCCCGACTTCGCGTCGGGAAGCGCGGCCCGGACGGTCTGCCCGGTCCGGGTCGTGAACTCGAGCCGGGGTCCGCCCCCGTCGAGGACCACGACCGCCCGGGCCGGGACCCCGGTGCTGCGCAGGCGGGCGTCGCGCGTCATGAGGACGCTCACGACCACCGCCGCCAGGATCCCGGCGAGCACCAGTGCAGTGCCGCCCCAGATCGCCCCGGTGGCACCCCGCCGGGTGAGCTGCCAGGGGCGGGCGGGTCGGGCCGGACCCGCCGGGCCCGCCGAGCCGACCGGGCCCGCCGAGCCGGCCGGGGCGCCGACCCCCCGCTGGCGGACCTCGTCGTAGGCGGCCCGCTGCGGGCCGGTCAGCACCCGGTAGGCGGTCGTGACCCGGACGAACCGCTCGTCGGCATCGGCCTCGGTCGGCCCCGCGTCGGGGTGGAGCAGCCGGGCCTGGGCCCGGTAGGCCGCGATGATCGCGTCCCGGTCGGCGTCGGGATCGACGCCGAGGACCTCGTAGTGGTCGACCTCGGCCCAGTCGCGGACTCGCACCGCTCCAGTCTGCCCGGCCGCCGGGCCGGTCCCGACCGTCGGGACCGTGGGCTCAGGCGGGCGGGCCCTCGCCCAGGCGGACGCTGGCGCTGCGGGTCCGGCCCGACGCATCGCGCCAGGTGATCCGGGCGGTGTCCCCGGGGCCGTAGTTGACGAGGGCCTCCACGAGGTCGCGGCCGTTGCCGATCGTGCGGCCGTCGAGCCCGGTGATGGCGTCGCCGGCCACGAGCCCGGCGGCCGCGGCCGCCGAGCCAGGGTCGACCCCGACGATCCGGGCCCCCGTGCCGCCGGAGCCGCTGAGGCCGCCGAGGGACGACTGCACCTGCACGCCGAGCACCGCCCGGGTGGCTCCGACCCGGATGTCGGGCCCGCCCTCCCCGGAGACGATCTTCTGGGCGATGCGCAGGGCGTCCTCGATCGGGATGGCGTAGCCCTCGCCGACGCCGCGGGTCCCCCCGCCGAACGAGTTCGTGACCGAGGCGGCCACGTTCATCCCGACGACCCGGCCGTCGGTGGCCACCACCGCGCCGCCCGAGTCGCCCGACTGGATGCCCGCCGCGAGCTGGATGAGGCCGTCGAGCCGCTGGACGTTGCCGCCGTCGGGATCGGACGCGGTGATCTCCTGCTGCAGCGCGGCGACGGTGCCGACGGCGATCTTCGGCGCGCCGCCCCGACCACCGCGGTTCCCGATGGCGAGGACGGTGTCGCCGACGCGCAGCGACGCCGACGATCCGAGCGAGGCAGCCCGCAGCCCCGAGACGTTGGGGATCTGGAGCACGGCGACGTCGTCGACGAGGCTGTAGCCGAGCAGGCGGGCGGTCCGCACCGTGCCGGTGGTGCCGAACTCGATCCGCAGCGCGGTCGATCCGGAGATGACATGGTTGTTGGTGAGGATCAGGCCGTCGGAGGAGATGACGATCCCGCTCCCGGCCGCCTGGCCGCCCCCGTCGACGGTGGTCGTGACGTTGACGACGACGTCGTCGACCCGGTCGGCGAGGGCGTCGAGCTCGCTCGTGGATGCCGCCGGGGTGCGGGGCCCCTCGGCCACCGTCGGCGCGGCCGCAGTGGGGGCCCGGTCGCCGCCGCGCTCACCGAGCGCGTAGCCGACGACCCCGGGGAGGAGCAGGCAGGCGATGGCGAGGATGCTGCCCACGACACGGCGTCGGGGCCGCGCCTGACCGCCGAGGATCCCGGCCGGGTCGTCGGCCGCGAACGGACCGGCGTCCTCGGGCGGACCGGGGGGGTACGGCGGGGGCCAGGGCGGGTTCGTCATGGGCGGGCGTGCCGGTCCGAGGACCTCCGGGACGGGCACGTCCCATTCAACGCCACCGGGACCGGAATCGGTACCCGCCACCTGAGAAACCGGTGAGAGCCCGGCCAGGAGCGGTCAGGTGCGCAGGGTGGCGCCGTGGGCGGCGGCCGCCGCGGCCACGCAGGCGTCGCGCACGGCGGCCACCTCCGCGTCGGTGAGCGTCCGGTCGGCGGCCCGGATGCGCAGGGACACCGCCAGGCTCCGCCGCCCGGCGCCCAGGCGGTCGTCGCGGAACTCGTCGAAGCACCAGGCCGCCTCGGCGAGGTCCCCGGCGGCGGCCCGCAGCGTGGCCACGAGGTCGGCCGCCGGGACCGCATCGTCCACGACGAGGGCGAGGTCGATGCCCGACGGCGGGTAGGGCGACGGCGTCGCGAACCGTCCGTCCCGGCGGGGCGCGTCGGCGAGCGCGTCGAGGTCGAGCTCGAACGCCACCGCGGGGCCCGGCAGGGACTCGGCGACGAGGCTCTCATCGGCGAGGACCCCGACCACACCGACCGGCGCACCGGCGGCGGTCACGCGGGCTGCCGCCCCGGCGGCGAACCCCGGGACCGGCGCGGGGACGATCCGCACCCCGGTGACGCCGAGGCAGTCGAGGACCGTACCCACGGCGTCGACCGCGTCGTAGGCGTCCACGGGCCGGTCGGGCTCGACCGGCGCCCGGCGGACGGTCCCGGCCAGGAGGCCCGCCACGGTCTCGCGCTCGGTGGGCAGCGACCCGGGGGCTCCCGGGGCGAGGAAGACCCGGCCGAGCTCGAACAGCGCGACGTCGGCCCGGCCGCGGGCGGCGTTGCGGGCGGCCGCGGCGGCGAGCCCCGGCACCAGGGTCGGGCGCAGGACCGACTCCTCGGCCCGGAGGGGGTTCGCCACCGCGACCGGCGTGACCGACCGGTAGCGGGTGGCGGCCGCCGGCGACACCAGGGGGATGGTCACCGCCTCCGCCAGCCCGGCGCCGACCAGCGCGTCGGCGACGCGCCGACGGTCCTGCTGGCGGGGGGTGAGGCCGCCCACCTGGTGCGCGGGCTTCGGCACGGTGCGGCCGATGGCGTCGAAGCCCACCCGGCGGGCCACCTCCTCGACCAGGTCGATCTCCCGCTCGAGGTCGGGCCGGAACGTCGGCGGCACCGCGTCGATGGCGTCGCCGGCACCGGACACCTCGATGCCGAGCGGCACGAGCGCCGCCCGCACGTCGGCGTCGGTCAGCGCCGTGCCGAGCACCGCGTTGACCTTGGTCGTCCGCACCCGGATCCGGGGGCGGACGACGGGCGTGGGGTACCGGTCGGTCAGGGCCGCGGCGACGCGGGCGCCGGCCACGGCGGCGAGGAGCTCCACGGCCCGGGCGGCGGCGTCGGCGACCCCGTCGGGGTCGGTCCCCCGCTCGAAGCGCGCGCTCGACTCGGACCGCACCTTCAGGCGCTTCGACGTCCGGGCGATGCCCATGCGCTCGAAGTACGCCGACTCGAGCAGGATCCGCCGGGTGTCGTCGCGCACCTCGGCGGCGGCGCCACCCATGATCCCGGCCAGGGCCTGGGGGACCCGGTCGGCGTCGCAGATCAGGAGGTCGTCGGACCCGAGCACCCGCTCGACCCCGTCGAGCGTGGTCATGCGCTCCCCCGCCCCGGCGCCCCGCACCACGATGCCGGGCCCGGCGAGCCGGTCGAGGTCGAAGGCGTGCAGGGGCTGGTTGCGCTCGAGCAGGACGTAGTTGGTGACGTCGACCACGTTGTTGATGGCGCGCACCCCGGCCTGCAGCAGGCGGCGGCGCATCCAGTCGGGGGCCGGCCCCACGACCACGGTGGCGGTGCGGGCGAGGTACCGGGGGCACCGGTCGGGCGCCTCGACCTCCACCGGCACCGCCGGCTCCGGGCCGTCGGCGGCGACCACCGGCTCCGGCACCGCGAACGGCCACCGGAAGTGCGCGGCCAGCTCCCGGGCGACCCCGACGATGCACATGGCGTCGGGTCGGTTGGGCGTCACCGCGAGCTCGAACACGACGTCATCGAGGCCGAGGACCTCCCGCACGTCGGTGCCGAGCTCCGCGTCGGCGCCGAGGTCGAGGATCCCCGAGTGGTCGTCGCCGAGCCCCAGCTCCTTCGCCGAGCACAGCATCCCGTCGGAGACCACGCCCCGGATCTTGCGCCGCTCGAGCGTGAACCCACCCGGGAGGGTCGCCCCGACCGGGGCGAAGGGCACGACCATGCCGGGCGCGATGTTGGGCGCGCCGCAGACCACCCGCGTGGTGCGGTCACCCACGTCGATGTCGGCCAGGCGCAGCTTGTCGGCGTCGGGATGCGCGACGACGTCGAGGATGCGCGCCACCCGGACCCCGAGGATCTCGCGTCCGGGCTCGTCGACCGCGTCGACCTCGAGCCCGACCTGGTTGAGGGCGTGGACGAGGTCGGACACCGGCGCGTCGACCGGGGTGAAGTCACGGATCCAGGAGAGGGGCGCGCGCATCGGGGGCCTTCGGTCAGTACTGCTCGAGGAAGCGGAGGTCGTTGTCGAAGAAGGTGCGGATCTCGTTGATGCCGTAGCGGATCATCGCGATGCGCTCCAGGCCGAACCCGAACGCGAAGCCCTGCCACTCCTCGGGGTCGATGCCCACCGCTCGGAAGACGTTCGGGTCGACCATGCCGCAGCCGCCGAGCTCGATCCAGCCGGTGTGCGAGCAGACCCGGCATCCGCTCCCCCGGCAGAACACGCAGCTCACCGCGAGCTCGGCCGACGGCTCGGTGTAGGGGAAGAAGTCGGACCGGAAGCGGGTGCGCACCGAGTCGTCGTCGAACAGGCGTCGGGCGAAGGCCTCGATGGTCCCGAACAGGTCGGCCATGGTCAGGCCCCGGTCGACGGCCAGGCACTCCATCTGGTGGAAGGCCGGGGAGTGGCGCGCGTCGAGGGTCTCGTTGCGGTAGGTGCGGCCCGGCGCCACGACGTAGATCGGCGGCGCCTGGGTCTCCATGGTCCGGATCTGCACCGGCGACGTGTGGGTCCGCAGCATCATGTGCTCCGCCCCGGCTCCGCCGCCGAGTTCGTCGGGCCCGTCGGCGCCGAGGGCGACGTAGATGGTGTCCTGCATCGACCGGGCCGGGTGCGCGGGCGGGATGTTGAGGGCCTCGAAGTTGTGCCAGTCGTCCTCGACCTCCGGGCCCTCGGCCACGCGGTAGCCGAGCCCCACGAAGATGTCCTCGAGCTCGCGCCGGATCTGGGTGACGAGGTGGAGGTGGCCCCGGCGCCGTCCGTGGCCGCCGAGGGTGAGGTCGATCCCGGCCCCGGACCCCGGGGACCGGTCGGCGAGCTCGGCCCGGCGGGCCGCGACGGCGTCGCCGACCCGGGCCCGGTAGGCGCCGACCGCCTGGCCGGCCTGCGGGCGCTCGGCGGGGGCGAGGCCCTTGATCACCTCGGTGACCACGACCGCGGGCGACCGCTTCCCCAGCCACTCCCGCTCGGCCGCGTCGAGGGCCGCGACGTCGGCGGCGGCGCCGATCGCGCCGAGCGCTGCGCTCTCGGCCTCGGCGAGGGCGCGCCGCGCCTCGGCGAGGTTCATGCGTCCACCCCTCGGGTCGAGGCGGCGCGTTGCCTCGCCGCCTCGAAGCACAGGACCGTCGCCGCCATCGCGACGTTGAGCGACTCGGTCGGACCGGCCATGGGGATGGTCACGAGGCGGTCGGACGCGGCCGTGAGCTCCGGAGCGAGCCCGTGGGCCTCGTTGCCGAGCACCAGGGCCACCCCCCGACCGAGCCCGATCTCGTCGGGCGCCTCGCCGCCCCGGGCGACCGCGCTCACGGCGACCACGTCGGCGGCCCGGAGCGCAGCGAGCACGGTCGCGGCATCGGGGACCACGGCGACGGGAAGGCCGAAGACGCTGCCCGCCGAGGCCCGCACCACCTTCGGCGCGCGGACGTCGACGGCATCGCCCGCGACCACCACGCCACCGAGGCCGGCCGCCTCGGCACTGCGCAGGATGGTCCCGAGGTTGCCGGGGTCCGCGACCCCGACGACCACGAGGACCGACCGGTCACGGGCCGCCGCGACCACTGCGTCGAGCGACGCGGGCACGAAGCGGGCGACGGCCAGCACCGGCTGGGGGGTCCGGGTCGTGCCGATCCGCTCGAGCACGCCCTCCTTGAGGTCGTGCACCGGGACGCCCGCGTCGGCGCAGCGGGCGACGACGGCGGGGAAGGCCCGGGCCGCGCCGGGACCGCAGTAGACCGCGTCGAGGGCCGCGCCGCGGTCGAGGGCCGCGGCGATCACCCGTGGCCCCTCGAGCAGGCAGGCGCCGAGGTCGGCGCGCGCCCGGGCGTCGCGGGCCAGGGCCCGGAGGGCCCGGACACTGGGGTGACGGGGACCATGGGCGTCGGACACGTCAGGCCCCGACGCGACGCGCCGGGGTCACGCAGCCTCGAGCGCCTCACGCGCGGCGGTGACGAGCGCGCCGAAGGCCTCGTGGTCGCGCACCGCCAGATCGGCGAGGATCTTGCGGTCCACCTCGATGTCGGCCGCCTTCAGGCCGGCGACGAACTGCGAGTAGGACATGTCGTGCTCCCGACAGGCCGCGTTGATGCGGACGATCCAGAGCCGCCGGAACTGACCCTTGCGGGCCCGGCGGTCCCGGAACGCGTACTGCCCCGAGTGCATCACCTGCTCGTTGGCCGCCCGGTGGTGACGGCTGCGGGCGCCCGAGTACCCCTCGGCCGCGTTCAGGACGGCACGGCGCTTCTTCTTCGAATGGACGGAACGCTTGACGCGGGCCATGAGTGCTTCGCTCCCCTGGGTGTCGGATCACTGGTCGACGGCGCCCGGCGCCGCCGGCTTCACGCGCGCCCGAGCAGGCGCTCGACGTGCTTCTTGTCGCCGCCGGTCACCTCGGCGCCGCGGGCGAGCCGCCGCGTGCGGCGGGTCGACTTCTTCTCGAGCAGGTGCGACCGGTTGGCCTTGCGCCGACGGATCTTGCCGGTGCCGGTGATCGAGTAGCGCTTCGCCGCACCACGGTGGGTCTTCATCTTGGGCATTGGGATGTCTCCGGTGACTCGGGACCCGGTCAGGTGCCGGGGGTGGTCGGCTCGGCGGGCTCCGGAGCCGGGGCGGCGACGACCGCCGGCGCGGGTTCCGCCTCCGGCTTCGGACGCCGGGTGTCCTTCTTGGCGGGGTTCTTCACGGGGTGGAGGACCATGGTCATGTTCCGGCCGTCCTGACGGGGGGCGGACTCCACGACGGCGAAGTCGGCCACCTGCTCGGCGATGCGGTTGAGGATCCGCAGTCCGAGCTCGGGATGGGCCATCTCGCGGCCGCGGAACATGATCGTGAGCTTGACCTTGTTCCCCTCGGCGAGGAAGCGCTCCACGTGGCGCATCTTCGTCTCGTAGTCGTGCCCGTCGATCTTGGGCCGGAACTTCATCTCCTTGATCACGACCTGGGTGGCCTTGCGCCGGGACTCCTTGCGCTTCTGGTCCTGCTCGTACTTCCAGCGGTTGAAGTCCATGATCTTGCAGACCGGCGGATCCGCGTTGGCCGCGACCTCCACGAGGTCGAGGTCTGCCTCCCGAGCCAGCGCCAGCGCCGCAGGGAGCGGTTGCACCCCGAGCTGGGACCCGTCGGCACCGATGAGACGGACCTCCCGGGCCCGGATCCGGTCGTTGATCCTGGCGTCCTCTGTGGCTATGTGATCACCTGGCCTCTCGGGTGTCGCGGCGGCCGCCCGACGCGACGATGGCGGATGCAGGAAGCATCCGCCACAGGAAAGAGGCACCGGAGCCCGTCGGGCCCGGTGCTGCGTTCTCGGACGGACCCGGACTCGGTGGCCCGCAGGCCCCGGCCGGGTGGACCGGGGTCCCGGCCCGGACGGTCGCCCGCCCGGTAGGGTCCCGATCACTTCCCACACGTTGTCGAACGGTGAGGTTACCAGCGTGAGCGGTGCGACGTGAGCGGCCTGTGGACCCCGGGCTCCGGTCCCGACCGGCCCGGGCCCGGCCGACCCGGCGGTCCGACCGACCTCGGGGGCCCCGTGGACCTCGGCGGCAGCGCCGGGTTCGATGCCGGGTTCGATGCGGAGGAGGCGGCGGCCGCCGCCGAGATCGAGCGCATCCGGGCCGAGGTGACCAGCGTGCCCGCCGCCGACATCGTGGCCAACCACGTGATCGGGCTCTGGCAGCTCGCCGTGCTCCACCTCGACCCCGGGCCCGGGCGCATCCCGCAGCTGGGCGAGGCCGCCGTGGCGATCGACGCGATCGGGGCCGTCGTCGACGCCCTGGGTGACCGCCTGGGCGAGAGCGCCGGGCCGCTGCGCGACGCGCTCGCCCAGCTCCACCTCGCCTACGCCGAGGTCCGGGCCCAGGTCACCGGGTCCGGTCCCACCACCCCCGCCTGAGCCGAGGGCCGGCGTGACGGCGCGACGGCCCCGATCCCTGCGATGATCCGGCGGTACCTGTTCCTCCTCCCGGCCGCGGCGGTCGTGCTCCTCCTCGTCGGGGCGTCCGGGCTCGTCGCCGGGCTCGACCTGCGCCCGAAGGGGTTCTCGCTCCCCCGGGTCGCGATCGCCGCCGACCTCGACCGCGACGGCACCATGCGGGTGGTCGAGCGGATCACCTACGACTTCCGGGGCCGGTTCACGTACGGCACCCGCCCGATTCCCGGCGGGCCCTTCGTGATCGAGGACGTGCGGGTCACCGAGGACGGCCGGGAGCTCGAGCAGGTCGGCGCCCCCTACAACCTCCGATGGTTCTACTCGGCCGCCGACGAACGGCGCACCTTCACGATCTCGTACACGGTCCGCAACGCCGCCTCCGTCGGCCCCGACGTGGCCGAGCTCTACTGGAAATGGGTCGGCGAGGACCACCCCGGGATCGGCACCGTCCGCGTGGACCTCGCCGTCCCGAGCGGAGCCGGCCGGGTGCGCGCCTGGGGCCACGGGGAGCTGACGGGCACGGTCACCGTTTCGGGCGACCGGGTGCGGTGGGCCGCCCCCGACGTCCCCGCCGGATCGTTCGTGGAGGGCCGGGTCGCGGTGCCGACCACGCGCTTCGACACGCCGGCCTCCGGCGCCCCGCGCCTCGACCGGATCGTCGAGCAGGAACGGGCGTGGGCCGCATCGGCCGACGCAGCCCGCCGCGCGGCCACCCGTGCCGCCGAGGCCGATCGCGGCCGCCGTGCGGTCGCGACCGTCGGTGTCCCCGTGCTGGTCGCGCTCGGGATCGCGGTCTTCGTCTTCCTGTTCGTGCGCTACGGCCGCGAGCCCGCCGCACCCGACGTCGGTGAGTACGTCCGCGACCTCCCCGACGATCCGCCCGCGATCGTCGACACGCTCCGGCACTGGGGCCGGGTGCAGCCGCTCGCCTTCGGCGCGACGGTCATCGACCTCGCGCAGCGGGGCTTCCTCACGATCACCGAGGAGCACACCGAGCGTCCGTTGTGGTTCGACGCCACCGACTACCGGTTCCGCCGGACCGACCGCCCGACGGACGACTCGGTGCTCGGGTTCGAGGCGGCCGTGCTCGACCGGCTCTTCGACACCGGCCCCGAGACGACGCAGTCGGCCCTCACCGCTGCGGCCCGGGCCAACCCCCGGGTCGCCCAGGTCTGGTGGCGGGACTTCCGCGGCCGGGTGCGCCGCGAGTTCGACCGCCGCAGCTACCAGGTCGGCGACCGCAGCGGGATCTTCGTGGCCAACGTGGCCTGTGCCCTCGTGATCGGCGCCGCCGGGGCCCTCGCGCTCTCGTGGGGGGCCTGGTGGGTCGGGGCCGCGGGCGTCGTCTGGGGTCTGACCCAGGTCGGCCTCACCCGACTCCTGCGCCGGCGGACCCCCCTCGGCGCGCGCCGGGCCGCCGAATGGGAGGGGGTCGAGCGGTTCCTGCGGGACTTCTCCGCGCTCGAGGACGCGCCGAGCGGCCACCTGGTGCTCTGGGAGCGCTACCTCGTGTACGCCGTGGCTCTGGGGGTGAGCGCCCGCCTCGCCACCGCCATGGCAGCGCGGGTCCCGGCCACGACCGAGATCACCGCCACCGGCCGGTGGTACGTCCCGGCGAGCGGCCGACGGGGTCTCGACGGACTCGCCGCCTTCGGCGTCGGTCTGTCGAACGGCTTCGCCGCGGCGTCCACCCCGAGCTCGAGCGGCGGCGGTCGGGGTGGCGGCTTCTCGGGCGGGGGCGGAGGCGGGGGCGGCGGGGGCGGCATCGGCGCGGGCTGACCGCGGCCTCCCCACCCGCCCGGGCCCGGAGCCGGAGCCGGAGCCGGAGCCGGGGGCTCAGCCCCGGGTGATCGCGCCCGCCTCGTACCGCCCCAGGTGCGCCGGGATGCGGACGTAGGTCACCACCGCGCCGACCGGGACCGCCCGGCTGCCGTCGGCGATCTGGGTGCAGTGGAACCCGAGGCGCTCGCCGTCGTCGCCCACGACCGTGCCCCAGCCCCGGTGGGGGTCGTAGGCCTCCACCCGGCCACGGCGGCGGTCGTCGGGCATCGCCTCAGTGCACGATCTTGCTGATCGGGAGCTCGATGATTCCGGTCGCGCCCGCCGCCTTCAGCTCGGGGATCAAGGTGTTGATCTCGCGCTTGGCGACCACGGTCTCGACCGCGTAGGCGTCCTCGTTGAACAGCTTCGACACCGTGGGCGACTTCAGCGCAGGGAGGATGCCGATCACGGCGTCGAGCTGGGCCCCGTCGACGTTGCACTTGATGAGCACCCGGCCACGCGCCTCGAGCGCCCCGGTGAGCAGCACCGTGAGCTGCGCCATCGCCTCGCGCTTCGCCGGGTCGGTGGCCGCCGCCGGGCTCGCGATCAGCTCCGTGTACGAGGTGAGGATCGTGTCGATGATGCGCAGACCGGCCGCCCGGAGGGCCCGGCCGGTCTCGGTGATCTCCACCACGGCGTCGGCGATGTCGGGGACCTTCGCCTCGGTCGCCCCGTAGGAGAGCTCGACCGTGGCGTCGATGCCGTGCCGGTCGAAGTAGCGGCGGGTCAGCTGGGGGTACTCGGTGTGCACCCGCAGGCCGGCGGGGAGGTCGGCGACCGTCCGGGCCTCCGAGTCGGCGGCCACGGCCAGCACCACGCGGATGGGTCGGGCGGTGGCCTTCGAGTAGTGCAGCGGCGTGAGGCTGACGACGTCGGCCGCGGTCTCCTCGATCCAGTCGCGCCCGGTGATGCCGAGGTCGAACCGGCCCTCGGCGACGTAGCGCGGGATCTCCTGGGGTCGCAGGATCCGGACCTCGGCGACGCGGGGGTCGTCGATGGTGGCCCGGTAGTCGACGTCGGACGCGCGGGTGACGGCGAGGTCGGCGTCGTCGAACAGCTCCAGGGTGGCCCGCTCGAGCGAGCCCTTGGGGAGGACGAGGTGCAGCACGGTCAGTCCTTCCGGGCGGGGGGCAGCGTGCGGAGCAGGGCGGCGGTCTCGATCGCGGTGACGGCCGCCTCGGCGCCCTTGTGGCCGGCCGAGCCCCCGCAGCGGTCGAGCGCCTGCTCGAGCGTGTTGGTGGTGAGGACCCCGAAGACCACCGGGATCCCGGTGTCGAGCGCGACCCGGGCCAGGCCCGCGGCGGCCTCGCCGGCCACGTAGTCGAAGTGCGGCGTGTCGCCCCGGATGACCGCGCCCAGGCACACGACGGCGTCGCAGGCGCCCGAGCGGGCCAGCCGCTGGGCCACCACCGGCAGCTCGAACGCGCCCGGGACCCAGTGCACCGGGGCCTCGGGAAGCCCGTGGTCCCGGAGCGCGGCCTGGGCGCCCTCGAGCAGGCGGCCGGTCACGTCACCGTTGAACCGGGCCGCGACCACCGCCACCCGGAGTCCGGTTGCGTCGATCGGGGCCTCCCCCGGCGTGTAGTCACCCATGCGTCAGCCCTCGACCGTCCCGGTGGATCCCCCCGGCCCGTCGTCGAGTCCGAGCAGGTGCCCGAGCTTCTCCTGCTTCGTGCGCAGGTAGGCGAGGTTCTCCCCCGTGGGCTCGATCCGCAGCGGGACCCGGTCGACGATCTCCAGACCGTACCCCTCGAGGCCGCCGTACTTCGCGGGATTGTTGGTCATCAGCCGCATCTCGGTGACCCCGAGGTCGACGAGGATCTGCGACCCGATGCCGTACTCGCGCGAGTCGGCGGCGAAGCCGAGCTCCTCGTTGGCCTCGACCGTGTCGCGCCCTTGATCCTGGAGGCTGTAGGCGCGCATCTTGTGCCCGAGGCCGATCCCCCGGCCCTCGTGGCCGCGGAGGTAGACCAGGACGCCCCGGCCCGCCTCGGCGATGCTGGCCAGCGCCAGGTCGAGCTGCATGCCGCAGTCGCAGCGCATCGAGCCGAACACGTCGCCGGTCAGGCACTCCGAGTGGACCCGCACGAGCGCCGGCCCCCCGCCGGCGACCTCGCCGCAGACGAAGGCCATGTGCTCGACGTCGTCGAGGTGCGACCGGTACACGTAGGCGGTGAAGTCCCCGTACTTCGTCGGGATGCGCGCCTCCGACACCCGGGTGATCAGCTTCTCGCGGTGACGCCGGTAGCGGATGAGGTCGGCGATCGAGATCATCTGCATGCCGTGCTCGACCGCGAAGCCCTCGAGATCGTCGAGGCGCTGCATGGTGCCGTCGTCGTTGACGACCTCGGCCAGCACCCCGGCCGGGGCCAGACCGGCGAGACGGGCCAGGTCGACCGCCGCCTCGGTGTGACCGGCACGCTTGAGCACCCCGCCCTCGCGGTAGCGCAGGGGGAAGATGTGCCCGGGCCGGGCGAGGTCCTCGGGCCGGGTGGCCGGATCGATGAGGGTGCGGACCGTGACGGCCCGGTCGGCGGCGCTGATGCCGGTGGAGGTCCCGGCGACCGCGTCGACCGAGACCGTGAACGCGGTCCGCTGCACCTCGGTGTTGTGGGCGACCATGAGCGGGAGCTGGAGGGCGTCGAGCCGGTCGCCGAGCATGGGCATGCAGATCACCCCGCTCGTGTGGCGGATCATGAACGCCATCGCCTCGGGCGTGACCTTCTCGGCCGCCATGATGAGGTCGCCCTCGTTCTCGCGGTCGGCGTCGTCGACGACGATGACGAGCTCGCCGCGTGCGATCGCCGCGATGGCGTTCTCGATCTGGGTGAACGGCATGGTCGCTACCGGTCCTTCGTGACGAGGAGGCGCTCGACGTGCTTGGCGATCATGTCGGCCTCGAGGTTGACGCGGTCGCCCGGTCGGCGGACGCCGAGCGTGGTGACCGCGAGCGTGTGGGGGATGCAGGCGACGCCGAACTTCGTGCCCTCGGGCGCGTCGCGGACGGTGGTGACGGTGAGGCTGGTGCCGTCGATGGTCACCGAGCCCTTCTCCACCAGGTAGCGGGCGATCCCGGCCGGGGCCCGCACCTCGATCCGGGTCGAGCCGTCGGGCAGGGGCGAGACCGCCGTGACCTCCCCGACGCCGTCGACGTGCCCGAGCACGAGGTGTCCGCCGAGCCGGTCGCCGAGCCGCAGGGGGCGCTCGAGGTTGACGGGGTCACCGGGCGCGAGGGCCCCCAGCGTGGTGCGGTCGAGGGTCTCGATCTGGGCGTCGGCCGCCCACCAGTCGGCGCCGAGCTCCACCACGGTGAGGCAGCAGCCGTTGACCGCGATGGAGTCGCCGATGCGGGCGTCGGCGAGCACCGCGGTGCAGGACAGCTCGAGCCGGGCGCCGCCCGCGCGCGCGAACACCGCCCGCACCACGCCCCGCTCCTCCACGATCCCGGTGAACATCAGGCCACCCCGGCACCGGACGGGTCCGCCGGCCGGTAGTCGAGGCGCACGTCGTCGCCGAGCACGGTGGCCCGCTCGAGGTGCCACCGGGGCGCGGCGGCGATCGTCGGGGGTCCGGGCCAGTCGAGGCCCGCCTTGCCCCGGGTGCCGAGGGCCGTGGCCCCGACGTAGACGCAGAGCCGGTCGACCAGGCCCGCCGCGAGCAGGGCGCCGTGGAGCGCCGCACCGCCCTCGACCATCGCCTGCAGGACGCCGAGGCCACCGAGCACGCCGAGGGTCACCCCGAGGTCGACCTTGCCGTCGACCGCGGGCACCGACTCGACCTGGGCCCCCGCCGCCGACCACGCCGCGACCGCAGCCGGGTCGACCAGGTCGGTGGTCAGGACCACCGTCGGGGCCGACCCGTCGAAGAGGGGGCCGTCGGCGGGCACCCGGCCGAGGGCGTCGAGCAGCACCCGCCGCGGCGGGGTGCCGGGGCCGGGCGGGCCGGCGTCCCGGACAGTGAGGGCGGGCCGGTCGGCCAGGGCGGTCCCCGGCCCGATCACCACCGCCTGGGAATCGGCCCGGAGGTCGTGGGCGTCGGCCCGGGCCGCGGGACCGGTGATCCACTGCGACGATCCGTCGACCGCCGCGGTCCGCCCGTCGATGCTGAGCGCGGTCTTGACCAGGCAGAACGACCGGCCGGTCCGGCGGTGGTGCAGGTACGCGGCGAGCTAGTCGCGCACGGCGGGAGCGCCGGTCCCGACGGCGACCGGGACCCCGGCCTCCCGCAGCCGGGCGATCCCGCGTCCGGCGACCGCCGGGTCGGGGTCCTCGAGCGCCACCACGACCCGGGCGACCCCCGCCTCGAGCAGGGCCTCGGCGCACGGCGGGGTCCGTCCGTGGTGGGCGCAGGGCTCGAGCGTCACGTAGGCGGTGGCACCGCGGGCTGCGGCCCCGGCCGCACGCAGGGCGGCCGCCTCGGCGTGGTCACCACCCGGCGGCGCGGTCGCCCCCTCCCCCACCACGGCGCCGTCGCGGACGACCACGCAGCCGACGTGCGGATTCGGCGCGGCGCGGCGTCGGGCCCCGGCGGCGAGCGCCACGGCCCGGTCCATCCAGTGCGCGTCGCCGTGCTCGTCGGGGCTCGCGGGCCGTTCGGTGTCCACCTGGTCTCCTCGCCGGACCGGACTCGGCCCCGGGCGACGGGCGCAGGCGACGACGGCAGGCGCGCGCGACACGCACCGGCCGGGCTCGCCCTCTCCCATCCGGACTGTCACCGTCGGCTCCGGACTCGCACCGGATCGACC
>CAIUKV010000017.1 GCA_903899845.1 uncultured Actinomycetes bacterium
CGTCCAACCCCACGTCGGCGACGAACCGCGCGTCCCCCTGCCGCAGGGCGAACACCACCGTCGACGACGCGTGCACCCCCAGGCCCTTGCCGTACCCGACCCCGTTCACCGTGATCGGACCACCGTCACCCGCACCCGACTGCCCGTTCGCACGGTCACGCTCGACCGGCCCGAACCCGTTGCGCGCCGACACCCACGCCAGATCGCTCACGAACGTCTCGACCGGACGCGGGGAGGCCTCGTCGTCGACCAGGGTGCCGGTGGCGCGTCCCCGGTCGACGAGCGCCCCATCGGCCCCGCCGAGACGAACCCCGACGGACTCGTCGCCTTCGACGGCGGCGTCACCGACCACGGACAGCGGGATCGACGCAACGGTCTGACCCGGGGCGAACGTGACCCGTCCGGGCTCGTCGAGGTAGTCGTCACCGGGAAGCGCGCTGCCCGGCTTGAACGTGTACTCCACGGTCACCGGTGCGGCCGCGGGCACCGACAAGGTGATCGGGAACGCCAACGTCGCCGGCGCACCCGCAGACGTTCCGGTCCCCTCCACGACCGACGCGTCGTCGACGGAGACCCGGGGGAGGGTCGGCACGGTCCCCGCGGCCAGGGCGGCGCGGATCCCGTCCTGGCGGGCGTCGTCCGCTCGCAGCGTCGGGGACAGCCAGCCGCCCTCGTCGAACTCGTTCCACGCGTAGGCCACCACCGCCGGGCTCCGGCGACTGCGGGCCCAGTCGAGCGCCTCACCCAGATGGGTGGCGAGCTCGGACGGGGTCGGGGCCTGGAACCAGTTGCGCCCCGATCCGCCCCAGAACGGGGGACGCTCGACCCGCGGCCGCGGGTCCCACCCGGACATGACCGTCGGGATCACCGCCACCCCGCGCCCCGTGATCTGGTCCCAGGTGCGGCGGGCGCCCTGGGCCAGGTCGGTGTACGGCCGCCCCTCGGAGGTGGTCACCCCCATGATGTACGAGGAGACGGCATCGATCCCGTTGGCGGCCGCGTAGGTCGCCCCGGTCGTCGGCGAGTCGGCACCCAGCGTCATGTACACGACGTACGGGTCGCCGGTGCCCTGGGCGATGGACTCGGCCCGGAGCGTGGCGACGTCGGTGGCCACCGGCCGGTAGTAGAGGCCGACGTAGACGAGCGGGCGGCCGTCCACGTACACCCAGTTCGGGTCCTGCATGTACCGCAGCACCGCCGCACGCTCCGCCGGCATCGCCAGGCGCTGCCCGTCGATGACGACCGTGTACTTGACCCGGTCGCGCAGGGGGCTCTGGCGGTACAGCTTCAGCCCCCGCATCATGCCCTCGTCCTCCGAGCCGACCTCGCGGTCGGTGTCGTAGACGATGAAGGCGAAGTAGTCGAGGCCGAGGTCGGCGGCGATCTCGATCTCACGGTCGGCCGCCACCTGGTTGTCGGCCCGGGTCCGCACCGAGTCGGGGCCGGTGATCTCGGAGAACCACGGCAGGCGGTCGTGCCAGTGGGCGGGGCCGAGCGTGTACTCGACCGCCCGTCCGACCGGGCCGTCGTGCCAGGCGTCCCAACGGATCGCGCCCGCGAGCGGTCGGTCCATGGCCATGGTGAACCTGCAGACCGCCTCCTCGCCGCCACCCACCGTGACGGTCACCGCGTCGGCGGCGCGGTCCACGGTCGAGGCACCGGTGCACGTGAGCGCGGCCAGGCGCCATCCGGGGACGGGCGCCGGCGTCAGGCGGTAGGAGCCGGGCGCGAGGCCGTCGAGGCGCGCCGTGTTGCCCCACTGCGGGTCGTGGTCGTCGTCGAGCGTCACCACGCCCCGGCCGGTGACCGCCACGTCGAAGTCCTGACGGTCGTGGGCATCGAGCACCACGGTGATCGCGGCCTCGGTCGCGGCGACGACCGGGACGTTGGTGAACGAGCAGGTCACCCGGTCCCCCGGCGCCACGGTGACCGTGGCCGAGCGCGTCGTGTGGTCGACCTGGGCGGTGCCGTCACACACCAGGGTGCCGAGGGCCCAGCCCGCGGTCGCGGCCTGGGTGACGGTGTACGGGCCGGCGGCCAGGCCCTCGAGCAGGGCCCGGTCCGGGAGGGACGGATCGGCGTCGTCGTCGAGCACGAAGCCCGGATGCCCGGTGACGCTGAACGCGAAGTCGGTCCCGCCGGGCGCGACCTGGACGACGGTGATCGACGCCGGTCCGGGGTCGACCGTGGCGGTGGACGCGGTGGACGTGGTGGACGTGGTGGGCGCAGGGGACGTGCTGGACGTGCTGGACGTGCTGGGCGCAGTGGACGCGGCAACCGGGGCGGCGGCCACGGGAACCGCCCCCGCCAGGGCGGGGAGGCCGAGGGCGGCCACCACGAGACCGGCGCGCACCAACCGGCGGCCCGGACGTGGGCGGCGACGGTTCGAGCGGAAAGCGATGCTCCGTGAGGGATGGGGGGCGGTACGGGTGGCGGGCATGGACCCTCCTGCGCGGGGCCCGCCCGGTGGTCCGGGCGGTGTCCGCGTGCCATCGGCACCCCGTGAGCGCGACTTGAGCGCAGACGCGGTTCGTGGGATCCGCCCGGTGCAAGGGTCGGCGACGCCCAGGCCGAAGGGGCGTCAATGGACCCCGACCGGGCCCCGACCCACGGTCGGGAGACCCGGACCCCACCGGCTCAGTTCGGAACCACCCGGGCGACGGCCCGGGGCAGGAGGCCCCGGGGCGGGAGGTCAGTCGATGAGGTCGGGCACCGTGGCGGCGCCCCGGGCCTCCATCTGCTCGAGCTCCTCGACCGTCATGAGGACGGCCCGGGCCTTGGAGCCCTCGCTCGGGCCGACGACGCCCCGCCGCTCCAGCAGGTCCATC
>CAIUKV010000018.1 GCA_903899845.1 uncultured Actinomycetes bacterium
CGCCCAGGTTGTGGGTGAGGGCCAGGTTCCGGCCCTCGGCGACCGAGCGGATCTGGCGCTCGCCCGCCTCGCCCCGGAGCTGCAGCCAGGCCTCGAACAGCATCCGCAGGCCCGACGCCCCGATCGGGTGCCCGAAGGCCTTGAGGCCCCCGTCGGGGTTCACGGGGAGCTCGCCGTCGAGGTCGAAGGTGCCCGCGAGGACCTCCTTCCAGGCCGTGCCCCGCTCGGCGAACCCGAGGTCCTCCATCAGCACCAGCTCGGTGGGGGTGAAGCAGTCGTGCACCTCGGCCATCGCGATCTGGGCCCGCGGGTCGGTGACGCCCGCCTGGGCGTAGGCGTCGGTGGCCGCCGCCACCACCTCGCGGAAGGTCGTGTAGTCGTAGTCGCGGTCGACCACCCCGGCGCCCGGTCCGGCCACGAACGACAGGGCCTTCACGAACAACGGGCGATCCGTGTAGCGGTACGCGTCCTCGGCCCGCACCACGATCGCGGCGGCGGCACCGTCGGCGACCCCCGAGCAGTCGTAGATGCCGAGGTTGCCGGCCATGATCGGCGAGCACGCGATGACGTCCTTGGCCACCTCCTTGCGGAACTGCGCTCGCGGGTTGCGGGCGCCGTTGAAGTGGTTCTTCCACGCGATGCGGGTGAGGACCTCCTTGAACTCGTCGGGGTCCACCCCGTACTTCTTGCAGTAGGCGGGGCCGAGGAGGCTGAACAGCGCGGGGGCGCTCAACTCGGCGCCGGTGCCGTCGCCGGGCGGCGACGCCACGACCAGCCCGGAGAAGCCACCGTCCTTGAGCTTCTCGACCCCGGTGGCCATCGCCACGTCGAAGGCGCCGGAGGCGACGGCGTAGCAGGCGTTCCGGAACGAGTCGGAGCCGGTCGCGCACATGTTCTCGACCCGGGTCACCGGCTTGTAGTCGATGCGCAGCGGCCGGGAGAGCGTGAGCCCGGAGATGCCCGAGCCCATCGTGCCGAGCCAGTAGGCGTCGACCTGCTCCTGGGCGATGCCGGCCGAGGTGCACGCGTCACCCACCGCGTCGACGAGGAGGTCGTCGACCCCCTTGTCCCAGTGCTCGCCGAACGGGGTGCACCCCATCCCGACGATCGCCACCCGGTCGCGGATCCCGTGACTGGCCATGGCTGGTGTCCTTTCGCTCGGTGCGGTCGGCGCGCGGGTGCGGCCGGACCCGGATCAGCCGGTGATCGGCTGGGCCTTCCAGAAGTAATTGTGGACGCCGGCGGCGGTCGAGATGCGCCGGAAGGTCATCTCGACCCGGTCGCCGATGGCGACCCGGTCGGCGTCGACGTCGGTGACCTCGCAGCGGAAGCGGCCGCCCCCGTCGAAGTCGACCACCGCGGCCACGACCGGCGGGCTGAGCGAGTAGGTGAGGCGGTCGACCGTGAACGTGGTGACCGTCGCCGGGGTGTCGGCCATGCGCACCGGCGTCATCCGGTCGGTGACCCGGCACCGGGCGCACACCCGCGACGGCGGGAGGTGCACCTCGCCGCAGGCGTCGCAGCGCGAGCCGGTGAACCCGAACTTCCAGTCCTCGTTGCGCAGCGACGGCGGCGCCGCCGGCGACTTCGGATCGGGGCGGCGGGGCGGCTCGCGGTCGAGGTGTCCCCGCCAGGTGAGGAAGGTCTCGTAGCTGGTGAGCGGACGGGTGCCGGCGATCTGCTCGGCGAGGGTGCGCCGGGGGCGCACGGCACCGAGGGCACCGGTGGTCTCGGCGATCACGACGTCGCAGCCGTCGGCCACCACCACCAGGGCCAGGCGCCGGCCCGGGGCCATGCGCTCGAGCAGCCCGGCCAGCAGCAGACCGGGGTGGGCCGCCCCGGTGTTGCCCACGGTGTCGGCGAGGTCGTCGACGATGCGGTCGGGGGCCACGCCGATGGCCCGGGCCGCCACCCGCACCGCCCGGCTGTGCACCCCGGTCACGACGACGTGGTCGAGCGCCTCGGCCCCGATCCCGGCCGTGGCGAGCGCGTCGGCGAAGGTGGCGGCGACCAGCGGGACGTACGCGTGCTCGCCGAAGCGCTCCTCCCACACGTGCGACGATCGCTCGCCCGGCAGCCGCCAGCGGTCGAGGAACTCGAGCGAGGCCGACGCCGCGCCGAGCACCCGGGTCTGGGCGGCGTCACCGATCGCGGCGGTGCTCCCCACCACGAGGGCCACCGCACCGTCACCGCCCTCCCGCTCGTCGGTGCTGCCGGGGAGCCCGGTGCGCAGGTCGCTCATGATCACCAGGGTCGGGACCGCGGCGTCGGCGGCGAGGCGCAGCGCGCCGATCCCCGAGCGGGTCGAGCCGCCGACGTCGTAGGCCGCCACCGAGGCGGGCAGGCCCAGGGCGGCGTGGACCGCGGTGGCGTTGGTCTTGTCGAGGTACGCAGGGTTCGCGGTCGCGAACAGGAGGCGCTGCGGCAGCAGGTCGGCGGGCAGGCCGGCGAGGGCGTTGCGGGCCGCCGCCACCCCCATCGAGGTCGTGTCCTCGTCGTAGCCCGCGACGGCGCGGGTCCCCCGTCCGGCGAAGCTCCCCAGCGCGGTGCCGATCAGGGTGCGGTCGAGGCGGTGGGCGGGGAGGTAGGTCCCCCAGGCGGCGATGGCCATGCCGGACTCCGGGCGGGTCAGGATCGGGACGGGCGCACGCTACGGGGTGGTCGCCGCCGACCGCCAGATGCCCGGTCCGCGGCCCCCGGAGCCGGGCCGGACGGGCCGATACAGTGCCGCCCCATGTGGCCCGGAGCACACGCCAGGACCGATCCCGACAAGCCCGCGTACGTCATGGCCGCCAGCGGCCAGGTCGTCACGTACCGGGAGCTCGACGACCGGTCCAACCGGCTCGCGCAGCTCTGGTACGACGCCGGGCTCCGCTTCGGCGACCACATCGCCGTCTGCATGGAGAACCACCCCCGGTACCTCGAGGTGGTGTGGGCGGCCCAGCGGTCGGGCCTCTACTTCACGGCGATCAACTACCACTTCAACGCCGAGGAGATCGCCTACATCGTCGACAACTGCGACGCCAAGGCCTACGTCACCTCGGCGTACCTCGAGTCCACCGCCGCCGAGCTGACCGAGCGGCTGCCCGCGAGCTGCACCGTGCGCCTGATGCTCGACCGCCCCGACGGCGTCGACGGGTTCGCCGACTACGAGACCGCCGTGGCCGCCTTCCCCGCCGAGCCGCTCGAGGAGGAGCTCGAGGGCGTGGCCATGCTCTACTCGTCGGGGACCACGGGCCGACCCAAGGGCATCAAGTACCCGAACCCCCGCCGCCGGGTCGGCGATCCACTCCCCGGGTTCGCCGGGTTCGGACAGACCTACGGGATCGACGCCGATTCCGTCTACCTCTCGCCCGCCCCGCTGTACCACTCGGCCCCGCTGCAGTTCTGCATCGCCATGGGTCGCATCGGCGCCACCGCGATCGTGATGGAGCGCTTCGACCCTGAGCTCGCGCTGGCCTCGATCGAGCGGCACCGCGTGACCCACAGCCAGTGGGTGCCCACCATGTTCGTGCGCATGCTCAAGCTTCCCGAGGCGACCCGGGCGAAGTACGACGTGTCCTCCCAGCGCTTCGTGATCCACGCCGCCGCGCCCTGCCCGGTGCCCGTGAAGCAGCAGATGATCGAGTGGTGGGGTCCGATCATCTTCGAGTACTACGGCGCGACCGAGGGTGGCGGGTCCACCATGATCACCTCGGAGGAGTGGCTCGCCCATCCCGGCTCGGTGGGCAAGGCCCACGGCTCGACCATCCACATCCTCGACGAGGACGGCAACGAGCTCCCGACCGGCGAGAGCGGGGTCGTGTGGTTCGAGGCCGGTGAGCGCACGATCACCTTCGAGTACCACAAGGATCCCGAGAAGACCCGCAGCGCCCACAACCAGGACGGCTGGACCTCGGTGGGCGACATGGGCTACCTCGACGACGAGGGCTACCTGTACCTCACCGACCGGCGCGACTTCATGATCGTGTCGGGCGGGGTGAACATCTACCCCCAGGAGGCCGAGAACCTGCTCGTCACCCACCCCAAGGTCATGGACGCCGCGGTGTTCGGCGTGCCCAACGAGGAGATGGGCGAGGAGGTCAAGGGCGTGGTCCAGCCGATCGACTGGTCGAGCGCCGGACCGGATCTGGAGCG
The DNA here is from genome assembly GCA_903899845.1 of uncultured Actinomycetes bacterium. Taxonomy (GTDB): domain Bacteria; phylum Actinomycetota; class Acidimicrobiia; order IMCC26256; family PALSA-555; genus CAIUKV01. The sequence goes on from CAIUKV010000018.1 coordinate 4,138, forward strand.
GGAGCTGATCGCGTTCTGTCGCGACAACCTGGCGCACTACAAGTGCCCGGTGTCGATCGACTTCATGGAGGAGCTGCCCCGCCAGCCCACGGGGAAGCTCTACAAGCGGCTCATCCGCGACCGCTACTGGGGCGACCGCACCTCGCGCATCGTCTGAGCCGGTCCGCCCCGGCCGGATCAGCGGCCCCGGAAGTCGGGGGCCCGCTTGGCGACGAACGCGGCGACGCCCTCGGCCGCGTCGGCCGTGCCCCCGGCCCGGGCCATCTCCTCCGACTCCTGCGCCAGGTGCTGGTCGAGGGCGTGCTCGAGGCTGCCGTGCACGAGCCGCTTCACCGCCCCGAACGCCCGGGTCGGGCCGGCCGCGAGGGTGGCGGCGAGCGCGGCGGCGGCACCGGCGAGCTCGGCGTCGGGGACGACCCGGGTGACCAGGCCCCAGTCGCGGGCCTCGGCCGCGCCCAGCACCCGGTTGGTGAGCGCCAGCTCGAGCGTCCGGGTGGTTCCCACCTTGCGGGGCAGGAAGAAGCTGGTCCCCCCGTCGGGGGTGAGCCCGATCCCGGTGTAGGCCATGACGAACTTCGCCGACTCGCCCGCGACCACGAGATCGGCGGCGGCGACCAGGCCGAGACCGGCCCCCGCCGCGCTGCCCTGCACCGCGCACACCACCGGGGCGTCGAGCCGCACCAGCTGCGAGATCGCCGCGTGCAG
>CAIUKV010000019.1 GCA_903899845.1 uncultured Actinomycetes bacterium
CGCCGAACTCGAGGGGGCGGATGAGGTGACGCTCGCGGCCTACCTCGCCCTGGCTCGGGCTACCGTGGTGCGCGCCGTCGCCCAGGGCTCGCTCGATCGGACGCGTGGCGAGGAACTCGCCGAGTTGCTCGACGCCGCGGAGTCCCCGTGGGAGTACGGAGGACTGCCATGACGCAGGTGATCCGTCGGCGCTCGGAGATCGCCGCGGTTCGGCCGCCGTCGGGTCGCACCGCGGTCGTCATGACGATGGGGGCTCTGCACGAGGGCCATGCCGCCCTCGTCCGGGCCGGTCGGAAGATCGTCGAGTCGTCGGGACACGTCATCGTCACGGTCTTCGTCAACCCCCGGCAGTTCGGGGCAGGCGAGGACTTCGAGCGCTATCCGCGCACGCTGGAGGACGATGTCGAGATCGCTCGGAGCGCGGGCGCCGACGTCGTCTTCGCGCCCGAGGTGGACGAGGTCTATCCACCCGACGGCAGTCCGGCAGCATCGATCGCGTTGGACCCCGGGCCCCTCGGTGGCGAACTCGAGGGCGCTGCCCGGCCGGGCCACTTCGCCGGCATGCTCACCGTCGTCGCCAAGCTGCTCCACATGACGCGTCCCGACGTCGCCCTGTTCGGCGAGAAGGACTATCAGCAGCTCGTGCTCGTCCGCGCCATGGCGTCAGCGTTGGACTTCCCCGTGGATATCGTCGGCGTACCCACCGTTCGCGAGGCGGACGGGCTCGCCATGAGCAGCCGCAACAGATACCTCTCTCCGACGGCGCGCGACGTGGCGGCCGCAATCCCCGCGGCGCTCGACGCAGGTCGGGGCGCCGCAGTCCACGGCGCCGATGCCGTGGAGGACGCCGTACGCCGGCGCCTGGACGAGGCGGAGCGGTCCACGGGCCTCCCCGTGCGCGTCGACTACGTCGCAGTCCGCTCCACCGACCTCGGGCCTGCGCCGACAACCGGAGATGCGCGGCTACTCGTCGCCGTCATCGTCGACGGCACACGGTTGCTCGACAACGTCCCCCTGACCCTGGGAACGTCGACGTGAGCGGCCTCTTCGCCCCGGAACCCGGATGGACCGCCGAGGCGGATGCCATCGTCGTCGGCTCGGGCGTCGCAGGCCTCACCGCAGCGCTGCACGCTCGCCTCACCGGCCGACGCGTCCTGCTCGTCACCAAGGGCCGTGTCGAAGAGGGCTCCACGCAGTGGGCCCAGGGCGGGATCGCCGCCGCACTGGCCGATGACGACTCCCCGCGCGAGCACCTCCACGACACGCTGGTGGCCGGAGCGGGGCTGTGCGACGTCGACGCCGTGCGGACCCTGGTGACCGAGGGTCCCCGCGCCGTGTGGGACCTCATCGAGGTGGGGGCGGCGTTCGACCGCGACCCTTCCGGTGCGCTGTCCCTCACCCGCGAGGGCGGGCACCTGCGCAGCCGCATCGCGCATGCCGGCGGTGACGCGACGGGCGCCGAAATCTCCCGCGCGCTCGTCGCCGCCGTGGCCCTCGACCCAGGCATCGAGCTCATCGAGGGGGCGCTCGTCCTCGACCTCCTGCGCGATGACGAGAACGCCGCCCAGGGGGTCACCCTTCACGTCATGGGCCAGGGGCAGCGTGACGGCGTGGGCGCAGCGCTCGCACCGACGGTCATCCTCACCTCGGGCGGCTTCGGTCAGGTGTTCGCGCAGACCACGAACCCGCCGGTCGCCACCGGTGACGGTGTAGCCCTCGGCCTGCGCGCGGGGGCCGACGTGGCTGATATGGAGTTCGTGCAGTTCCACCCGACCGTGCTCTGGCTGGGGCCGCGGGCGCGCGGGCAGCAGCCGCTGGTCTCCGAGGCCGTGCGGGGTGAGGGTGCCCTGCTCGTCGACGGGGCGGGGGAGCGCTTCATGGTCGACGTCCATCCGCTCGCCGAGCTGGCACCGCGCGACGTCGTGTCCCGCGCCATCCTGCGGAGGATGCGCGAGACCGGGGAGTCCCACGTGTGGCTGGACGCGCGAACGTTCGGCGCCCGACTCTGGGAGGAGCGCTTCCCCACGATCCTCGCCTCCTGTCGCTCCCACGGCATCGATCCCGTCACCGAGCTCATTCCCGTCTCCCCGGCCTCCCACTACGTATCCGGGGGCATCCGCACCGACCTCGACGGTCGGTCGTCCATCCCGGGACTCTTCGCCTGCGGCGAGGTCGCGTGCACGGGGGTGCACGGGGCGAACCGGCTGGCCTCCAACTCGCTCCTCGAGGGCCTGGTGTTCGCGGCGCGGATCGGCCGAGCTCTTGCGGGTGAGTCCCCGGTGCGGCGCGCGCCCGTGGCGCCCGTCGCGGGAGGCCACCTTGTCCCCCATGACGCGATGCGCTCGCTCCAGCACGCCATGAGCGTGGACGCCAGCGTCATCCGCAGCGCGGAGTCGCTCACGCGGGCTGCCGACGCTCTCGCGGACCTCGGGCGCGCCCCGGGCGCCACGCCGTGCACCGATGATTGGGAGACGACCAACCTCCACCTGGTCGCCCGCGCCCTCGTCCACCACGCGCGCATCCGGGAGGAGACCCGCGGGTCGCATTGGCGGGAGGACTTCCCGGACCGGGACGACGACCGGTGGCGGGTCCGCCTGGTCACGAGCATGACCCAGTCCGGGGACTTCATCACCCGGCATGAGAGCGTGACGCCGGCAAGTCCAACGGAAGGAGATGGCCATGTCGAGTGAAGTGCTGCCGGAGGGCATCGCAACGACCCTGCGCGCTGCCGGACTGGATCCGGCGTACGTCGCCGACGTCGTGCAGCGCGCCATCGCGGAGGACCTGGCCGGGGGAGTCGACGTCACCTCCGTGGCCACGGTGCCCGCGGAGCAACAGGGGACACTCCACCTGGTGGCCGATGCCGCCGGTGTCACCGCCGGGGGGCCCGTCGCGGAGGCCGTCTTCGCCATCGCGTCGCAGGGGCGTGTGACGTCGCAGAGCTGCCCGGATGGATCCACCGTGGTGCCGGGGGACGTCGTGGTGAGCGCGAGCGGTCCGACCCGCGACCTCCTGCTCGCCGAGCGCACCGCGCTGAACCTGCTGTGCCGCCTCTCGGGGATCGCGACCGCCACCCGGCGCTGGGTGGACGCCATCGGCGACCGGCCCACGCGGGTGCGCGACACCCGCAAGACCACCCCGGGGCTGCGGGCCCTGGAGAAGTACGCCGTCCGCTGCGGTGGCGGGATGAACCATCGCATGTCGCTGTCGGACGCTGCGCTTGTCAAGGACAACCACGTGGTGGCGGCCGGCGGAGTCGCGGCGGCCTTCGACCTCGTGCGAGCGGAGTTCCCCGGGATCCCCGTCGAGGTCGAGGTCGACACGCTGGAGCAACTGGAGGAGGTGCTCGCCGCGGGTGCGGACCTGGTCCTCATCGACAACTTCTCCCCCGCGCAGATGGTCGAGGCGGTGCGTCTCAATGCCGGGCGCGCCCGGCTCGAGGCGTCCGGCGGCCTGACCCTGGACACGGCGGCCGAGGTCGCGGCCACCGGCGTCGACTACATCGCCGTCGGAGCCCTCACTCACTCCGCCCCGGCCCTGGACATCGGCGCCCACCTCTGGGAGGCCACGTGAGCCTGCTCGCCATTGACGTCGGCAACACCAACACCGTCATTGGCCTCTTCGACGGCGATCGCCTGGAGCGCTCGTGGCGCGTGAAGACCGACGCTCGTTCCACCGCGGACGAGATGGCGCTGGTCTACCGCGGGCTCCTCGACGGAAGTCCGCCGATCTCCGGGATCGTGCTGTGCTCCACCGTGCCGGCCGTCCTGCGCGAGATGCGACACATGCTCGACCACTACCACGAGGACGTGCCGACGGTCATCGTCGAGCCGGGGACCAAGACGGGCGTTCCCATCCTCACCGACAACCCCAAGGAGGTGGGCACGGATCGCATCGTGAACACCATGGCCGCCCATCACGTGTACGGCGGCCCCGCGATCGTCGTCGACTTCGGCACGTCCACCAACCTGGACGTGGTGTCGCGCAAGGGTGAGTTCCTGGGGGGCGCCCTCGCCCCGGGCATCGAGATCTCCATCGAGGCGCTCGCCTCCCGCGCCGCCCAGCTGCGCAAGGTGGAACTCGTGCGTCCCCGCTCGGTCATCGGCAAGAACACCGTGGAGGCGCTGCAGTCGGGAGCGCTGTACGGCTTCGCGGGCCAGGTGGACGGCCTAGTGCGCCGGATCGTGGACGAGATCGGCGAGGTACGCGCGGTGATCGCGACAGGCGGCCTTGCCCCGATCGTGGTCCCGGAGTCGGAGACCATCACCCACCACGATCCCGACCTGACCCTGGTGGGCCTGCGGCTGGTCTTCGAGAAGAACGTCGACTGAGTCGTTCCACTACCCTTACGTCCCATGTCCGAAGAGCCGTCAGCGGTCGACGCTGTGACCAGTGACGACGTCGACGACGAGGACCTGCCCGAGCAGATGCGCGTTCGGCGCGAGAAGCGCGATCGCCTGCTCGCCTCCGGTCATGACCCCTACGCCGTTCGGCTGCCCCTCACGCACACCATCGCCCAGGTGCGCGCCGCCTATCCGGGTCTTGAGGCGGACACCTCCACGGGGGACCGCGTCGCCGTCGCGGGTCGCGTCATCTTCCAGCGCAACACCGGCAAGCTGTGCTTCGCCACCCTGAGGGCCGGCGACGGGTCGGAGATCCAGGCGATGCTGTCCCTGGCTTCGGTGGGCGAGGACTCCCTCGAGGAGTACAAGAGGCTCGTCGACATCGGCGACCACCTCTTCGTCTCCGGGGAGGTGATTACGTCCAAGCGAGGGGAGCTCTCCGTTCTCGCCGACGAGTGGCGTATGGCGACGAAGTCCCTGCGTCCCCTGCCCGTCGCCCACAAGCCGCTGTCGGAGGAGACGCGGGTCCGTCAGAGGTACGTCGACCTCATCGTGCGTCCCGAGGCGCGCGAGATGGCGCGCGTGCGCGTCGAGGCGGAGGCCAGCATCCGCCGGAGCCTCATCGAGCGCGGGTATCTCGAGATCGAGACGCCGGTCCTGCAGACCCAGCAGGGCGGAGCGACGGCGCGACCGTTCGTCACGCGCTCCCATGCCTTCGACATGGAGCTCTTCCTGCGCATCGCCCCGGAGCTCTTCCTCAAGCGCGCGCTGGTCGGAGGGCTGGACCGGGTGTTCGAGATCAACCGCAATTTCCGCAACGAGGGCGCGGACTCCACGCACTCACCGGAGTACGTCGCCCTGGAGTTCTACCAGGCGTATGCCGACTACCGCGACATGGCGCGGATCACCCGCGAGATCATCCAGGAGGCCGCCCTCGCTGCGACCGGGAGCCTCGTGGTCACCCACGCGGACGGCAGCGTGCACGATCTGTCGGGGGAGTGGGACGAGGTGGACCTGTACGACTCGGTGTCGCGGGCCGTCGGCCGCGAGGTCACCCCCGCCATGTCGGAGGACGAGCTCCGTGGCCTGTGCGCCGAGCACGGCATCGAGCCGCAGCCCCACTGGCTGGCGGGCAAGTGCGTCGAGGAACTCTTCGAGGAACTCGTGGTGCCGACGTTCACGCGGCCGACGTTCGTCCTCGACTATCCCGAGGACACCTCCCCGCTCACGCGGCACCGCCCGGACAGGCCGGGGGTGGTGGAGAAGTGGGACCTCTACGTCAACGGCTACGAGCAGGCGACGGGCTACTCCGAGCTCGCCGACCCGGTGATCCAGCGCGAACGACTGGTGGCCCAGGCGGCTCAGGGTGCCCGCGGCGACCTCGAGGCGATGCCCGTCGACGAGGACTTCCTGCGCGCCCTCGAGATCGGCATGCCTCCCGCGGGCGGCGTGGGCCTCGGGATCGACCGACTGCTCATGTCGCTCACCGGCCTGGGCATTCGCGAGACGATCCTCTTCCCGCTGGTCAAGCCTGAGGCGCGCGCGTGAACGTGACGCTGAGGCCGGCGCGCACCGCCGACGTCGTGGCCATTCGCGGGCTCATCGACATGCACACGGCTGACCGCCGCATGCTCGCCAAGGCCGCGGTCACGCTCTACGAGGACGTGCAGGAGTTCATCGTGGCGGAGGTCGATGGCGAGGTGGCGGGCTGCGGTGCCCTGCACGTGATGTGGAGAGACCTCGCTGAGGTGCGCACGCTCGTGGTCCAGGACGAACTCCAGGGTCGCGGGATCGGATCGCAGATCCTCCGCCTCCTCCTCGATCGGGCCCGCGGCCTGGGCGTTCAGCGGGTCTTCTGCCTCACGTTCGAGGTGGAGTTCTTCTCCGGGCACGGCTTCGAGGAGATCAAGGGAAGCCCCGTGGAGCCGGATGTGTACGAGCACCTCCTGGAGAGCTACGACGAGGGAGTCGCGGAGTTCCTGGGCCTGGAGCGGGTGCGTCCCAACTACCTTGGCAACCACAGAATGCTTATGGTTCTGGAGTGACCCCTCGGGTGAGAGCGCGCACGACGGCCCTCCTGGCGATCGGCGGCGTGTCCGCCGCGCTTCTCGCCTCCCTGCTCGCCGCCCCCGCGGCGCCGGCCACCCCTGCGGCAGCGCCGGCTTCCGCCCCGCTGGCGGGCATGGTCATCGCGCTCGACCCCGGGCACCAGCTCGGCAACTCCAATCCCAACTTCGCCGACAAGATCGCGCAGTCGCGTTTCAACGGCTACGAGACCAAGGGGTGCAACACCACCGGCACGGAGACCGCCGACGGCTACCCCGAGTCGACGTTCAACTGGCGGGTGGCCCGCTATCTCAAGGTCCGCTTGCGCCAGCTCGGGGCGAAGGTGAAGCTCACCCGCGACGGTGACTCCTACCGCAAGTGGGGGCCGTGCGTGTGGGACCGCGGGGAGTTCGGAGCTGAGGTCGGGGCGGATCTCCTCGTCTCGATCCACGCCGACGGTGCCCCGGGCGCCGGCGGGGGCTTCTTCATCTTCGTTCCCAGCGTCATCGACGGCTGGACCGACGACATCGCCGGACCCTCCCAGCGGATGGGGCGCCGGATGCTCCGGGCCATGGCCGATGCCGGGGCTCCGGTGTCGGAGTACATGAGCCCCCCGCTCGTCGTCACCCCGACGCTGTCCACCCTGAATTTCTCCGACGTTCCCGCCGTGCTCGTCGAACTGGGCAACATGCGGGACCCCGGCGATGCGGCCCGGATGACCTCCCGAGACGGGCAGAAGCAGTACGCCGACTGGCTGCTCCGGGGGATCCGGGCCGCCCTCAGGCGCTAGGCGATCGGAGGGCCTGTCCGCTGGGAGCGGACAGGCGGGAGCGGGGAAGCGCCCCGGGGAACAAGGCGGCGCCTGACCGGCGTTGACCTAGGTCCGGACGGTGGCCCAAAGCCACGACAGGGCACCCGGCGCCGTCGGTACTAGCATCATCGGAGGGGAGCTCGCTCCCCGTGCCCGTCGCCGACCGGCGCAGGCCGCAAGGATCGACCGGCACAGGCCGAAAGGAAGTGGAGAGCATGTTCGAGAGGTTCACCGACCGGGCTCGCCGGGTGGTCGTCCTGGCGCAGGAAGAGGCCCGGATGCTCAACCACAACTACATCGGCACCGAGCACATCCTCCTCGGGCTCATCCACGAGGGCGAGGGCGTGGCCGCCAAGGCCCTTGAGAGCCTCGGCATCTCGCTCGAGGCCGTGCGTCAGCAGGTCGAGGAGATCATCGGGCAGGGTCAGCAGGCACCCAGCGGACACATCCCCTTCACGCCGCGCGCGAAGAAGGTCCTCGAGTTGTCGCTGCGCGAGGCCCTCCAGCTCGGCCACAACTACATCGGGACCGAGCACATCCTCCTCGGTCTCATCCGCGAGGGCGAGGGTGTGGCCGCCCAGGTCCTCGTCAAGCTCGGCGCCGACCTCAACCGCGTGCGCCAGCAGGTCATCCAGCTGCTGTCCGGCTACCAGGGCAAGGAGCCCGCGACCGCCGGCGGCCCCGCGGAGGGCACTCCGTCGACTTCGCTCGTGCTCGACCAGTTCGGCCGCAACCTCACCCAGGCCGCGCGCGAGAGCAAGCTCGACCCGGTCATCGGTCGCGAGAAGGAGATCGAGCGGGTGATGCAGGTGCTGTCGCGTCGCACCAAGAACAACCCGGTCCTGATCGGCGAGCCGGGCGTGGGCAAGACGGCCATCGTCGAGGGGCTCGCCTCCGACATCGTGAGCGGCGACGTGCCCGAGACCATCAAGGGCAAGCAGCTCTACACCCTCGACCTCGGCGCGCTCGTCGCCGGGTCGCGCTACCGCGGCGACTTCGAGGAGCGCCTGAAGAAGGTGCTCAAGGAGATCAAGAACCGCGGCGACATCATCCTCTTCATCGACGAGCTGCACACGCTCGTGGGCGCCGGTGCGGCCGAGGGCGCCATCGACGCCGCCAGCATCCTCAAGCCGATGCTGGCCCGAGGCGAGCTCCAGACCATCGGGGCCACCACCCTCGACGAGTACCGCAAGCACCTCGAGAAGGATGCCGCGCTCGAGCGGCGCTTCCAGCCGATCAAGGTCGAGGAGCCGTCGGTCCCGCACACCATCGAGATCCTCAAGGGGCTGCGCGACCGCTACGAGGCGCACCATCGGGTGACGATCACCGACCAGGCCATCGTGGCCGCGGCCAACATGGCCGACCGCTACATCTCCGACCGCCACCTGCCCGACAAGGCCATCGACCTCATCGACGAGGCCGGCTCCCGGCTGCGGATCCGGCGCATGCAGGCGCCGCCCGACTACAAGGAGCTCGAGGACGAGATCGCCACCGTCCGCAAGGACAAGGAGGAGGCGATCGAGAACCAGCAGTTCGAGCGGGCCGCGTCGCTGCGCGACCGCGAGAAGGAGCTCCTCGAGCAGCGCTCGGCCAAGGAGGCCGAGTTCCAGGCCGAGGGCGTCGACCTGTTCAACGAGGTGACCGAGGAGTCGATCGCCGAGGTCCTCGCGCTCTGGACGGGCATCCCCGTCTACAAGCTCACCGAGGAGGAGACGGCCAAGCTCCTGCGCATGGAGGAGGAGCTGCACAAGCGGGTCGTGGGCCAGGACGACGCCATCAAGGCGGTCTCCCAGGCCATCCGCCGCACCCGGGCGGGCCTCAAGGACCCGAAGCGGCCGTCGGGGTCGTTCATCTTCCTCGGCCCGTCGGGCGTGGGGAAGACCGAGACCGCCAAGACCCTCGCCGAGTTCCTGTTCGGCGACGAGCAGGCGCTGATCCAGCTCGACATGTCGGAGTACATGGAGAAGCACACGGTGTCGCGCCTCGTCGGCTCGCCCCCGGGCTACGTGGGCTACGACGAGGGCGGCCAGCTCACCGAGGCCGTCCGGCGCAAGCCGTTCTCGGTCGTGCTCTTCGACGAGATCGAGAAGGCCCACCCCGACGTGTTCAACACGCTCCTCCAGATCCTGGAGGACGGTCGACTCACGGACGCCCAGGGCCGGACCGTCGACTTCAAGAACACCGTGATCATCATGACCTCGAACCTCGGCACGGCCGACCTGCGCAAGGCGTCGATCGGCTTCGGGCCGTCCGACGACGCGGTCACCTACGAGAAGATGAAGACCAAGGTCAACGAGGAGCTCAAGCGCCACTTCCGCCCCGAGTTCCTGAACCGGATCGACGAGGTCATCGTCTTCGCCGAGCTGACCCAGGACGAGGTCACCGAGATCGTCGACCTGATGATCAAGCGGGTGCAGACCCAGCTCGAGAGCCAGGGGCTCGGCCTCGAGCTCACGCCCGACGCCAAGCTCCTCCTGGCCAAGAAGGGCTACGACCCCACGCTCGGGGCCCGTCCGTTGCGCCGGGCGATCCAGCGCCACATCGAGGACGTCCTCTCCGAGAAGATCCTCTGGAAGGAGTTCCGGGCCGGCGAGACCGTGCTCGTGGACGCCGCCGACGACGAGTTCGTCTTCCGGGGAATCGAAGGGGTCGAGCCGCCCCCGGTGGAGATGGCCGGGAGCGGGTCTGAGGGCTGATCCGCCGGGTTCCCCCCAGCGGGCCCGCCGGCGGCGGGCGGGGACGATCGGGCGGCGGGCACTCCGGGTCGGCGCGCTCGTCGCCCTGGCCGGGCTGGCCGCCGGCTGCGCGGTCGACGCCACCGTCACCGTCGCGGTCCGGGACGACGGCTCCGGCGCCGTCGGCGTCGAGGTGCGGGCCGACCCCGGCGCGGTCGAGACGGCCGAGGCCGGGGGCGGGTCGCTCGACTCCCGCGTCCGCGTCGCCGATCTCGCCCCGGCGGGGTGGGCGGTCACGCCCTGGGTGCGGGCTCCCGACGGCTCGGCGACGCTGACCCTGTCGAAGCCGTTCGCGCGCGTCGATGAGGTGCCCGACATCCTGGCCGAGCTGAACGGCGACGCCGGTCCGTTGCGTGACGCGCGGTTCACCCGGAACCGGGAGTTCTTCTCGACCCGCTACTCGGCCCGGGCGACCCTCGATCCCGATGCCGCGTCCGCCGGGGTCGCGGCCGACGCCGAGCTGGCCGCCGCCCTCGCGGCCCAGGGGGTCGACGTCGCCGCCCTCGACCAGCGCCTCGCCGCGCAGATCCGCGACGGGGTGCGCGTCCGCCTGGTGGTCGAGCTGCCCGGTCGTGGCCCGGTCGCGGTCACGACCGGAGGGGACGGCGCGGTCGCGCTCGACGCGACGTCGTCGGTGGGCAACCGGACCCGCATCGTCGGGGTGGGCGCCGCGGTCGGGCTGGTGGTCCTGGCCGTGGCCGTGGCGTGCTGGCCCCGGCGTCGCCGGCCGGGCCGGGGCGATCGGGGGGTCAGGTCCGCTCCGGCCACCGGTCGGCGAACTCCGTCAGCGTCGTGAGCACGATCCGGGCCCCCGCCGCCCGCAGCTCGGGCGCGGGGTGGGGTCCGGTGGCCACCCCGACGGCGAGGGCGTCGGCGGCGACGGCCGCGGCCATGTCGCCGGGGGTGTCGCCCACGTAGGCCACCGCCCCCTCGGCCCGGAGCGCCTCCGCCTTCGCCGGGCCGAGCCGCCACCCGTGGACGGCGTCGACCTCGAGCCCCACATGGGCGAGGCAGCGGACGGCGTTGGGGGGGAACTTGGCCGTGACCACGACGACCCGCCCGGCGCGACGCCGGACGGCGTCCAGGGCCGCGGCCGCGCCGGGGAGCAGCGAGGATCCGGGGACCCCGATGTCGGCGTAGAGCTCGCGGAACCGGTCGGCGAGGCCGGGCGCCCGGTCGGCGGGCAGCCGGTCGGCGAGCACCAGGTCGAGGTTGCGGCGGAGGAGCGCGTCGAGGAGGTCGGGTGCGGTGAGGGCCGGCTCACCGGCCTCCTCGGCCAGCGCCGCGAGCGTGGTGAGGATGCCCGGGCGCGAGTCGATGAGCGTCATGTCGAGGTCGAAGCCGACCACGGGCGGTCCGGGCGTCATCCCCGGGACGGTAGGCGGGCTCGGGCGCCCGATCCGTGTCGTACCCCCGTGCGACCCTGACACCATGACGACGAAGACCGTGTCCCGAGTCCCCCGCTCCACGTTCCGGTGCGCCGAGTGCGGCGACGCGTCCCCGCAGTGGCGGGGCCGCTGCGGGGGGTGCGGCGCCTGGGGGTCCCTCGTGGAGGTGGTGGCCCCGGCCCGGCCCGTCGGCGACCCCGTGAGCGTCGCCCGGCCCATCGGCGAGGTCCCCGCGGCCGGTGTGGCCCGCTGCGCCACGGGCATCGACGAGCTCGACCGGGTCCTGGGGGGTGGGCTCACCCCGGGCTCCACCACGTTGCTGGGGGGCGAGCCGGGCATCGGCAAGTCGACCCTGCTGCTCCAGACCCTGGGCCACCTCGCCGCCGGCGGCCACCGGTGCCTGCTGGTCGGGGCCGAGGAGTCGCCCGAGCAGGTCCGGCACCGGGCCGAGCGGCTCGGCGTCGTCCACGAGGGCCTCTGGCTCGTCGCGGAGTCCTCCCTGCCCCACGTCGTCGCCCACGTGGAGGCGGTCCGGCCCACCGTGGTCGCGATCGACTCCGTGCAGACCCTGGTCGATCCCGACCTGCCCGGCGTCCCGGGCTCGGTCACCCAGGTCCGTGAGTGCGCGTCGCGGCTCACGCGCCTCGCGCGTGAGCACGCGACGGCGACCGTCCTGGTCGGACACGTCACCAAGGACGGATCGCTCGCCGGTCCGCGTCAGCTCGAGCACGTCGTCGACACCGTCTGCTCGTTCGAGGGGGACCGACACCACGGGCTCCGGTTCCTGCGCACGCGCAAGCACCGCTTCGGCTCGACCCGTGAGGTGGGCATCTTCGAGATGACCGAGTCCGGGCTCGTCCCGGTCCCCGACGCCTCGGCGCTGTTCCTGGCCGACCGGCGCGACGGAGGTCCGGGGTCGGCCGTCGCCGCGACGGTCGAAGGGGCCCGCCCGCTCCTGGTCGAGGTGCAGGCCCTGGTCACCCCCCGCGACGACGGCGCCCGGCGCGTCGCCGCCGGGGTCGACGGGAACCGACTCTCGATGCTCCTGGCGGTGCTCGAGCGTCACGCCGGGGTCGACACCCGCCGGTCCGACGTCTACGCCAGCGTCGCCGGCGGCCTGCGGGTGGCCGAGCCCGGGGTCGATCTCGCCGTCGCCGCCGCCGTGGCCGGCGTCGCCGGCGACCGGGTGCTCGCGCCCCGCACGGTCCTCATCGGTGAGGTCGGGCTCGGCGGGGAGGTCCGTGGCGTCGCACACACCGCGTTGCGGGTGGCCGAGGCGGCCCGGATGGGGTTCACCCGGGTGGTCGGGCCCCGGTCGCTGGTCGCCGGACCCGGCGTGGAGGTGGTGGCCGTCGACCACGTGACCGAGGCCTTGGCGGCGGCGTTCGCCCCGTGACCCCGACGCCACCGGCCGCACGAGCGCCGCGGGGTATCGTGACGGTTTGCTCGATCGTTCGCGATCCGGGGGCACGTCGATGCCCACAGCGGCCCGCTCCGGGGCGATGCTGTCCGCGCTGCGCCGGGCCGCGCCGGGCACGCCGCTGCGAGCGGGCATCGAGCGCATCATGTCGGCCCGCATGGGGGCCCTGATCGTGGTCGGCTCCGGACCCGACGTCCTGTCGCTGTGCTCGGGCGGGTTCCTCCTCGACGCCGAGTTCACCCCGCCCCGCCTGTCGGAGCTGGCCAAGATGGACGGGGCGATCATCCTCGGCGACGACTGCGCCCGCATCGTCCGGGCCAACGTCCACCTCGTGCCCGACCCCGACATCCCGACGTCGGAGACCGGCACCCGCCACCGCACGGCCGAGCGGGTCGCCCGCCAGATCCACGTGCCGGTCATCACGATCTCGGAGGACCGCTCCGAGGTCGCGGTCCACGTCGACGGTGAGAAGAAGATGCTCGAGCCGACCCCGCGGGTGCTGGCCCGGGCCGACCAGGCGCTCCAGATCCTCGAGCGCTACAAGAATCGGCTCGACACCGTGAGCACCGCCCTCTCGGCGCTCGAGGTCGAGGACCTCGTCACCGTGCGCGACGTCGCCACGGTGCTCCAGCGGGCCGAGATGGTCCGCCGGATCGCCGAGGAGATCGAGGGCTACGTGGTGGAGCTCGGGACCGACGGCCGGCTCGTCCTCCTGCAGCTCGAGGAGCTGGTGGGCGGGGTCGAGGACGAGTGTCGCCTCGTCGCCAAGGACTACGTGGTCCCCGCCGCAGGGTGGGGACCGGCCGACGTGCTCACCCGCCTGGCCCGGCTCGACGACGAGTCGCTGCTCGACCTCGCGACCGTGGCCGCCGGGCTGCGCCTGCCCACCGGGCCCGACCTCGACGCAGCCGTGACCCCCCGGGGCTACCGGCTGCTGCACAAGATCCCCCGCCTGCCCGAGCTGGTCTCGGAGCACGTGGTGGAGCGGTTCGCCGACCTGGCGAAGATCATGCGGGCGACCGCGGCCGAGCTCACCGGGGTGGAAGGGGTCGGCGACGTCCGGGCTCGCGCCATCAAGGACGGGCTCACCCGGTTGGCCGAGTCGAGCATCCTGGAGCGCTACGCCTGATGGCCGAACTCACCGAAGGAACCCACGACGTCGAGCTGGAGCGGGTCGTCCTCCGGGGCCCCGACGACCGCGCGGTCGAGGCGATCCACGCTCGCCCCGAGGGACTGCCGATCGCCGGGATCGCCCTGCATCCCGACATCCTGGGTCTCCGGCCCCTCTTCGACGACCTCTGTCGGCGTCTCGCCACCCACGGGTTCGCGGTGTGCGCGCCGGAGCCCTTCACCCGGGCGCCGGCGGAGGTGCGGGCGTCTGCCGACGCCCCGACCCGCATGGCTGCGTTCGGTGCGCTCGACGACGACCTCCAGCTCGGCGACCTCGAGGCGGCGGCCGACTACCTCGTGGTGCACGACGACGTCGCCCGCGTCGCCGTGCTCGGCTTCTGCATGGGCGGGATGCAGGCGCTCAAGGCGGCGACCGGCGACCGCTTCGACCGGGCGGTCTCGTTCTACGGGATGATCGTGCCGCCTGCGCCGATGCAGGGTCCGCGGTTGCGCCGACCCCTCGACGCCGCCGAGTCCGTCGTGCCGACCCTGGCGATCCTCGGGGGGCTCGACGCCCTCGTCCCACCGGCCGACGTCGAGCAGCTGCGTGCGGCGTGGACGGGGCGGCCCGACTGCCGGATCGTGACCTACCCCGACGCCGACCACGGCTTCGTCCACGACCCGACCCGGCCCACCCACCGCGCCGACGACGCCGCCGACGCGTGGTCCAGGGTCCTCGAGTTCCTGCTCGCCGACCGCGTGACCTGACGCGTCGGCGCGCGTCCGTGGCGCGCGCGGGCCGTCGCCCCGGTCAGAGGGTCGCCCGCTCCTCGAGCGCCTGCCGGTCGAGGATGTGGTAGCGGCCGCGCCCCTCGATCTCGAGCCAGCCCAGGCGGGTGAACAGAGCGAGGGCCTTGTTCACCCGCTCCCGTGACGCCCCGATCATCGACGCCAGCTCCTCCTGCGTGAGCGGGATGGTGAAGCGGTCCTGGTCGCCGGCCAGCTCGAGCAGGCGCTTCGCGGTGCGAGCGGGCACGTCGAGGAACACCGCGTCGGCGAGCGCCTCGTCGGTCGCACGGAGGCGCTCGGCGAGCAGCCGGACCATCACCCACAGGAGGGCGGGCTCACGCTGGAGCAGGTCGCGCACCGGGGCGTAGGGCAGGGCCGCCACCACGGAGTCGATCAGGGCCCGGCCCTCGGCCGAGCGGGGGACGTCGTCGAAGAGCGAGAGGTCACCGAACAGCCCGCCCTTCTCCAGGACCGCGACCACCGACTCGCGGCCGTCGCCGGCCTGGACGGCGATGGCGACCCGACCCTCGAGCACGATGTACATCTCGGTGGCGGGATCGTCCTGGCGGAACAGGACGTCGCCCCGGGCGTACTCCCGGATCTCCATCTGGTCGCGGAGGTGGTTCCGGGCGTCTTCGGGGAAGGCGACGAAGAGGCGGGTGGCGTCGAGGAGCCGGCGCTCGGGCACCGGGTAAACTTATCGTCGCCGTCAGCCCCCCGTCTCGCTCCGCGTCCCGGTCGAAGCGCAGCAACGGCCTCTCCGCCTCCCCAGGATCCAGGAGCGTCATGACGTTTACCGTCGGCGACAAGGTCGTCTACCCCCACCACGGTGCGGCGATCATCGAGGGCAAGGAGAAGCGGGTCTTCGACGGCCAGAAGACCGACTACTTCATCCTCCGCATCACCTACGGGGATCTCAAGGTCTCGATCCCGGTGAACAAGGCCGACGAGATCGGCCTGCGCGAGGTGATCAACGACGAAGAGGTCGAAGAGGTGTTCGCCGTGCTCCGCAAGAAGGAAGCACGCATGCCGACCAACTGGTCCCGGCGCTTCAAGAACCACGTGGAGAAGCTCAAGAGCGGGGACATCTACCAGGTCGCCGAAGTCGTGCGGAACCTGTCGATCCGCGAGGCCGACAAGGGGCTCTCGGCCGGAGAGAAGCGCATGTTGGCTCGGGCCCGCCAGATCCTCGTCTCCGAGCTGACGTTCGCGCTCGACGTCGACGAGGAGTCGGCCGAGGCCCGGCTCGACGACGTGCTCGCCGGTCGCGACAAGCCCCCGGCCAAGAAGGCTCCGGCCAAGAAGGCGGCGGCGAAGAAGCCGCCGGCCCCGGCCAAGGCCGCGGCTCCGGCGAAGGCGGCGGCTCCGGCGAAGAAGGCGGCCGCGCCGGCGAAGGCGGCGGCACCGGCGAAGGCGGCGGCACCGGCGAAGGCGGCGGCCCCGGCGAAGAAGGCGGCGGCCCCGGCGAAGGCCGCGGCACCGGCCAAGAAGGCGGCGGTCCCGGCCAAGAAGGCCGCCGCGAAGGCGCCGGCGAAGTAGCGGGACGCAGGTCGTGCCCGGCGTCGGGGCGGTCGTGGTCGCGGCAGGCCGGGGCGAACGGTTCGGTGCCGCGAAGCAGTTCCTCCCGCTCGACGGCTCGCGGCTCGTCGACCGCGCGATCGCGGCGTGCGCGGCGGTCGCCGATGCGGTGGTGGTCGTGCTCCCGACCGGGATCACCTGGGACGGCTCCCCGGCCGCGACCCCGGTCGTCGGTGGGGCCACCCGGTCGGCGTCGGTCCGGGCCGGCCTCGATGCGCTCGTGGCCCGCGACCCGGCGACCGAGGTCGTGATCGTGCACGACGCCGCCCGGCCGCTCGCCGACCGTGCACTCTTCGATGCCGTGGTCGCGGCGGTCCGCGGCGGTGCCGACGCCGCGGTCCCGGCCGTGCCCGTCGCCGACACGATCAAGCGGGTCGAGGGCGACCGCGTGGTGGCCACCCTCGAGCGCGCCGGCCTGGTGGCGGTGCAGACCCCGCAGGCCTTCCGGACCGCGGCGCTGCGCTCGGCCCACGTCGCCGGCGGCGAGGCCACCGACGATGCGGCGCTGGTCGAGGCTCACGGGGGCGTGGTCGTCTGGGTGCCGGGCTCGCCCCGGAACTTCAAGATCACCGACCTCGCCGACTTCGACCGGGCGGCGGCGCTGCTCGTCCCGGAGCCGCGCTGATGGGCGTGCGGGTCGGTCTCGGCTTCGACGTGCACCCCTTCGATGCCGCCCGTCCGCTCGTGCTGGGCGGGGTCGTGCTGCCCGACGGCCCCGGGCTCGGTGGGCACTCCGACGCCGACGCCGTGGCGCACGCGGTCGCCGACGCCCTGCTCGCGGCGGCGGGCCTGCCCGACCTCGGGACGCGCTACCCGGCGTCGGATCCGGCCCATGCGGGTGCGGCCTCGATGGGGTTCGTCGCCGAGATCGCCGCCGAGCTCTCCGCGACGGGCTGGGCGGTGGCCAACGTGAGCGTCGTGATCGCGGCCGAGGTCCCCCGCCTGGCCCCGCACGTCGACGCGATCGCCGCCGGGGTGGCGGCGGCGCTCGACCCGCTGCGGGAGCCGGCCGATGCTTCGGTCCCGGTCTCGGTGACCCCCAAGCGGGGCGAGGGACTCGGTGCCGTCGGTCGGGCCGAGGGCATCGCCACGTGGGCGGTCGTGCTGCTCCAACGCTGATCGGACGCGGATCCGGCGCCACTCGGACGCCGCGCCGACGCGGGTCGGACCACGGCGGAGTCGCCGGGTCGCGCGCGACCGGGTCGCTAGCCTGGCTCGGTGGCCCTTCGGCTCTACGACACGATCGCACGCGACAAGGTCGAGTTCGTGCCCCGTTCGGCGGACCGCGTCGCGATGTACGTGTGTGGGCCCACCGTCTACGACGTCCCCCACGTGGGCCACGGGCGCACGGCCGCGACGTTCGACGTGATCCGGCGCTACCTGGAATGGCGGGGCTTCGCCGTCACCTACGTCAGCAACGTCACCGACATCGAGGACAAGATCATCGCCCGAGCCGCGACGACCGGGAGCACCGAGCCGGAGGTCGCCGCCCGCTTCGAGGCGGCCTACTGGGAGCAACTCGACCGCCTGGGGGTCCGGCGACCGGACCACGTGCCCCACGCCACCGAGTACGTCGAGTCCATGCAGCGACTCATCGCGTCGCTCATCGAGCGCGGCCACGCCTATGTCGTCGACGGCCAGGGCGTGTACTACGACGTCGCCTCCTTCCCGTCGTACGGCGCGTTGCCGCACCGCTCCCTCGCCCAGCTCCTCGAGTCGGCGGGTGCCCGGGTGGACGTCGACGCCGCCAAGCGCAGCCCGGTGGACTTCGCCCTCTGGAAGGCGGCGAAGCCGGGGGAGCCGACGTGGCCGTCGCCGTGGGGTGACGGGCGCCCGGGCTGGCACATCGAGTGCTCGGCGATGTCGCTCGACCTCCTCGGCCCCGGGTTCGACATCCACGGGGGCGGGGACGACCTCGCCTTCCCGCACCACGAGAACGAGCGGGCCCAGGCCGAGGGTGCCGGGCACGCGTTCGCGCGCTACTGGCTCCATTCGGCGATGGTCCAGGTGCGGGGCGAGAAGATGTCGAAGTCGCTCGGCAACTTCACGACGCTCGCCGGCGCGCTCGACGCGCACGGGCCCCGCGCCTTCCGCATGGCCGTGCTCCAGACCCACTACCGGCGGGCCATGGAGCTGGGTGACGCCGAGCTCGGTGCGGCGGCCGCGGCGGTCGACCGCCTCGACGCGCTGGTGCGCCGGGCCCAGGCCACCGGGCTGGAGCCGGCCCCGGGCGACCCCGGGGTCGTGACCCGGTTCCGCGACGCGATGGACGACGACTTCTCGACCCCGGCGGCGATGGCGGTGGTCTTCGACGCCGTGAGCGTCGCCCACCAGGCCCTCGACGACCGCGACGCCACCCGGGCGGCGGTCATGGTCGGCGCGGTGCGGGAGCTCACCGACGCGCTGGGGCTCACCCTCGCCGCGGCCGGCACCGGTGGCGACGCCGGGTTCGACGCCGAGGTCGACGGTCTCGTCACCCGTCGTGAAGCCGCCCGGGCCGCGCGGGACTTCGCTACCGCCGACGCCCTCCGGGCCGAGCTCACGGCGCGCGGCGTCGTGGTCGAGGACACGCCGACCGGCCCGGTCTGGCACCGGGCCTGAGTCGGCGTCGGTGGCCCGTCGTCCGGTCCCGCGCCACTCCGGGCCCCGACCCGGTGGTGGCGGCGGTGGTGGTGGGATCGGCGGTGAGCAGGTCGAGGGTCGCCGTGCGGTCTGGGAGCTCCTCGCGGCGGGCCGGCGTCGCGTCCGCAGCGTGTGGATCGCCGACGGACGCGACGACGACCGCCGCCTCGACGAGATCGAGCGCCTCGCCGCGACCCGCGGCGTCCGGGTCCGGCGCGTGGACCCGGCCCGTCTCGCCGCCGAAGCCCGCACCGAGGCACCCCAGGGGGTGCTCGCCCGGGCCGAGCCGCTGCCGGCGGCCGACCTCGACACCCTGCTGGCCGCCCCGGCCGCCTTCCTGATCGCGCTCGACGGCGTCACCGACCCGGGCAATCTCGGGGCGGTGCTGCGGGTGGCCGGCGCCTGCGGCGCGACCGGGGTGGTGGTGCCCCGCCACCGGGCGGTCGCGGTGACCCCGGCGGCGGCGAAGGCCGCGGCGGGGGCGATCGAGCACGTCGCCATCGCTCCGGTCGGGGGGATCCCGGCGGCGCTCGACCGGGCCAAGCGCGCCGGGGTGTGGACGGTGGGCCTCGCGGCCGAGAGCGACACCTCGCTGTTCGCGCTCCCGGTGGCCGACCAGCCGGTGCTGCTGGTCCTCGGTGCCGAGGGCGCGGGGCTGAGCCGCCTCGCCCGCGAGCGGTGTGACCTGCTGGTCGGGATCCCCATGCCCGGGGCGACCGACTCGCTCAACGTGGCGACCGCCGCGGCGGTGGCGTGCTTCGAGGTCGTGCGTCGCCGCACGGTGGCCTAGCCTGACGGCACCCGCCGGGTTAGCTCAGCTGGTAGAGCACTCGACTTGTAATCGAGCGGTCGTCGGTTCGACTCCGACACCCGGCTCCACCGTCACCGTGTGCCGTCACCGTGTGCCGTCACCGTGTGCCGTCTCCACCTCGAGTGGAGGTCGAGGCCCGGAAATCCCCGTCTCGGCGCCCGGGTGCGGCCAGAATCGGTGACCCATGCAGCTGTCGGCCCGCGATCGCGCCCTGCTCGACTTCGAGCGGACCTGGTGGCAGGCCCCGGGGCCCAAAGGCTCCCGGATCCGCACCGAGCTGGGCTGCTCGCCCACCCGCTACTATGAGCGACTCGCTGCGCTGCTGGACGATCCGGTGGCGTTCGCCTACGACCCGTTGACCGTGATGCGTCTCCGTCGCCTCCGCGACCAGCGCCGGCGGGCCCGCTTCGAGGGCACCACCGCCGACCCGAGGTCCCGATGACCCGTCCCGGGGGACCGCCGCGCGAGCGCGGACCCGAGGGCGGGGCCGCGGCGATGTCGGCGTCGCGGGGCGGGATCCTCATCGGGGTCGCGGTCGTCGTCGGCATCCTCATCTTCCTGGTGATCGGCCGTGGCGACCCCGGCACCGTCCCGGCGACAGGGGGCACCACGCCGGTGGTGACCACCCCCGCAGGCACGACGGGCGGGACCGGCGGGACCGGCGGGACCGGGGGCACCACCGGCACCACCACGAAGGGCGCCAAGACCACGGCGACCACCGAGGCGAAGAAGAGCACGAAGGCGGCCCGGGCCAACGACCAGGTCGTCGTGCAGGTGCTCAACGGCTCCGGGGTCCAGGGCGCGGCGACCCAGCGCTCGAACGACCTCAAGGCGAAGGGCTACCAGGTCCTCCCGGCGGGGAACGCACCGTCGACGCGAGCGGGCACGGCGGTGCAGTGCGCCACCGGGTACGAGAAGGAGGCCGAGGTGCTCGTGGCCACCCTCAACGAGCTCGGCGTCCCCTCCACGGTGCAGCCCCTGGCCAGTCCCCTGCCGGCCGGCTTCGACGCCTCGGCGAACTGCTACGTCCTGCTCGGCAAGTGACCGGGGGCCCTGGGCCCCGCTGACGGTCGCGCCGACCCGGTCGGCGCTCCTCGTCGACTTCGACGGAACGCTGGCCCCGATCGTCGACGACCCCGCCGCCGCCCGCCCTGCGCCGGGTGCGGTCGCCGCCCTGACCGAGCTGGCCGGGGTGCTCGGCCGGGTCGCGGTGGTGACCGGCCGCCCGGCGGCCTTCGTCCGTCGCCACCTCGACGATCCCCGGATCGTGGTGGTCGGTCAGTACGGCCTCGAGCGCGACGACGGCGCCGGGGTGCGGACCGACCCCCGGGTCGACGCCTACGCCGACGCGGTCGCGGCCGCGGCGGCCGACGCCGAGCGGCGCTTCCCGCGCCTGTCCGTCGAGCGCAAGGGCCGGGTCGCGGTCACGCTGCACTGGCGGACCGTCCCGACCGCGGCCCCGGCGGAAGCCGAGCTCGCGGCGTGGGCCGCGGCCCACGGCCTGGCCCGGTTCCCCGGTCGCATGGCCAGCGAGCTCCGGCCACCCCTGGCGGTGGACAAGGGGACGGCGGTCGCCGGGCTGCTCGCGGCCGGCGGGTGCACTGCGGCCGCGTTCGTGGGCGACGACCACGGCGACCTGGCCGCCTTCGCGGCGATCGCCGCCTGGGCCGGCGCCGGGACGGGTCGGGTCGCCCTGCGGGTGGCGGTGGCGTCGGAGGAGTCGCCCCCGGCGCTGCTGGCTGCGGCCGACCTCGTGGTCGAGGGGCCCGGGGTGCTCGTCCGCGACCTCGCCGGCCTCGCGGGTGCGCTGGCCGCCTGATCGCCGGTCGGCCGGGCCGAATGGGCCGGATGGGCCGGCTGGGCCGGATGGACTCCGGGACGGCCGGCGCTCAGCCGCCGGCGGCGTGCACCAGGTCGTGGAGCCAGGTGCGCGGAGTGCGGGCGGCGGCGAGGGTCCGGAGGCGGGCGGCCCGTTCGGCCCGCTCGTCGGGAGCCATGGCCAAGGCCCGGTGCAGCGCGGCTGCGGCCTGCTCGAGGTCGTAGGGGTGCACCTCGACCACGGCCTCGTGCAGCTCGGCGTACGCCCCGGCCTCGGGTGACAGCACGACCACGCCGTCGCGCCGGTTGCACACCGGTCCCTCCTTGGCCACGAGGTTGAGGCCGTCGCGCAGGGGGTTGACGAGGAGCACGTCGTAGCGCTCGAGCGCAGCGATGCTGCCGGCGAAGTCGTCGCGGGTGTCGCAGACCACCGGCTGCCAGTCCCCCGTCGCCCAGCGGGCGTTCACCGCCTCGACCGACCGGTGCACCTCGTCGCGGTAGGCCAGGTACTCGGGAAGGGCCTCGCGCGACGGGTTGAGCAACGCGACGAACGTGACCGTGGTCCGCCACTCCGGGTGCAGCTCGAGGAGCCGGTCGAAGGCGGCGAAGCCCCGCACGATGTTCTTCGACGGTTCGAGCCGGTCGATCCGCAGGATCACCCGGCGGTCGTGCACGACCGCGTCGAGCTCGGCGAGCGCGGCGCGGGCCGCGGCGGAGTCGGCGACCTCGGTGAGGTGCGCGGTGTCGGGACCGAGGGGGGCGACGAAGGTCGGCGGGTCGGAGGCGTCCCCGAGGATCTCGCGCGCCGACGCGGCGTAGGCCCGGGCCCAGCGGGCGGTGTGGAACCCGACCGGGACCCGGGTCAGCGAGCCGAGGAGGGACGCAGCGACGTCGGTCGGCAGGACACGCGCCGACGTGGGGCCGCAGAACGGGGTGTGCAGGAAGGCGACGACCCGCAGGTCGGGGCGGGCCTCGGTCACCATCCCCGGGACGAGCGCGAGCTGGTAGTCCTGCACGAGGACCACGTCGCCGTGCGTCGCGCGGGTCGTGATCGCGTCGGCGAAGGCCTGGTTCACCGCCGTGTAGGCGGCCCAGGCCTCACGGAAGTGGTGGTCGAAGCGGGGTCGGTGCACCAGGTCGAACATCCCGTGGAGCAGGAACCACAGCACCTGGTTCGACACGACCTCGTAGTGCAGGCGGGCGAGGTCGGGATCGAGGTCCAGCAGCACGAGGTCCAGGTCGGGGACGTCGACCGCACCGGCGCGCACCGCGGCGCGGTCGCCGTCGGTCACCGCTGCGGCGATCCAGTGCGCCTCCACCGCCGGGTCGCTGAGCAGGGGGCGGAGCGCACTCGACAGCCCGCCGCCCCCCGGGTGGGCCCGGAACGACCCGTCGGCCTCGGGGTGGAACCGGTAGGGACCCCGGTTGGAGGCGACGAGCACGAGCTCAGCCGCTCAGGTCACCCATGAGCGCCAGCCAGTCGGTGAGCTCCCGGGTGGCCAGGAAGTTCGCGCGCACGTGCTCACGCCCGATCTCACCCATGCGGTCCGCGCCGCCGGGGTCGCCGAGCAGATCGACGATGCGGCGGGCACACGTGGCGACGTCGTCGACGAGGTAGCCGTCGACGCCGTCGCGGATCTGGAGGGTGATCCCGCCCGCCCGTCCGCCGATCACGGGGCGGCCCTTCCACAGCGCCTCGCTCACGGTGAGGCCGAAGCCCTCGCGTAGCGACTTCTGCACCACGACGTCGGCGATGCGCTGGAACGCGTTGATCTGCACCGCGCCGACCTGGTGCAGGTTCGACAGGAGGTGGATGTCGGGGTCGCCGGCCCGGGCGGCCTCGACCTCCTCCCACACCCGGAAGCCCTCGGGGTCGTCGGTGGCCATCGACCCGGCGAGGAGCAGCTGGGCCCCGGGGATCTCGGCCCGGGCGATCCGGTAGGCCTCGATCACGCCGATCGGGTCCTTCCACGGGTCGAAGCGGCTGACCTGGCACACGATCGGACGCTCCGGGTCGAGGCCGTACTGCCGCGTGATCTCGGTGGCGAACGGCATGGCGAGGTCGAGGTTCTTCACCGACAGCGGGTCGATGCACGGCGGTGCCTGCACGACGCGGTCCATGCTGAGCGACGCCGGGACGAACTCGGGCATGGTCCACACCGAGGCGTCGTACTGCTCGACGAAGGGTCGGAAGAACTCCCACACCTCGGGTCGGGCGTCGGTGAGGTCGATGTGGCAGCGCCAGATCCACTTCGTGCCCGCGAACGCGTCGTGCCGGTCGGCGACGTAGTGCAGGATGGCGGCCGGCTGCGGATCGTGCACGACGATGTAGTCCCAGCCGTGCTCGAGCTCGAGCGCGTTGTCGAGCACGCGTTCCAGGTACACCTTGCGCATCGTGGGGGTCATCTCGACCGGCGCGCCCTGGAGGCCGTTGTGCACGTCCTTGGTGACGCCGAAGAACTCGTCGGAGCCGCGCAGGACGTGCCACTCGGCGTCGACACCCACGCTGCGCAGGAGCGGCACGTGGGTCGCGAGCAGCTCGGCCACGCCGCCGCCGTAGGCGGTGGCGTTCAGGTGGAGCACCCGGGCGCCCCGGAGGGGGGCCGCAGCGGCCCGGATCCGCTCGCAGACCTCGTCGCCCACGATCCCCACGTAGTCGTCGAGGTGCTTCTCGAGGAGGGGGACCTTCTCCAACACGGTCAGGCCCGGGTCCCGCACACGTCCGTCACTCGGCCAATCTATCGGGCGTGCCCATCGCCACCCTCGCTCCCGACAAGTTCCGGGGCAGCCTGTCGGCCGCCGAGGCTGCCGCGGCCATGGCCCGGGGCGTGGCCGCGGCCGGGTTCGACGAGGTGCGGGTGGTGCCCATGGCCGACGGGGGAGACGGCACGCTCGACACGCTCCTCGCCGCCGTGGGCGGCTCGCGCCGACCGGCCCGGGTCACCGGCCCGCTCGGCGACCCGGTGAACGCCGAGTGGGCCCAGCTGCCCGACGGCACGGCGGTGGTCGAGATGGCCCGGGCCAGCGGTCTCGCCGTGGTCGCCGGGCGCAACGATCCCCTGCGGGCGACCACCCGGGGCACCGGCGAGCTCATCGCCGCGGCGTTGCGCGCGGGCGCGCGCCGCGTGGTCGTTGGCGTCGGGGGCAGCGCCACCACCGACGGGGGCCTGGGTGCGGTCGAGGTGCTCGGGTGGTCGTTGCTCGGGGCCGACGTCGTCGTCGCCTGCGACGTCACCACTGCGTTCGTCGACGCCGCGGCGCGCTTCGGGCCCCAGAAGGGAGCCTCGGCCGCGCAGGTCGCGCTGCTCACCCGCCGGCTCGAGCGTCTCGCCGAGCAGTTCGAAGCCCGCACCGGGGTCGACGTACGAGCGCTCGAAGGTGGGGGCGCAGCCGGGGGTCTGGCCGGCGGGCTCGCGGCGATCGGGGCGACCGTGGCGTCGGGCTTCGACGTCGTCGCCGACCTCGTGGGGCTGGAGGCGGCCCTCGACGGGGCCGACCTGGTGCTCACCGGCGAGGGTCGCTGCGACGCGACGTCGTTCACGGGCAAGGTGGTGGGCGGGGTGCTCGACTGGGCCGCCGAGATCGGCGTGCCCCGTCGGGGCGCGATCGTCGGGCAGGTCACCGCCGAGGCCCGCGACGAGGCCTCGGTGCGGGGGGCGGTGGTCGAGGCGCTCGTGGACCGGGTGTGGCAGGCGGGGGAGGCGTTCACCCGCGCGGCCACGCTCGTGGAGGAGGCCGCCGTCGACCTCGCCCGTCGGTCCCTCCCGCCCGATCCAACCCCGCCCGGTCCCGATCCCCCCGGCCCCGCCCCGAGCGTGTGACGGGTCCGGGGGTCAGGCCGTGAGCTCGCGACCGAACTTGGCGCGGTAGGCCGGCACCGACAGCATCGGCGGCCGCTCGCGGGTCTCGACCTCGACCACCTCCATGCGGTGGTCGGCGCCGTGGCGCACGAGGACCTGGCCCAGTCGGTCCTCGGGGATCCCCGCCCGGCGCAGCGCGGTGAGCAGCACGGCCATGGCCTGGGGGGAGAGCTGCTCGAGCGGCCGGTTGCGGTGCTCGCGCACCCCGAGGTCGGCCTGGGCGAAGCTCTCGGTGCCGTACCGGTCGGCGAGGTCGATCAGCAGCCCGATCTCGACGCCCCAGCCCTGGACGAACGGCACCGCCTCGAGCAGCGTGCGCCGCCCGGCGTACTCGCCGGCCAGCGGCTGGACGAACATCGTCAGCTCCGGGAACAGCGCGCTGATGACCGGCCGGGCCATCAGCTCGGTGACCCGCCCGCCCCCGGTCGGATCGCCGAACAGGGGCCGGCGGTAGTAGCCCTTCACGAAGCCGATCTCGGGCCGGGTCAGCAGCGGCTCGAGCAGCCGGGTCACGAAGTGCGACCCGAAGTTCCAGACGTCGGCGTCGAGCCACACCACGAGGTCGCCGCTGCTCACGTACAGCGACTTCCACAGGGCGTTGCCCTTGCCGGTGCCCGGGGGCAGGTCGGCCAGGACGTCGGCCGATCCGTAGACGAGGGCGCCCTCCCAGGCCGCGGCCTCGGCGGTCGCGTCGGTGGAGCCGTCGTCGATGACGATGACCTCGTCGACGAGGTGCACCCGCTCCATGAGCGTGCGCCGCACCGTGGCGATGGTGTGGCCGACGGTGGCCTCCTCGTTGCGCGCGGGCAGGCACACCGAGACCGAGAGCCCGGCCCGGGCCTTCGCCGCCGCGAGCCGCGCCACCAGGGACACTTCGGCCATCGCCAGGAGCGTAGCCAGCGGGCCGGGGTGGGGTGCGGTCCGGCGGTGACGCCGCGAGCGCGGGACCGGACCTCCCCGTTGTCGGCCCCCGGGCCCCGCGGCTATCCTCTCCGCACGCGCTCATCGAGAGCGGCTGAGGGACAGGCCCTGTGAAGCCGCGGCAACCAAGACCGGGCAACCAGTCCGGGATCAGGTGCCAATGCCTGACCGATGAGCAGCCGAGAGCGGTCCTCCGCTCGAGGCGCTCCGAGCGCGTCGAGCCCGACGACGTGCAACCCGGTGCGTCGTCATCCCGGAGGAGCAGCCGATGACCGTGGGGACTTCCCTGCGTTGCCGTGAGTGCGGCCGCGAGTACGCGATCGCCCCGATCTACACCTGCGAGTGGTGCTTCGGCCCGCTCGAGGCCACCTACGACTACGACGCCATCGGCGCCGTGGTCTCCCGGGAGTCCATCGCGGCCGGCCCGGCCTCGATCTGGCGCTACGGGCCGCTCCTGCCGGTCGCCCGCCCGCCCGCCGGTGCCCTCGACGCGGGGTGGACGCCCCTGATCCGGGCCGACCGCCTCGGGGCCGAGCTCGGGCTCGACGACCTCTGGATCAAGGACGACACCCGCAACCCGACCAACTCGTTCAAGGACCGGGTCGTGGCGGTCGCGCTGGGCAAGGCGCTCGACTTCGGGTTCAAGACCGCGGCGTGCGCATCGACCGGCAACCTCGCCAACGCAGTGGCGGCGGCGGCGTCGCGCACCGGGCTCGCGAGCTACGTGTTCGTCCCCGCCGACCTGGAGGCGGGCAAGATCCTGACCACCGCCGTCTACGGCGGCAACGTGGTCGCGATCGACGGCACCTACGACGACGTGAACCGCCTGTGCGCCGAGCTCGCGGCCGAGTACCCGTGGGCGTTCGTCAACGTCAACGTCCGGCCGTTCTACGCCGAGGGC
>CAIUKV010000020.1 GCA_903899845.1 uncultured Actinomycetes bacterium
GCACGGTGGTCACCGGGGCACCGAGCGCCTCGATCGCGGTCCGGCCCGCGTCGAGGTGCTCGGGCTTGCGGCTCGCGATCACGATCGCCGCCCCGAGGCGGGCGAACTCCTCGGCGATGGCCTTGCCCAGCCCGGTGCCCGCCCCGGTCACGAACACGGTCTGCCCGGCGAAGGTGCCCGCCGGCAGCGCGTGGGCACCGCGCGGGGGCGGTTCCGGCAGTCCGATGCACTCGCTCATGGCGTTCAGCTCCCCGTGTAGTGCGGCGGCCGGTCCTCGGCCCGGGCGGCCCGGAACTCGGCGAAGTCGTCCGACCGGTTGATGAAGGTCTGGTAGATCAGCTCGTCGGCCATCGACGACCGCACCGCCGCCTCGGAGAGGTGGCGGATCACCCGGCGGGCCATCTTCACGGTGACCCGCGGCGCAGCGGCGATGCGCTCGGCGATCTCGCGGGCGGTCGCGTCGAGGTCGGCGTT
Source organism: uncultured Actinomycetes bacterium (assembly GCA_903899845.1). Taxonomy (GTDB): domain Bacteria; phylum Actinomycetota; class Acidimicrobiia; order IMCC26256; family PALSA-555; genus CAIUKV01. The sequence goes on from CAIUKV010000020.1 coordinate 475, forward strand.
GGGCACCACCCGTGAGACGACGCCGTGCTGGAACGCCTCCTGCGCGTCGAGCGGCCGACCGGTGAGCACCATGTCGCTCGCGACCCCGTGCCCGCACATCTGGAACAGGCGGGCGACCCCGCCGGTGTCGGGGATCACCCCGTGGCCCACCTCGGGGAGCATGAATCTCGCGTCCTCGGCCGCGATGCGGATGTCGCACAGCAGCGCCCGCTGGAAGCTGCCCCCGATCGCCCAGCCCTGGACCGGCACGATGATCGGGGCCTCGATGTCGAAGATCCGCAGGATGCCCCGGTGGCCCCGACTCATGAGCTCGTGGTGGCTGACCGGGAGCCCGGCCTGGCCGATCGAGCCGACGTCGCGTCCCGACGACCAGGCCCGGCCCTCGCCCCGCCAGATCACCGCGCGCACGTCGGGACGCTCGGCCAGCTCGGCCAGGGCCTCGAACAGCGCGGCGTCCATGGCGTCGTCGAAGGCGTTGCGCTTCTCCGGGTTGTCGTTGGTGATGATCGCGATGGGCCCGTCGTACTCGAGCCGGAGGCGGGGGTCGGGCACGGTCAGGCTCCTGGGCTCGGGCGGTCGCCGTCCGGGCGACCGGGATCGTCGGCGAAGCGGGTCACCAGCGCGGCGAGCACCGCGGCGCAGGTGTGGGCACCCCCGGGCGGGTCGGGCAGGCGGACCGGCCCGTGCGTGCGGCTCGGCAGCAGGACCGTCGCGTGACCCGGCGTGGTGACCTCGCCCCGCTGGTTCTCGCCCCACACCTCGAGGTCGACCGCCGGGCGGTCGTCGGCGGCGAGGTACTTGCGCACGACGGTGCCGCGCATCCAGTGCGTGTCGCCCACGTAGTTGAAGCGCCGGAACTCGCAGTCGAGCCTCCAGAGCCAGGCGTCGTCGCCCATCCAGTCGGTGCACAGGTGGATGAGCCAGGTCTCGCGCATGCGCCCGTAGTCGTAGATCGTCGGACTGCCGGCGGCGCGGGCCCACTCGGCATCCCAGTGCACCCGCTGCTGCACGTCGGGCACGTTGAGGGCGTCGGGCCGGAAGAAGCGCGGGATGCGCTGTCGCTGCTCGTACCCGAGGCGCAGCGGCTTGACGCCGTAGAGGCCGGTGCCCATCCCGACGTGCCAGCACACGATGTCGGTCACGCGCAGCGGACCCTTCACCAGTGGGGGGAGCGCGTCCCCCTCGGCGACGTCCTCCCACCACCGGGGCTCGGCCCCCCGGCGGCGCCCGGGCTCGCCCGCGTACCACTCGTCGATGCGGGCGATCTCGTCGTCGAGGTAGGGGCGGAACTCGGTGTCGGCGTACTTGGTCGACGCCTCGACCTCACGACGCTCGGTCCGGATCATCAGGCGGAGCTGCGCGCTCAGCGCGAGGGCGGGGTCGCGTGCGCAGAACACCTCGGCGGTCCACTCGTGCACGGCCCGGTCGGCGAACGCCCCGCCCTTGTCGTGCACGCCCACCAGGGCGTTGCGCCGGCCGATGCGCAGACCCGGCCGCACCGGGTTCCACCACTCCCGGAAGGACCCGCCGTAGAACGCGTGCGCGCCCCGGATCGGGTCGCCGCGCAGCAGCGCCCTGGCCGCTGGGGCGAGGTCGGTGACCTCGTTCTCCCCGATGAGCGTGTCGCCCCCGTTGCCCGCCGGAGGGGCGATCGGCCCGGCCCAGACCGTGCCCCGGGCGTAGTCGGGGTCGCACCACAGCGGGTTGTCGTCACCGGTGGCCTCGGCGACGTGGCGGAAGGCGTCCTCGTTGGGGAACCGGTAGTGGGGCGGCTGCGGGTGCGGGGTCGCGACCCCGATGCGGGCGCGCAGGGCGGCCAGCCCCTCGTCGGTGATCGCCCCGGGACCGGCCACGGAGCGAACCCTAGGCCCTCCCCCGGTCCCGGGTCGCCCGGGTCGCCCGGGTCGCCCGGAGCACCCGGGTCGCCCCGATCAGAGGTCGAGCTCCATGTCGTCGTCGTGGGCGTGGTCTGGCCGGCCCAGGGGGGGCCCGGGCAGGTCGGCGAACACCGCCGGCGGCTCCCGCCACGGCTCGGGCGCACGACCGGCCTCGGCCTCGCGCACCGCCCGCCAGACCCGCTCCGGCGTGCAGGGCATGTCGAGGTGGCGGATCCCGAACGGGGCCAGCGCGTCGACCACCGCGTTCTGCACCGCCGGGGTGGAGCCGATGCTCCCCGACTCCCCGATCCCCTTCGCCCCCAGCGGGTTGAGCGGCGAGGGCGTCTCGGTGTTGACCGCCTCGAAGCTCGGCATCTCGGCCGCGCTGGGGACCGCGTAGTCCATCAGGGTGGCGGTGAGCGGGTTGCCGTCGGCGTCGTAGACGACCTGCTCGTAGAGCGCCTGGGCCACCCCCTGGGCGATGCCGCCGTGCTGCTGCCCGGCGACGATCAGCGGGTTGAGGATCCGCCCGCAGTCGTCGACCGCCACGTGGCGCAGCAGCTCCACCCGCCCGGTCTCGGTGTCGACCTCCACCACTGCGATGTGGGCGCCGAACGGGAAGGTCGCGCCGGCCTGCTCGAAGTCGAGCGCCGCGAGGAGCGGGTCGCCGGACCCGGTCGCCGCCACCGCGACCGCCGACCACTCGATCGCCGACGCGGGCACGCCGGCGACGCCGAGGCGGCCGTCTTCGGTGACCACGATGTCCTCGGGGGCCGCCTCGAGCAGCTGCGCGGCCACGGCCCGGGCCTGCTCGAGCACCGCGTCGGCGGCCTTGCCCACCGCGGACCCGCCGAGCTGCAACGAGCGCGACCCACCGGTGCCGCCCCCGCGCGGGATGAGCGCGGTGTCGGACTGCTCGAAGCGGATCCGGTCGAGCGGGATGCCGAGCCGGTCGGCCACGATCATCGCGAACGAGGTCGCGTGACCCTGACCGTGGGACGACGTCCCCGCCCGTACGGTGGCCGACCCGTCGTCGTGGACCTCGACGTAGCCGTACTCGCTGCCGCTGCCGCCACCGGTGATCTCCACGTAGGCGGCGACGCCGATGCCCAGCTGGTGCCGGTCGCCGCGCGCCCGCCGCTCGGCCTGCTCCGCCCGCAGCGCGTCGTAGCCCGCGACCCGGGCGGCCTCGTCGAGGGCCCGCTCGTAGTCACCGGAGTCGTACGACGAGCCGGTGAGGGTGGTGAACGGGAAGTCCTCGGGCTGGAGGAAGTTCCGCCGGCGCAGCTCGAGCGGGTCGATCCCGAGCTCGGCCGCCGCCATGTCCATGACCCGCTCGAGGTACGCCGCCGCCTCCGGGCGCCCGGCGCCGCGGTAGGCCCCCATCGGCGTGGTGTTGGTGAGGGCGACCGCGACCTCGTAGCCCAGCTTCGGGATCCGGTAGGTGCCGGTGGCCATCATGCGGGTGGTCGCGGCCGGGAGCATCCCGCCGAACCCGCCGTAGGCCCCACCGTCGCCGACGATGCGACACCGCAGCCCGGTGATGCGCCCGTCGCGGGTGAAGCCCATCTCGACGTACTGCACCTGGCCGCGTCCGTGCGGCATCGCGACCAGGTTCTCGGAGCGGGTCTCGATCCACTTGACCGGCCGCCCCAGCCGCATCGCCGCCGCGGTGACCACGTAGTGCTCGGCCCCGGCCGAGCCCTTGGCCCCGAACGCGCCGCCCACGTCGGGCACCACGACCCGGACCTGCTCCTGGGGCAGGCCGAGCATCCCCGCGAGCTCGCCCCACACCCGGTGCGGCATCTGGGTGGCCGGGTACACGGTCAGCACGTGGCCCTGCCCGTCGTCGCCGGGGACGGCCGCGATCGCCCCGCCCTCCATCGGCACCGCGGCGAGGCGCTGGTTCTCGATCCGGGCCCGGACCACGACCTCGGCGTCGGCGAGGACCCCGGGGCCCTCGCCCTCGCGGCGCCCGATGGCGAGGTTGGAGTCCATGGCCGGGTTCTGCACCGGGGCCCCCGGCGCGAGGGCCGCCTCCATGTCGGTGACCGCCGGCAGCGGGTCGTAGTCGACCACCACGGCCTCGGCCGCGTCGAGCGCCTGCGTGCGGGTCCCGGCGATCACGACCGCGACCGGGTCGCCGACGAAGCGGACCGTGCCCTCGGCGAGCGGCGGGCGGGCGCACTCGGGGTGGATGCGGGTGAACACCGCGTAGGGCGCCAGCCCGAGGTCGGCCGCGGTGTACACCGCGACCACACCGGGCATGGCCCGGGCGTCGTCGGCGTCGATCCCGAGGATGCGGCCGTGGGCGAGCGGTGCGCGCACGAAGTGCGCGTGCAGCACGCCGGCGATGGGGAGGTCGTCGACGTAGCGGCCCCGGCCGGTGAGCAGGGCCGGGTCCTCGACCCGGGGGACGGCGTTGCCGAGCAGCGATCCGGTCATGGGCGCAACCTACGCGGTCACGCCCCGTGGGTGCCGGTGCTACTACGCGTTCGGGCCCCCCGGGTGCCGGTGGTCCCACGCCGCCGGGTTGACGAGGCGACCGGGGCGGTCCCCCCGCAGCGCCACCAGCATCTCCTCGGCCATGATCGCGGCGAGCCGGGGCACCGCCTCCTCCACCCACCCACCGATGTGCGCGGTGCACACGACCTGGTCGAGCCCGTAGAGCGGGTGCCCGTCGGGCCCGGGCTCCTCGGCGAACACGTCGAGCCCCGCCCCCGCGATCCAGCCCTCGCGCAGGGCCCGCAGGAGCGCGTCCTCGTCGACCACGCCGCCCCGGGCGAGATTGATCAGCGCCGCGGTCGGACGCATCGCCCGCAGCTCGGCCGCCCCGATCATCCCCCGGGTCACGTCGGTGAGGGGCACGTGCAGCGAGAGCCAGTCGACGGCGCCGAGCAGGTCGGTCAGCGCGGCCACCGGGGTCACCCCGAGCGCGGCCATCTCCGCCGGGGGGCAGTACGGGTCGTGGGCGAGCACCGTCATGTCGAAGCCGAGCCGGCACTTGCGGGCGAGGTCCCGCCCGATCGCCCCGAAGCCGACGACGCCGATCGTCGATCCCCCGATCTCGTGCGGCCATCCCGGCCACCCGGGCCCGGTGAAGTGCTCGCGGCCGACGAAGCGCCCCTCGGTGTGGAAGATCCGGTCGCTCACCGCGATGCGCTTGGCCAACGCGAGCATGAGGCCGACGGCGTGCTCGGCCACCGCCGTGGCCTGACCCCCGGCGGCGTTGACGACCAGCACCCCGCGGGCCGTGGCCCCGGCGACGTCGATGTGGTCGGCGCCCGAGCCGGGGACGCCGATCACCTCGAGCGCCCCGGCCGCGGCCAGCCGTTCGGGGGTCACGGCGCCGACGATCCCGTGCGCGCCGGCCAGCGCGGCCGCGAGCGCCTCGGCGTCGAGGTCCGCCCCGTCGACGACCTCGACGGCGTCGCCGAGCACCGCCCGCGCCGCCGGGTGCAGCCGCGACGGCGGGATCACCAGGATCCGCTTGCCCGCGCCGCCCGTGCTCACGACCCGCCGAAGCGCGCGCGGACCCGGGCCAGCGCGTCGATCGCGGCCTGGCGGACGATCCGGGCGTCGACCCCGGCGATGGTGGCGTCGGCGCCGGGCTCTCCCGCCCAGTACCGCACTCCCGTGGCCCGGGCCGCGGTGCGCGTGCGGTCGATCGCGGCAGCCAGCGCGTCGGGCATCTCGCCGCCGATCACCACGGCGTGCGGGTCGATGCCGTACGACGCGGCGAGATCGTGCAGGCCGATCCACACGAAGTCGATCGGGAGCTCGGCCAGGATGCGCTCGATCTCGGCCACCGCGCCTCGGTGCTCGACCAGGAGGCCGACGAGGGGGTCCGGCGCGGCGTAGGCCTGCCAGATCGTGTCGTGGCGCTCGTTGCCGAGCGACCGCTCGCCCACGGGTGGGAACTTGGTCTGGGCCAC
>CAIUKV010000021.1 GCA_903899845.1 uncultured Actinomycetes bacterium
CCGGCGGTCCGGAGCTGTTGTGGTTCCCCGAGCCGATCGAGGCTCGTGAGTGCCGCCTGGTGCACGACGGGGTCGAGGCCGCCGCCGCGGCGGTCCCGACCGCCCGCCTCGTGACCTCCCGGCTGGGGATCCCGCCCACCACCGGGCGCCTCCGGCGCGGGTTCGGGCGCGACCCCAAGGATCGCGGCTGGGGCGCGGCGCGGGTCGAGGTGACCGGGCGTCGGGCCGGGGTGACCCGATCCGTCGTGTACGGCGTGGTCGACCGCACCGCAGTGGTGAGCGGGGCGGTGCTGGCCGTCGCCGCGCTCGGGCTCGCCGGAGACTCGACCGTGGGCCTGGCGGCGCCGGCCGGTCGTCAGGCGCTCGGGGCGGTGACCGACCCGGTGCCCTTCCTCACCGAGCTCGCCCGGCGGGGGGTCACGGCCGCGGCGTTCGAGGGCGTGGCGCCGCGCTGACGCTCACGGACGCACCCCGCCACCGGGGGCGCCCGCAGTGGAGCGGTCTCCGGACTCGGCCTCGGACTCGTCCGGACCGGCCCGACCCGCCTCGACCGCCATCGCCGAGCGGAGCAGCGCCCACACCGCGAGGGCGGTGAGGAGGCCCAGGGTCGCGCCGAACTGGTTGCGGTCGTAGAGGAACACCTGGATGACGAGGATCCAGACCAGCACGGCCCGGTCGAACCAGCGGAAGGCCCGGGCCCGGTCGCGAGGGAGCAGCACGCCGCCGATCAGGATCAGGATCGTGTAGATGCCGCCCGCCGCGGCCGCCACCCACGACGAGAAGGCGAAGTCCCCGTCGGCGGTCCGGTTGGTGAGCGCGCTCACCAGCACCGACACCGCGATCAGACCGAACAGCGTGGTCACGAACGGGACGAACCACCGGGTCGCGGTCCACCGCACGTAGGTCCGGTGCGCGGCGGCCAGCCACCGCTCGACGCGCGACGACGCCAGCGGCGGGGACGCCGGGGTGGCGACGAGCAGGTCGCGCACCTCCCGGGTCATCGGGCTGCCGTCGCCGAGCGCGGCCAGCCGGTCCAGGGCCAGGGTGCGGTCGCTCGCCCGGAGCGCGCCGAGGCGAGCGGCCTGCAGCGCGTTCAGCGCGTTGATGACGGCGTCGTCGGCGTCGTACGGCCGGGAGACGAGGTGCCGGAACCAGAAGAACATGCCGATGAACACGCAGTAGATGACCGCCAGGGCGGGCTTGAACAGGTAGTCGGTGTCTCGGCTGATGAACTTGCCCAGCTCGTCGACGAACCAACCGAAGCCGAACCCGCCGAGCACGGCGATGAAGCCGCGCAAGGTCGGAGACAGGAAGGCCAGGTACAGGGCGAGCGCCGCCATCATCGCCAGCGCGCCCCAGATCGCGTGGCTGATGTGCAGGGTGGCGTTCCCGATCTGGGGGTAGCCGGTCAGGATCAGGAACACGCGGTTGAAGATGACCCCGACCGCGGCGCAGACGAAGAACACGTCGAGGTGCACCCCGGCGGTGAAGGCCCGGCCCCGGAACCACGTGCGGGAGCGCCGCCGGGGCGTCGGCCCCGTTGGAGGGTGGCGCTCGGGGCGGTCGGCGACAGCGTCCGTCACCGCATCATTGTGGAGGCCGTGGCCCGCTTCCGGACGGATGCGCAGTCCCGGGCGGTACGCTGCGCCCCCTCGGGGACGTAGCTCAGCTGGCTAGAGCACCTGCTTTGCAAGCAGGGGGTCGTGGGTTCGAGTCCCATCGTCTCCACCACCGTCCGCACCGCCGTCCGGACCGGCGCCGGAGCTCCCCGGTGCGCGGTCAGGTGAGGTCGACGAGCTCCAGCATCGACTCCTCGAAGAAGTCGACGATGCCCTCGGGCAGGAGGAGCACCCGGTCGGGGTCGAGCGCCTGGACGAACTCGGTGTCGTGGCTGACCACGAGCATGGTGCCGGGCCACGAGGCCAGCGACCGGCCGATCGCGGTCCGCGACGCCGGGTCGAGGTTGTTGGTCGGCTCGTCGAGCAGCAGCAGGTTGTGGCGCCCGGCGACGAGCTGGGCCAGGGCGAGCTTGGTCTTCTCGCCGCCCGAGAGCGTGGCGGCGTCCTGGTCGGCCTTGTCGCCGGCGAGGGCGAACATGCCGAGCAGCCCGCGCAGCTCGGAGTCGGGCGAACCGGCGTCGACCGCGTCGCGCATGTGCTCGAGCAGCGAGCGTCCGGCGACGATCCCCTCGTGCTCCTGGGCGAAGTAGCCCGCCGACACGCTGGTCCCGTACTCGACCGTCCCGATGTCGGGGTCGAGCCGGCCCGCGAGCACCTTCAGCAGCGTGGTCTTGCCCGCGCCGTTGCGGCCCATCACGAGCAGCCGCTCGCCCCGCCCGATGTCGAAGGTGAGATCGGTGAGCACGTCCACCGGCCCGAACGCCTTCCAGATCTCCGTGGCGGTGAGCACCGTGCGTCCGCTGTGCGGCGGGGTCGGGAGCTTCACCGCGAGCTTCCGCCGCTTGACCGGGGCGTCGGTGCGCTGAGCCTCGAGCCGGGCGACCCGGGCGTCGAGGTTGCGGGCGACGCGGGCCCGCTTGGCGGTCTGGCCCCGCATCTGGTTGGCCAGGGTCGAGAGCCGGGCGATCTCGGCCTTCTGGCGCTTGGCCTGGTTGCGGGCCCGCTCCTCGTCGC
>CAIUKV010000022.1 GCA_903899845.1 uncultured Actinomycetes bacterium
CATCCCGAAGCCGCCGGCCCGGCGGGCCACGGCCCGGCCGATGCGCCCCATGCCGACGATGCCGAGGGTGGCGCCGTGCACGTCGACGCCGAGGTACTCGGTGATCTCCCAGCCGTCCCAGGCGCCGCCGCGCAGGTCACGCTCCCCCTCGGACGCCCGTCGCGCCGCGGCCAGCATGAGCAGGAACGCCACGTCGGCGGTCGTCTCGTCGAGCACGCCGGGCGTGTTGCAGACCGCGATCCCGCGGGCGGCCGCGGCGGCGACGTCGATGTTGTTGAACCCGACCGCCACGTTGGCCACGACCCGGAGCCGGTCGCCGCCGGCGTCGAGCACGGCTTCGTCGATGCGGTCGGTGAGGAGGCACACGAGCGCGTCGACGTCGGCCACGGCGGCGCACAGCTCGGCGGGGGTGAACGGACGGTCGTCGTCGCGGGCGACGATCTCGTGGCCGGCGGCGACCAGGGGCGCGGTCCCGCCGTCGGGCAGGCGCCGGGTGACGAGGACGCGCGCCACCGCGCTCAGTGCTCGGTGTAGTTGATCGCGCCGGCGTCGGGCGTCGCCACCGCGAAGCAGAAGCAGTGGATCGGCGCGTGGTCCGACACCGGGCGCAGGCTGTGCACCGCGTTCGGCGGGATGTGCACCAGGTCGCCCTGGCCGATCTCGCGCGTCTCGTCGCCGATGGTCATGATTCCGCGCCCCGAGGTGACGTAATAGAACTCGTGGGTGGGGTGGTGGTGCGGATCGACCAGACCGCCGCCGGCGACCTCGAACTCGCTGACGAGCTCGAGGTGCCCGCCCTTGGTGATCTCGAACATCTCGCGCGGCTCGACCAGCCACCACACCGGGACGGTCCCGTTGTGCTCGATCACGGGGGCGACGTCCTCGATGGATCGCACGTCCACGGCGGCCTCCTCTAGCGTCCGGTGCGTGGAGCCTACGCGCACGGTCCGGATCGAGGCGGCGCCGGTGGACGCGGCGACCTTCGCGCCCTTCGGATGGCTGCCGGTCGACGACACCGACCCGGCCGACGGGCGGGCAACCCTCGCGTTCGAGTGGGGCGATCCGCACTGCAACGTGATCGCGCACGCCTACGACGAGATCGAGCACACCGCCACCGGCGCGTCCTGCGTGCGGCTGTACCGGCACGACACCCACACCCAGGTCCTGATGCCGATGAACGTCCCCGCGGTCCTTGCCGTGGCGCCGGCGACGGTGGCGTTCACCGACCCGACCGACGCCGACGCCGTGCGGGCGTTCCTCCTCGAGCCCGGGGAGGTCGTCGTGCTCCACCGGGGCACGTGGCACTGGGGCCCCTACCCCCTCGGCGCCGAGCCGGTCCGTCTGCTCAACGTCCAGGCCCGGGGCTTCCTCGCCGACAACGCCCACGTCGACCTGCCCGCCGCGGTGGGGGCGGCCCTGGAGGTGGTGGTCCCGGGTCCCGGAGGGGGGTGGCCGGGACCTCCCTGAGAGGGGCCCGTGAAGGGGGCGAGAGAATAGCGGTCCGGTGTGGACAGTGGTAGCAGCGCTGTGTCATACTCGGGGCCTGCTCGGAGGCGGGGGGCGCTGCGGGAACGCCGCAGCGCCTTCATTCGTTGAGCAGGCTGCCGAAGGTGCCTTCCCCCGGGCGCCGCTCCCACGCATCCCTGGAGGATCCCGTGGCCGTCAAGTTCCGACCCCAGACTTCCGAGACGGAGGACCTCGTCCGTCTCTACCTCGACGACGTCGGTCGTCACGACCTGCTGACCAAGGACGACGAGGTCCGCCTGGCCCAGGCCATCGAGGCCGGCGAGGCGGCCCGCAAGACCCTGGCCGGCCCCAAGTCCGCCCTCACCCGCACCGAGAAGCGGGAGCTCGAGCGCAACGTCCGCAAGGGTGATGAGGCCCGCCAGCAGTTCGTGGAGTCGAACCTCCGCCTGGTCGTGTCGATCGCGAAGAAGTACCAGTCGTCGGGCCTGCCGCTCCTCGACCTCGTGCAGGAGGGCAACCTCGGCCTCATGCACGCGGTGGAGAAGTTCGACTGGCGCAAGGGCTTCAAGTTCTCGACCTACGCCACCTGGTGGATCCGCCAGGCCATCAGCCGCGGGATCGCCAACACGGCCCGCACGATCCGGCTCCCGGTCCAGGCCGAGGACGAGCTGACCCGGCTCCGCCGGGCCTACACGGTGCTCGAGGAGCGCTTCGGCGCCTCCCCGACCGTGGAGGACCTCGGGGTGGAGGCCGACCTCACGGCGGCCCGGGTCCGTGAGCTGATCCCGTTCCTGTCCGACCCGGTGGCGCTCGACGCCCCCGTGGGCGAGGACGGCGACACCGAGCTCGGCGACCTCGTGGGCGACCCCAACGCCGAGTCCCCGGTCGACGCGGCGATCCGGGCCTCGCTGCCCGCCGAGGTGGAGCGGATGTTCGCCCTCCTCGACGAGCGGGAGCGCCGGGTCCTGTCGCTGCGCTACGGCCTCGACCGGGGCGAGCCCCGCACCCCCGAGGAGGTCGGCCAGCTGGTCAGCCTCAGCCGGGAGCGGATCCGCCAGATCGAGGCCCGGGCCCTGTCCCGGCTGCGGCACCCCTCGGCCGACGTCGGCGCCCGCGACCTGCTCGCCGGCTGACCCGACCCACCGTCCGTCCCCCGAGGCCCCGGCACCGCCGGGGCCTCGGCGCGTCCGGACCCGGTCGGCTCGGGTCGGCTCAGGTCGGCTCAGGTCGGCTCAGGTCGGTCCGACGAGATCGTCGACCACGTCGAGGGGGTCCACGAGGTCGAGGCGTCCGGCGATCGGGTGGTCGGGCAGCGCCCGGAGCACCGCTGCGGCCCGTCGGCTGGGGACCGAGTCGGGATGGTCGGTCCGGATCGCGAACGAGAGGTACGGGCGGTCCATCCGGTCGGCCTCCGCCAGCGCGAGGTCCCAGAACCGTCGGGGGCTCGGCCAGGGTTGGTTCGGGAACATCACCTGGGCGCCGGGCCGCCGGCCGAGGGCGCGCCGGACCAGGGGCCCGGGCCGGCGGGGCCGCCGCCGCCACGTGGTCGTGGTGAGCGGGATCACGGCCACCCGGCGGCGGGCCCCGTCGGGTGCGGCCCGCCCCGGGGTGCCCGCGTCCCCCGGCGGCGCGAACTCGCCCACCCGGGGCCGGTAGGCGGCCCGGGGCGCGCCGGTGCAGTCGGCGGTCCGGCCGACGACCGGGCTGGCGTCGACCCCGGAGTGCACCTCGCTCAGGTCGCCCCGGCTGCGCTCCATCGAGAGGTCGACGTCGATCCCGAGGCGGTCGAGGGTGGCCATCATCGGCTCGGCCATGGCGCCGATGCCGCACCGGTGCCGACGGGGTGGGGCGCCCAGGGCGGCACCGAACGCGTCGGCGGCGTGCTCCGTGGCCCGGACCACGAGGTCGGGGTCGGCGTAGTCGTGCACCCAGGCGGTGGTGTCGATGGCGTCGGTGGTGCCGATGGTGTCGGTGGTGTCGATGGCCCGGCGCACCGGGTGCACGTGCAGCCCGAAGTAGTCGCCGCGGGCCCGGCGGGTGGCGACGAGCCCGGGGAAGGCGTGCACGGCGTGGTCGGCCCGGCCGTAGACCGCGGTGATCTGGGGGTCCATGCGGACGTACCAGCCCACGACCGCCCGGCGGCCGGTGCGGGCGGCCAGGGCGTCGGTCACCTCGTCGACCAGGCCGGCCGACCACGCGAACCCGTCCCACTGGGCCGGGTCGGGGCCATCGAGCTGGAACCCGGCCGGCTCGACGTCCACGGCGAGGAAGCAGGGGATGCGTGTCGCGATGCCGCGAGCCTAGGCCTCGGGTGCTCCGTCGGGGACGGGTGGTGCGGGGACGGGTGGTGCGGGGACGACCGGGGCGGCGTCGGCGGCGCGGGCGTCGGTGGCGCGGCCGGCGGCGATCACCTGGTCGAGGAGCGCGCGGTGCTCCGGCCCGAGCCGGGCGAGGTCGTCGGAGACCACGACCATCCCACCCGACGCGCCCACGGCCCGCGCCCACCCCTCGACCTGCGCGGGCGTGAGGTCGGTGTCGCGGGTCCGCAGCATCACGCAGTCGGGGTCGTTGGCCCACAGCCGCCGGTGCATGAAGGCCCGGTCGGCGGTCGCCGACCAGGCGTGCCGGAGAGCGGGCGCGGCGAACTCGTAGCCCGGCCACACCGTGTCGCGCGCGCCGACCTCCCACGACGGTGCGACATCGGGGCCGATGCGCATCGCGTCGACCACGCCGACGCAGGCCCCGAGGGGCGCGCCGCACCCGAGGATGAAGCCGTCGTCGCCGAACCCGCGCCGGAACGCGTCGTAGCCGGCCCGCACGCGCTGCGCCGGGGTCGCGGCCGGGTCCGCGTAGGCGCCGGGCACGTTGGGCGAGAAGGTGAAGTCGAGCTTGGCGTAGTCGAACCCGGCCGCCCGAACGGCCCGCCCGAGGTCCTCGAGGTGGGCCCGGGTCTCGGGCCGGGTCGGGTCGAGGCCGAGCACGAACCCGCCCCAGATGTCGTTGAACATCGACACCACCGGCTCCCCGGACCCGTCGCGGGTCAGCAGCCCGGGGTGCTCGCGGGCGAGGCGGGACGAGGGCGCGGCGAGGAACGGCGCGAGCCACAGCCCCGGGGTGCAGCCCCGATCGCGGATCGCGTCGGCCAGCGCGTCGAGCGGAGTCGGGAAGCGGTCGTTCGGCTCCAGCCAGTCGCCGACCGCCGACTGGTAGCCGTCATCGATCTGGAACACGTCGAAGGGCCAGTCGCCGGCGTGCGCGAGGTTGTCGCGCACGGTCCGCTCGTCGATGCGCTCGAAGTACTGGTACCAGGTGCACCAGCCGACGGTGAACGGCGCGGCGACCCGCGCCCGCTCCGCGCCGCCGACGTCGGTGGCCCACCGCGCGAGCAGCGCCTCGGGATCGTCGCCGACGCGCACGACCACCGGGTGCAGCGGCCACGGCTCGTCGCCGCCCAGGCGCGCGCCGCCGAGCCACGCCTCGGCGGTGACCCGGACCCGGCCGTCGACGACCCGCGCCCGCACCGTGCCGTCGTGACGGGACCCGCCCAGGAACCCGATCAGCGTGGCCGGCCCGTCGGGCGGCGTGAGCACGGTCGCCATCTCGGAGCGCAGCTCCCCGGTCGCGCACACCGCCGGATCGGCGTGGTGGATCGCGCGCAGGAAGTCGAGCGTGGACGCGCGCGAGGGGTCGTCGTCGACGCCGAGCGTGCGCCACCCGGTGGGCGACCACGACTGCCACCCGTTGACGAACATCCGGGTGCCGGCCCGGGCCGGGCCGGCGTCCCAGTCCACCCGGACCGCATCGACCGCGGTCGCCGGGCCGACGTGGAGGGCCCAGTCCCAGCCGTCGTCGCGGCGGGAGACCTCGACCACCTCGGGTCCGACCGGCTCGCCGGCTCGGACGGTCGCCCGGATGGAGTCGGGGATGGAGGGCACGCGGGCCGAGGCTAGGGCAGGCTCGGAGGTGGGCCCCGCAGTGGGTCGGTCAGGGGGGTCTGCGGCGGGGCGCGTAACGTCGGGGCATGGGACTGGACCCGTCGCTCACCGCCGCCGCCACGCTGCACCGACGTCGGCTGGCCGGGGCGGACTGCACCCTCGACGACGCCGTGTACCAGGTGTCGCTCGCCCACGTCTTGCTCGACGGCGGCTACGACGGGGTGACCACCCTCGACGAGGCGCTCCAGGGCGGGGACCACGGCCTCGGCACCGTCGACCGCCTCGACGGCGAGCTGGTGGTCGTCGACGGCGTGCCGTGGCGGGTGGACTGGCACGGGCACGCCGAGGTGATGCCGGGGGAGACGCTCACGCCGTTCACGGTGGTGACCACGATGGAGCGGCCCCAGCGGCAGCGGGTCCGCGACCTCGACCGGGCCTCGGTGGCCGACCTGATCGAGGGGATGGTCGACGACCCGGACGGAGTGGTCGCCGTGCGCATCGAGGGGCGGTTCGAGTGGGTGCTGGTCCGCAGCGTCCCGCCCCAGGACCCGCCCTACCGGCCCTACGTCGAGGTGTGCCAGACCGAGGAGGTCCGCTGGGAGCACCGCCCGTTCGAGGGCGTGTTCGTGGGGTTCCGGTTCCCGGGGCTCGAGGGTGGCGTGGCCATCCCCGGGCTGCACCTGCACGGCCTCGACCACGCCCGGACCACCGGCGGCCACAACCACGACCTGGTGATCGCCGACGCCGAGCTCACCGTCGACGTGAGCCATGATGTGGTCCTGTCCCTGCCTGACCGCTCCATGATCGACCTGCTCGAGACGCAGCCGGAGATCCGCGAGGCCCAGCGGGTCCTGCTGCGGCGCGGCGCGTCGACGACCGACCAGATCGCTGCCGATCTGGGCGTGGACGCCGCGGCCGCAGCCGAGCGTCTGCAGTGGCTCGCCGACCGCGGCTTCGCCGAGCTCCGGGCCGAGGCGGGTGGACCCGACCGCTGGCACAGCACGCTGCGGTCGCGGGCGCGACAGCTGTCGCCCCGGATGCGCGACGTGCTCGACTCGCTCTGAGGCGCGTCGGCGCTCAGCCCATGATGCGGTGCGCGACCGTGATCACGGTCTGCGACCACGGGTGGTCGGGCCGCGTGAGCGAGAACAGGGACCCCGACGCGTTGCTGGCGACCTCGTCGCTGAGCGGCAGCGCCCCGAGCACGTCGGCGTCGTAGGTCTCGCTGACCTGCTGGATGAGCCCGTCGAGGGGCACGCCCTCGGGCACCTTGTTGAGCAGGACCACGAGGTCGGGCACCTCGAGGCGCCGGGCGACGTCGATGGTCACCGCAGTGCCCTGGTAGTCCTGCTTGTCGGGGCGCATGAGGAGCAGCAGGACGTCGGAGATGGTGATCGACAGCAGGGTCTCCTCGTTCAGACCGGGGTGGGTGTCGATCACGAGGAGGTCGAGGTCGAGGCCCTGGATCAGGTCGCGGAACCCGTCGTTGAGGACCTCGACGTCGTAGCCCTGGCGCAGCACCTTGGCGATGTCGCCCGCCTTCATGCTCGAGGGCACGAGGAACATCTGGCCGCCCCCGGAGGTGATCCCGACCTGCTCGGTGACGTCGTGGGCGGCGTCGACGATGGCGCACTGCCCGTAGAGGTAGTCGTTGAGCGTGTTGCCCGGGATGTCCTGGCCGAAGCCGCACAGGACGTGGATGCCGGGCGACTGGATGTCGGTGTCGACCACCGCGACCCGCTTGCCGGCCATGGCGGCCTGGGCCGAGATGTTGGCACTGACGTTGCTCTTGCCCGTCCCGCCGCGGAACGAGTGGACGGAGGCGATTCTCGACACGTGGACTCCTTGGTCGGTCCCCGACTCTAACGGTCGGGCCCCGGCGCCGTCGCCTCAGGTACGGCCGGTGAGCTCGAAGATCTCCATCTCGCCCGCCTTGCCCTTGAGGGCCCGGGTGCCGCGAGCCTCGACCGTGAACCCCGGACCGAGGTCCGCGGCCAGGGTGTCGGACACGACGATCGTGCCCGGCTCGGCCGCGGCGGTCAGGCGGGCGGCCACGTTGACGGTGTCGCCGATGATGTTGAACTCCCGGCGGCCGAGGTGCTGGCCCATCTCGGCCGCGAACACCGGACCCCGGGTCACCCCGATCCGGCAGGTGACCCCCTCGGTCTCGGCGATCAGGTCACGCAGCACCAGGGCCGCTTCGGCGGCGCGGCGGGGGCTGTCGGTGTGGGCGTTGAGCACGCCGAAGCAGATGAGCATGTCGGACCCCGACATCTGCGACGTCACCTTGCGCAGCATGCCGCCGCGCGAGCGGACCCCGGCGGCGCACCGGGAGAACAGCGACGAGAAGGTGCGCACCATCGCGTCGACCGACGCCTCGTCGTCGGGGTCGAGCCGCTCCTCGAGGCCCACCGTCTTGACGAACATCACGGTGGCGTCGGCGAGCTCGACCGGGATACGCCGGTCGCGTGCGGTCTCCACCATCACCTGCAGCACCATGAGCGGGAGGTAGCCGGCGAGAGGCTCCACCAGGTCGAGCGCGTCCTCGATGTCGGTGAGCAGCGCGTCGGGGCTGCGGTCGAGCACCATCGGGGTGCGCGGTCGGCTCACCCGCGGGTTGAGGTCGAAGTAGTCGAGCTGCTCGGCGGTGAGGTCGTCGACCACCAGTCGGTGCCCGTCGGGGAGCTCCTCGAGGCGGAACGCGTCGCCGAGGCGCGCGGCGGCGTCGGGGCTGAGCGCGACCCGCCCGACCACCCCCGCGCCCTCGGCCGCCTTCGTGGTGCGCACGGTCTGGCCGAACAGCACGTGGTCGCGTCGCAGGGGCGTGCCGACGTCGGCGGCGAGGTAGTCGCCGACGTGCACGCCGATCCGCATCCCGAACGAGCTGGTGCCCGCCGGCGTCTCGATGGCGGCGAACTCGCTCATGGCCCGCTGCATCCGCAGCCCGGCGTTGATGGCGCGGTGCAGGTCGTTGCCGCGCGCGTCGGCGGCGAACTGCACGAGCATCGCGTCGCCGGTGAACTCGAGCAGGTTGCCGCCCGCCTGCCCGAAGATGTCGATCATCGTGGCGAAGTAGCGGTTCAGCACCTCGTAGACGAGCGCGGCCGAGGCTGGGTCGTCGGTGGCGTTGGCCTCCATGAAGGTGGTGAACCCGGCGAGGTCGGTGAACATCAGGGTGCCCGACAGCCACTCGTGGTGGATGACGCCGGTGGGCGGCGGGTTCTCGGCCACGGGACGGGGGATCTGGTCGAACAGGATCCGGTGCATCGTCCGTAGGTGCACGAACACCGCGTAGAGGTTGTCGGACGACGGCTCCAGCCAGGTGCGGGCGTAGAGCTCGGCGGGCAGCAGCGACCGCAGACGCGGCTCGATCCGGGCGAGCCGTGCGCCGGCGTCGGTACCGGCGTCGGCGTCCGAGCCGGCGTCCGAACCGGCGTCCGTCGACCCGGGCCCGGGCGCGGCGCGGGGGGCGGGGTCGGAGTCGCCGAAGAGGTCGCCGAGGGCGTCGCGCCTGCGTTCCCGCACGGGCACACCCTACGGCGCTCCGGACCGGCGGGCGCAGGGCGACTGAACGCCGGGAGAGCGCCTGTGCCATGCTGGTCCGATGCGGGTGCGGCTCGATCCTCGGCAGTGGTCCCTCGGGGCGCGGATCGGGGTGGCGCTGGTCCTCATCGCCCTGATCCCGCTGGCGATCATCGCCCGGGTCAGCATCGCGGCGGGCCAGCGGGCGGTGGAGGACGCCCAGCTCACCTCGGTGAGCGCGTCGGCCCAGGCCGCGGCGTCCTCGTTCGACGAGTACGTGTCCGGGGTGGGTCGCCGGGCCGACAGCCTCGCCACCCAGGCCGAGGTGTTCGCCTTCCTCGACGCCCGGGCCCGGGGCCAGCAGGCCCCACCGCCGCTGTTCGGTGGCGAGCTCTCGCAGCCCGACGTGCGGGCCGTGGCCGTGGTGGACCCGGCCGGGACGATCGCCCTCGCCACCACCAACCCGTCGGCGGCGGTGGGCTCCCGGTACTTCCTCACCGGGAGCAAGGTCACCGACGAGTGGTTCACCCAGGCGGTCGGTGGCCGGTCGTCGTTCGGCGCGCTCGAGGTGGACGAGCGGACCGGCTCGACCTCCCTCATCGTCGGTGCCCCGGCCCGGCGGCCCGGGTCGGCCGCGATCGGGGTGGTGGCGATCGAGGTGCGGGGCGAGGACCTCGCCGAGGCCATCGCCACCGCCGCGAACGCGTCGGGCGACCAGCGCCTCCTCGTGAACTCCGACGGCATCGTGGTGGTGGCCCGCGACAGCCGCCTCGTCGGCCGGTCGTTGCGCGAGATCGGGCTCGGCTCGGTGCAGTCCGCCCTGGCCGAGGAGCCGTCGGGCACGGTCTCCGACGCCGAGCTGCGCGACCGGGGTCGTCAGATCGCCGCCTACGACACCACGTCCACCGGCGCGGCGGTCGTCGTGCTCCAGCCCCGGGACCGCTTCTTCGGCCCGATCGACGACCTCGCCGCGACCACCAACGCGTTCCTGGTCGTGGTCGGGTTGATCGCGGTGGCCGTCGCCGTGATCCTGGCTCGGCGCCTGTCGCGGCGGGTGCGGGTGCTCACCACTGCGGCCCTGGCGGTCGAGGCCGAGCAGCCGGTGCCCGAGACCGCTCTGGCCGAGGTGGCGAAGTCCCACGACGACATCGGCCGGCTGGCCCGCGTGTTCGCCAAGATGGCCGAGCAGGTGGCGATCCGTGAGCAGCGCCTGCGCGAGCAGGTCAAGGCCCTGCGGGTCGAGATCGACCAGGAGCGCCGGCGCCGCTCGGTGGAGGAGGTCACCGACAGCGACTTCTTCCGCGACCTCCAGACGAAGGCGGCAACGATGCGCGAGCGGGTGAAGGGGCAGGACGAGTGAGGCGCCTCCGTCGGATGGTCGCGGTCGGTGCCGTCGTCGGCGCGCTGGCGCTCGTCGCGCCTGCGAGCGTCGGGGGCCCGGGCGCGAGCGGCGCCGAGGAGTGCCCGCCGATCGCGCTGGCGTTCGTCGGCGCGCTGTCCGGCTCGAACGCGTCGTCGGGCGAGCCGCTGCTGCTCAGCACCCGGATCGCGCTGGGTGAGCACAACGCCGACAAGGACCGGTGCCCGGTGGGCCTGGTCACCTTGGACACCCGGGGCGACCCTGTGGTCGCGCTCGACCGCATCGCCGAGGTGACCGAGGATCCCCAGGTCATCGGGGTCGTCGGCCCCGTGTACTCGGGGGAGACCCTGGCCGTGCTGCCGCTGCTGGCCAAGGCCGACCTGCCGATGGTGACGCCGAGTGCGACCAATCCCGATCTGTCGAAGAAGCGGCGGGCGGTGTTCCACCGGATCGTCGGAACCGACGCGTTGCTCGCCGGCGCCGTCGCGAGCTGGATGACCGGGGAGTACGGGGTCAAGCGGGTCGCGGTCATCGACGACGGCACGCTCTACGGCAAGAAGGTCGCCGACCTCGTGAACGCGCAGCTCACCAAGGACGGGGTGACGGTGGCCGAGCGCTCGGCGATCGATCCGGCGTCGACCGACCACTCGGTGACCGTCCGCAAGATCGCCGGCGCCAACGTCGACGCGGTGTTCTTCGGTGGGCTGTCCGACTCGGGCGTGCCGTTCGAGCGCCAGCTCAGCGACGCCGGCATCGCAGTGCCGTTCGCCGGGGGTGACGGGATGCTCGACGGGAAGTTCCTCGCCTCGGTGGCGAGCGGTTCCCAGAACCCGAAGATCGCGATCGGGTGCGCGTGCGTGGTGGTGGCGGTGAGCGCGCCCCAGGAGCGGTTCTCGTCCCGGTACGTGGACCGCTACGGCGTCCTGCCCACGTACTTCTCGTTCGAGGCCTACGACGCGACCCGGCTGCTGCTCCAGGGGATCGACGACGGTGCCACGACCCGGGCCGAGCTGAACGCCTGGCTCGACGACGTGCAGTACCAGGGCGTCTCCCAGCAGATCGCCTTCGACCGACGGGGCGAGGCCAAGGCGCCGGTGTTCACGATCTTCGGGATCAACGGGGACCAGTACCGCCCGGTCGGCCGGGTCAACGGGGGCAAGGTGGAGCGCCTCACCACCACGAAGTGACCCCGGGGCGGGGCTGCGCCCTAGACTCTCGTGTCCACCAGCGCTCGTAGCTCAATGGATAGAGCATCTGACTACGGATCAGAAGGTTGGGGGTTCGAATCCCTCCGAGCGCGCTGATTCCACTGTCCGACCGCGGTCCACCCGTCGCCGCCAGCCGATAGGGTGCAGCCTCATGTCGAGCCGACGCAGCCTGCCGCGCAAGAGCATCACGAGCCTGGTCGCCATCGGCCTGGTGGCGGTCGCCCTCGGGTCGTGCGGGGGTTCGAGCTCGTCGGAGTCGACGGGTCGCTCGAAGCCCGACCGTCAGGCCTTCTTCGACCGGTCGCGGGGCGAGCGGATCTGCTTCAACACGACGCTTCCAGACTTGCGGGTCGAGTTCACCCACAACACCGCGGGCAACGGGGACGGGCCGTTCGACGTCCCGCAGGGCAACGACTACGTGTGCGGCTCGTCGGAAGCCAATGCCGCCGATTCCAACAGGTATGTCAACGCCAAGATCTTGTCGGGCACCACGTGGGTCGGACAGTTCTTCCCGAAAAACCCCACCGTCCAGCGCCCGACGATCGGCATGTGCCCAACCCCTTCGTACTCGTCCAAGCACCCCTGCGTGGTTTCGGCCCTGAGCGTCGGCGACACGGAGATCATCGGGGGCTTTCTGGCGTATTACATGACGAATTGGTACGCCTCCGTGGAGCGGAAACAGGACTCGGACCGATTCGTCGAGATCGTCGTTACGATCACCAAGTCCTGAGCGCGATCGGAACGCCGCCCGGTCAGCGGGCGACCAGGTCCGCCGCGGCGGCCTTCCACCGGGCCTGGTCGACCTTGCCGTTCGCGGCTCGGCCGATCGACGGGACCAGCTCGACGACGCGGGGCACCTTGTAGCCGGCGAGGCGGGTCCGGACGTGCTCGCCCAGCGCCTCGGGATCCACGGGCACGCCGGGCTCGGGCTCCACGAACGCCACGACCTGCTGGCCGAACCGGTCGTGCGGCGCGCCCACCACGACGGCGTCGCGCACCGCGGGGTGCGTCTTGAGCGCCTCCTCGACCTCCTCGGGGAAGACCTTCTCGCCTCCGGTGTTGATGCAGCCCGACCCCCGGCCGAGGAAGGTCACGGCGCCGTCGGCGTCGACGGTCGCGTGGTCGCCCGGTGTCGTCCACCGGCGGCCGTCGATGACCCGGAACGTCGACGCCGACTTCACCGGATCGTTGAAGTAGCCGATCGGCGACCGGCCGGCCAGCGCGATGAGCCCGATCTCACCCGATCCGGGCTCGACCGGCGTGCCGTCCTCGCGGATCACCTGGGCGTCGGGACCGAGGGTGAACCCGGCGGTCCGGGTCGTCCCGTTCCTGGACGAGATCGACCGGGCCAGCCCCAACGCCTCCGACGAGCTGAGCGTGTCCACGCAGGTGAGGTCGGGGGCGTGGCGCAGGAGTCCCTCCTTGACCTTGGCGGACCACATCACCCCGGACGACAGCATCACCCGCAACGACGAGATGTCCCACGGGCCCGGCTCCGCGTCGAGCGCGTCGAGCAACGGCCGCGCGAAGACGTCACCGACGATGGCCACGTTGGTGATGCGCTGCGCGTCGACCAGGTCGAGCAGGGCGACCGGCTCGAAGCGCGGATCGACCGTCAGCACGACCACACCGCCCGAGTCGAGGACCCCGAAGGAGCTGAACGCGCCGGTCGCGTGCATGAGCGGCGGGGCCGGATGCCCCCGGGGTCGGTCGTCCCCGGCGGCGGCGAGTGCCGCGGCGACGCCGGCGATCCCGTCGTCGAGCACGTAGCTCGACGGCGCGGTCCGGTTGAGCAGGCACAGGAGGTCGTCCTGTCGCCACATGACGCCCTTGGGCAGTCCCGTCGTCCCGCCGGTCTACTGGAGGTAGAGGTCGTCGCCCGACCGGCGGGGGGCGTCGGCGGAGCGTCGGCGGCCGCTCGAGGCAACCGCTTCGTAGGGCTCGGCCCGGTCGGGGCACGGGCCGGCGTCGTCGTCGACCCAGAGCCACAGGCGCACCGCGGGGACCCGGGCCCGGATCGCCTCGATGTTCCCGGCGAACGAGCCGTGGAACACGACGGCCTCGGCGCCCGAGTCGGTCCAGAGGTGGACGAGCTCGTCGGCGATGTACCGGTAGTTGGTGTTCACCGGCACCAGCGCCGCCTTGAACGACGCGAACAGCGCCTCGAGGTACTCGACCGAGTTCATGAGGTACTGCGCGACCCGGGCGCCGGGCTCGAGCCCGCGGTCGAGGAGCCGGGCGGCGAGGGCGTCGGACCGTGCCTCCCACTCCGACCAGGTGACGACGCGGTCACCACGGATCACCGCCGGCCGCTCGGGTTGGAGCCCGGCGATCGTCTCCCACAGGTCGGCGAAGTTCCAGCTCGTGCTCACGGCCCCGTCCCACTCTGTGGGGCCGCAGCGGCACGCAACGGCGTGGCCCGGCTGCTCGTCGCTGCGGGGTCGGCGTCGCGACCGAGCGCGGTCGCGACGGCCGCCGCGGCGGCGACGCCCGAGCGTTGGGCCCCCTCGACCTTCGCGCCCCCGAAGGCGTCCCCGGCGCACACCAGCGGAGCGTCGCCGTCGAGGGCCAGGCACGGCTCGGGGTGGAGCGAGACCGGCCGGGCGTAGCGCCACCGCTGGA
>CAIUKV010000023.1 GCA_903899845.1 uncultured Actinomycetes bacterium
GGCGGCTCGCAGGTCGCGACCGAGCAGAACGACCGGAAGCCCGGCGCCACGCCGATCCCGAAGCGCCAACCCTCGACGTCGCCGTCGCCGATCCGGGTCGCCCCCGCGCCCGCCCGTGAGTACTGCCACCCCTCGGCCCCGGCCGGGACCCGGTGGTACGCCCAGTACTTCGGATCGTCGGGGGTCCCCAGGCACGAGTTCCCCCCGGGATCGTTGCCCACCCCGAACAGGCGGCAGATCGCCGCGCCCTGGCCCGCGTACCCGTAGGTCACCGGGTCGGCGCCGGCCAACGCGAGCGCCTCGTACCCGCTGACGGTGCCGCTGAACGTGATCACCCGGGTGTAGGTGGCCGACCCGGTGTCGACGATCACCACCGCCCGGCTCGACGCCGCCGCGACGGGGCGCACGTCGACGGACGCGCCCACCCCCACCGCGGCGCACGCCATGGCGAGCAGCGCGGCGAGGCGGCGCCCACGCGGCGTCACGGGCGCATCACCCCGTGAACCGGGGCACGGGGACGACCGGGTCGGGATCCGGGACGGCACGACAGTCGGGCGCGCCGGTCGCCCGCGTGATGGGGACCCAGGTGCGCAGCCACCCCTGCACCGACTGGGACGTCGAGAACGAGTTCACGCCGTAGCCGTCGTTCGGGCTGACCACCCGGCCGTCGGGCTGCTGCCGGCCGAGCGACCACGCCTCGGGATCGCCGTAGGGCGTGCCGACGCGCGCCGGCACGGCGGTGTCGCGCCAGCACGACACCGTCGGGTCGAACCCGGCCGCGGTGATCACCAGCATCGCCATGGCCGTCGCGTTGGGGTCGGCCTCGCCGTACGACCGGAACGCCCCGGTCGGGTCCTGCATGGTCGCGAGGTACCCGAGGGCCCGGAGCACCGCGAGGTCGTCCCAGGCCGCGCCCGACGCGATCAGCACCTGCGTGGCGATGGAGGTGACGTCGACCTCGTCGCCGAGGTCGGTGGTCAGGGTCGGGTCCCCGAGGTTGTTCCACCCGCCGTCGGGACGCTGAGCGGCCCGGACCAGGGACACGACCGCCGGGTCCACCGCCCCGCACAGGAGCTTCGTGGCCAGCCCGAGCGACAGCTTCTCGTAGAAGTAGGTGCCGCTGAGATCGGGACCCCCGGCGCAGGTCCCCGACGGATAGAGGATCGAGAAGACGTCGGTGTGCGACGGGCCGAAGTCGCCGGGGTCGAGCCCGAGCGGCTCGATCACGAGGAGCACCAGCTTTGCGGCCTTGCCGGCGTCGAGCCCACCGGTCACCCAGGCGTCGAGCGCGTCGATCGGGGTGGGGCCGCCCGGGCCGCCGTAGGCGAGCGCCTCGATCGCGGCGAGCGCCTCGCTCGTGCTCCACGCCGCGCCGGTCTGGGCAGCCATGGCGATGGCGAGCACCGCGTCGGAGGTCTCGAACCCGGGGAACCCGGCCAGCTCGAAGCCCCCGTCCGGCTGCTGCTGGGACTCCAGCCAGTCGGCCGCGCGGTCGGCGGCCGCGGCGACCGGCGGGGTGACCGCGCCGGCCGGGGAGAATGCCGAGGTCGCGACCGCAGTCAGCGCGACTGCAGCCGCGACGAACGAGCGTCGCAACACGATGTCCTCCGTCGGCCCCTGACCACGAGGGCCGTGTCCGCAGCGACGGTGCCGCTGCTCTCCGGTGGGAGCGCCGGTGGTCCGGCGGACTGCGGTGGGTAACCTGGCTCACGGAGTGCGGGCTCGGAGGCTCGCAGTGCCGCTCACAGTTGCGGGTCAGCGTCGGTCTCGCACCGACTTCCCCCGCCCCCGGATCCTCACCGGTCGTCTCCCGACGACGGGATCGCATCCGGGGACCACACGCAACATCCGGGCTGCGTGCGACCACGGTCGCCGCCCACACTAGGAGGGGGATGGGCGTCGCGCAAGGACCGGGCTACGGCGGCTCCGAGCGGCTGACCGACGTGCACGGGGACGCGGCGCGCCCGTGGCACGCGGCCGCTTGGCTGGCCTGGGCGGTGGCTGCGACCGCAGCGCTGCAGCTCGCCCCGAGCCCGCTGTACGTCGCGCTGGTGATCGCGCTCGCCACGCTCATGGTCGCGGTGTTCGGCGGCGACTCCCCCTACGCCCGGGCCTACCCGGTGCTCGTCGGCCTGGCGCTGGTCTTCGCCGTGCTGCGGGTCGCGCTCACCGCCCTCACCACGCACGGTGGGCCCGACGTGCTGGTGACCCTGCCCGGCGCGACGCTGCCCGACTGGCTCGGCGGGTTCACCGTCGGCAGCACGATCGAGGCGCCGGTGGTGGCCCAGGCCGCGTACGAGGCGTTCGTGATCGTGGGGATCGTCGCGGTGTTCGCGGCGGCCAACGCCGTCATCGCCCACCACGAGCTCGTCCAGGGACTGCCCCGGGCGTTCCACGAGCTCGGCCTCGTCGTCGCCGTGGGCGTGGCCTTCGTGCCCACCACGATCAGGGCGATCCACGACGTGCGTGAGGCCGACCGCCTCCGGACCGGGGGGCGCCCGGTCCGGCGGGGGCGCCTGGTGCGCCAGATCGTCCCCGTCCTGGAACGGGGACTCGAGCACGCGATCACGCTGGGCGAGTCGATGGACTCCCGCGGGTTCGCGCGCGGCGGGTCCACCCCGGGCGAGCGCGCCGCCGCGTGGTGCGGCGCCGCCGGCCTCGCCGCGCTGGGTGGTGCCTTCGTGGCGCTGGTCGCGGGCGAGTCGACCCCGGCCCTCGTGTGCATCGGCGTCGGCACCGGGGCCGTGGTGGGCGCGATCGCGCTGGCCTCACGGGGATCGCGCCGGGCCCGGTACCGGCCCCGGCGGCTGACCCGGGCCGACGGCGGGTTGATCGCGGTCGTGGCGCTGGCCCCGGTCGCGCTCGCCGGGCTCGCCCTGGCCGGCGACGACCGCCTGGCCTGGGCGGCGAGCCCGCTCCGGTGGCCCGCGCTGTCGCTCCCCGCCGTGCTCGCGCTGGCGCTGCTCGCCGCACCGCTCGTGCGGCGACCGGCGCCGGCGCCGACCCACGACCCGGCGGCGGCGGTGAGGCCCGCAGCCGGCCCGGTGGTGCCCGCGTGAGCGCGATCACGTACCGCGACGTCCGCTTCGGCTACCCGGACGGGCCCGACGCGCTGCGCGGCGTGGACCTGACCGTCCCCACGGGTGACGTCGTGCTCGTGGTCGGCCCGTCCGGATCCGGGAAGAGCACGCTGCTGCGCGCGGCCAACGGGCTCGTCCCCCACGCGTCGGGCGGCCGCTTCGCCGGTTCGGTCGTCACGTTCGGCCGCGACACCCGGACCCACGCCCCCCGCGCGCTCGCCGACGTCATCGGCTTCGTGGCCCAGGACCCCGAGGCCCAGTTCGTCGTCGACCGGGTGGAGCACGACGTCGCGTTCGTGCTCGAGAACCTGGGCCAGTCCGACGTGACCATGCGCCGCCGGGTGGAGGAGGCCCTCGACGCCCTCGGGATCGCGCACCTCCGGGGCCGGTCCCCGAGCTCGCTCTCGGGCGGTGAGCGCCAACGGGCGGCGATCGCGGGCGTGCTCGCGGCCGCGCCCGCCGCGATCGTGTGCGACGAGCCCACCTCGCAGCTCGACCCCCAGGGCGCCGACGACGTGCTCGCGGCGCTCGTGCGGCTCAACGCCGACCTCGGGACCACGGTCCTGCTGGCCGAGCACCGGCTCGAGCGCGCCGCCGCGATCGCGCACCACGCGGTGCGCGTCGACGACGGACGCGTCGTCGGCACCGGCCGGCCCGGCCCCCTCCTCGCCGACTACCCGGGCGCGCCGAGCGTGACCCGCCTCGGTCGGCTCCTGGGCTGGGACCCCCCGCCCCTCACCGTGCGCGAGGCCCGGGCCCGGGCCGCCGACCCGGCCGGGCTCCCCGTGCCCGCGCTCGCCGACGACCGCGCCCACGGCGATGGGCACGGCGACGCCCCGGTGCCGGGCCCGAGCCTGGTGCGGGCCGAGGGCCTGCGGGTCGAACGGGGCGGGCGCCCGGTGCTGCACGGCGTCGACCTCGACGTGCGGGCCGGCGAGGTCGTCGCCCTGTTCGGCCGCAACGGCGCGGGCAAGACCACGCTCCTGCGGGCCCTGGCCGGGCTCGACCCACCGGCCCGGGGCTCGGTCACCACGAGCGCGGCGGTGGGCTGCGTCCCCCAGGATCCCAACGCACTGCTGTTCGCTCCCACGGTGCGCCGCGAGGTGGCCGAGACGCTCCGGCTCCTGCGCCGACCCGATCCAGCGGCCGTCGACCGGTGGCTCGACGCCCTCGGGCTGACCGCGCTCGCGGACCGGCACCCCCGCAGCCTCTCCGGCGGCGAGCGTCAGCGGGTCGCGATCGCCGCGGTCGCGGTCGGCGGCGCCCCGGTGCTGCTGCTCGACGAGCCGACCCGGGGCATGGACGCCGCGTCGCGGGAGGCGCTGCACGACGCCGTCGTCACCCACGCCCGGGCGGGCGGCGCCGTCGTCCTGGCCACCCACGACATCGAGCTCGCCGCCCGGTGCGCCACGTCGGTCGTCGTGCTCGGCGACGGCGACGTCGTCGCGTCGGGTCCCGCCCGGACCGTGCTGGCCGGGTCGTTGTTCGCCCCCCAGGTGCTGCGGGTGCTCCCTCCGTTCTGCACCGTCGACGAGGTCGCGACGGCCCTCGCCACCGGCGGTGCCCGGTGACCCGGGCCCGACCCGCACTGGTCTACGTGCTCGTGGCCGTGGTGGGCGTCGCCGCGTTCCTCTACCCGTTCTGGATCCCGGCCGAGGCGCTGCCGGCCCGGGCCCACGCCGCCGACGCCCCCCTGTGGGCCGCCCTGGTGGGTGGGCTCGTGGTGGCGGCGATCACGCTCGAGGTCCGGCGGGGCACGATGAACGGGGCGACGGTCGCCGTCCTCGGCGTGCTCTCGGCCGCGTCGGGGCTCCTGCGCCTCGTGGACCTGCCCGGGAACAACGCCGGGATCTTCTTCCTCGTGGTGCTGGCCGGCGCCGCCTTCGGCGCGCGCTTCGGGCTGCTCCTCGGGGTCAGCGCGATGGCGGTCTCGGCCGTGGTCACCGGGGGGATCGGCCCGTGGCTGCCGTTCCAGATGCTCGCCCTCGGGGCCATGGGCGCCGGGGCCGGGGCGTTCGACCCGGTCGCCCGCCGCCTCGGCCGCCGGGGGGAAGTGGTGGCGCTGGCCGCGTACGGCTGGGTCTGGGGCTTCGCCTACGGGGCGGTCATGAACCTGTGGTCGTGGCCGTTCCTCCCCGGCGACGGTCCCACGCAGTGGCGCCCCGGGCTCGGCCTCACCCGCACGCTCGAGCACTACTGGGCGTACTACGTGGCCACGTCGTTCGCCTGGGACGCCGCGGGCGCTCTCGGCAACGCGGTGCTCATCCTGGTGACCGGCGGCGCGCTGCTCCCCACCCTGCGCCGGGTCGCCCACCGCCTCGAGCCGGTGGTGGAGCTGGCGCCGCCCGCGCCGGTCGCCTGACCCGGCAGCGTCGCCGCGCCCGCGGTCGCGCGGGCAGGCGCGCGGGCAGGCCCGTCGACCTACGTGCGCACGGTGCTGGACGACCACGCCGCGAACAGCGCGGCGTAGCGACCCTCGCGTCGCACCAGCTCGGCGTGGGTGCCGAGCTCCAGCAGCCGTCCGGCGTCGACCACCGCCACCCGGTCGGCGCGCGCCGCGGTGGACAGCCGGTGCGCCACCACCACGACGGTGCGGTGCGCGGTGAGGCGCTCGAGCGCGAGCTCCACCGCCTGCTCGGTGCCCGGGTCGAGGTTGGAGGTCGCCTCGTCGAGGATCAGCACCGCCGGGTCGGCCAACGCCGCCCGGGCCAGCGACACCAGCTGGCGCTCTCCGGCCGAGAGGCGCGAGCCCCGCTCGCGCACCTCGGTGGCGAGGCCATCCGGCAACGCGGTGAAGCGCTCGAGCACGCCGAGGCGGGCGAGCGCCTCCTCGACCTCGGCGTCGGTCGCGTCGGGTCGCCCCACCCGCACGTTGTCGCGGATCGTGCCGTGGAACAGGTAGCCCTCCTGGGGCACGACCACCACCCGACGCCGGAGCGACTCGAGGGTGGCGTCCCGGAGGTCGATCCCGGCGAACGCGATCGAGCCCGACCGGGGGTCGTAGAAGCGGGCGATCAGCTTGGCCAGCGTCGACTTGCCCGCGCCGGTCGGGCCGACCAGGGCCAGTCGCTCTCCCGCCGCGAGCTCGAGGCTCACGTCGCGCAGCACCAGGTCGCGGCCGTAGCCGAACGAGACCCCGTCGACCGTGATCGCACCGGACGGCGGCAGCTCCACCGCACCCGGTGACGCGGCGATCGACGGACGGGTGTCGAGCAGCCCGAAGAGCTTGTTGAGGGCCGCGCCGGCCGACTGGACCGTGTTGTAGATCTGGCCCAGCTGCTGCACCGGCTCGAACAGGCTGTTGAGGTAGAGGACGAAGGCCGCCACCGTCCCCACGGTGACGATGCCCTGCTCGGTGAACCACCCGCCGACGCCGACGATCACCGCGACCCCGACGACGCCGAGGTACTCCACGAACACGAAGTACCGCACGGTGATGCGCGAGGTGGCGCGGTTCGCGGTGTGGAGCGCCTCGTTGGTCTCCTCGAACCGCCCGGAGAACGCCGCCTCCTGGCCGTAGGCCTGCACCACCCGGACGCCGGCGAGGCCCTCCTGGAGCGTGGCCAGGTTGTGCCCGATGCGCTCACGGACCTCGAGGTAGGCCCGGTTGGCCCGGCGGCGGAACCAGCGGGTCCCGAGCACCAGGGGCGGGACGAGGACGAGGATGCAGAGCGCGAGCTCCCAGCTGAGCAGGAGGATCGCGGTCAGCGCGCCGACGAAGAGCAGCACGTTCTGCACCAGGGCGGTGAGGCCCATCTGCACGAGCTCCTGCATGGCGTCGACGTCGGAGGTCATCCGGGCGACGAGGCGACCGGTCTTCTCGCGCTCGAAGAAGTCGAGGCCGAGGCGGGTGAGGTGGTCGAAGACCCGGACCCGCAGGTCGCGCAGGAACTGCTCGCCGACCCGGGCCACCACGACGATGGCGAAGCGCCCGAGGACGAAGGCCAGGAGCGCGACGAGCACGTAGAGCAGCACCGTCCGGTTCAGGGCGCCGCCGTCGCTCGCCCGGATGCCCCGGTCGATCCCGCGCCGGACGAGGAGGGGCCCGGCGAGCAGGCACCCGGTCTGGACCGCGAGGATGGCGACGGCCCCGGCGATCGGGCGGCGGTAGGGACGGAGCATGGTCCCGAGGCGGCGCAGGACCTGCTTCGCCTGCTCGCGGTCGAGGGTCTCCTCGGTGGCCGTGCGGGCGCCGGAGAAGCTCATCGGGGCCTCGGGGCGGGCGCGGGGTCGTCGGCGGGGACGTGATCCTCGGCGTGGGCGAGCACGTCGCGGTAGCGGTCGCTCGTGCGCACCAGCTCGGCGTGGGTCCCCTCGGCGACCACCCGGCCCTCGTCGACGAGGACGACCCGGTCGGCGAGGGCGATGGTCGCGGGCCGGTGGGCGATGATGATCGTGGTCCGGCCCTCCATGACCTCGCGGAGGGCGGCCCGGATCTCGTGCTCCTTGCTCGGGTCGACCGCCGACGTGGCGTCGTCGAGGATCAGGACCCGGGGGTCGGCGAGCACGGCCCGGGCGATGGCGATGCGCTGGCGCTGCCCACCGGAGAGCGAGAACCCGTGCTCGCCGATGACGGTCTCGAACCCCTCGGGCAGGTCGTCGACGAAGTCCTCGGCCCCGGCCAGGCGGGCGGCCCGGCGCACGGCGGCGATCGGGGCCTCCGGGTCGGCGAGGGCGATGTTGGCCCGCACGGTGTCGGAGAAGAGGAACGTGTCCTCGAACACCATGCCCACGGCGCCGCGAAGGTCGGCGAGGCGCAGCGTGCGCACGTCGACCCCGTCGAGGAGGATCCGACCCGCGTCCACGTCGTAGAAGCGGGGCAGGAGCCGGGCGACGGTCGACTTCCCCGCGGCGGTGGGCCCCACGAGGGCGACGGCTTCCCCGGGTCGCACGTGGAGGTCGAAGCCGGCGAGCACCGGGGACCCGGGGCGGTACCCGAAGGCCACCGACTCGAAGCGCACCTCGCCACCCCCGGCGGGCAGGGGGACCCCCCGGGGCGGATCGGCGATGACCGGGTCGGTGGCGAGCACCTCGTGCACCCGTCCGGCCGACGTCGACATCCGCGAGGACATCGCCACCATCATCCCGCTCATGCGCAGGGGCCAGACCAGCATGAGGATGTAGGAGTTGAACGCGACGAGCTGGCCGATCTCCATCCGGCCGTCGACGACCAGCCGCCCGCCGTACCAGAGGATCATGATCAGCGCGACCGCGGGGAGGAAGTCCACGAGGGGCAGGAACCCCGAGCGCAGGCGGGCCGAGGCGAGGGCCCGGTCCTGGACCGCATCGGCCTCGACCGCGAGCCGGCGCTGCTGGAGCCGCTCCGCCCCGAACCCCTTCACCACGCGGATCCCCGACACCGTCTCCTCGACCACCCCCGACAGCTCGGCGAGCTCCTGCTGGAGCTGGTAGCTGATGGGCCCGAGCCGGCGCGAGTAGCGCATCGCGGCGACGCTGAGCAGGGGCAGGGAGCCCAGCGCGAGCACGGCGAGCATCACGGACTGGGTCAGCATCACCACCGCGATGCCGACGAGGATCATCAGGCTCGCCGCGGCCAGGGGCGCGAGCATGAGCCACTCCCGCACCATCTGGATGTCGGTGCCGGCCCGGGCCATGAGCTGCCCGGTCTGGGCCCGGTCGTGGTACGCGAAGGGCAGGCGCTGGAGGTGCGCGAACAGCCGCTGGCGCAGGTCGGTCTCCACGTGGAAGGCGAGCCGGAAGGCGCCGTGGCGGCGCAGGCCGCTCACCAGCGCCTGGAACGCGCCGACCGCGAGCATGAGGCCGACGTAGCGCACCAGCGCACCGGTGTCGTCGGCGAGGATCCCCTGGTCGATCGCGGCGGCGGCGAGGAGCGGGATCGTGATCTTGGTGCCGGTCCAGCACAGGGCGGCGAGGTAGGCGGTGGCGACCCAGCCCCGGTGGGCCCGGGACGCCGACCCGACGAGCCGCCAACCGGCCCGGCGGAGTTCCCGCTCCCGATCCACCCGTCTCCCCCCGTCGCGCCGGTGCGTGCTGCCCGCGGCGCAACCTACCAGCGGGGCCTGACGCACCCGTCAGGCTCCGAACCGGGGCTGCGCCCGGGCGGCGAGCCGGGCCCGGACGCGACGAGGGGGCGCCCGGAGGCGCCCCCTCGAGCGTCGACCGCGAGGCCGAAGCGGATCGCTAGTTCGACTTGACCGGGAACCACTCCTGGCCGTCGATCAACTGCGGGACCCAGGCGTTGACCGGAGCCGGGTTGCCGTTGAAGAGGCCGTTGGCGTCCTTCGGCGTGTTGGCGTTGGCCGTGTTGAGGGTCTGCACGTGGATCTGGTTCGCGTAGTACTGCTTGCCCTTCGCGAACTGGCCCTCACCGTTGGACATGTACGCCGCCGGGCCCTTGCCGCTGGCGATGACCTGGTTGTAGACCTTGTTCCAGGTCACGTTCTTGCCCGCCTTGGCGATGGCCGGGATGAGGATGCTCATGATGGTGCACTCGCCCGGAGCGAAGTCCTCGCTGTAGGTCACGCCACCGGCGGTGACGTCACCGGCGGGGACGCCCGGCAGGCTCTTGCCGCCCATGAAGGCGTCGAAGTCGGCCCGGCACTGCTTCTCGAACGCGTTGTCGGCCTTGATCGCGTTCTTGGCCGGCACCGCCCGGGTGTCCCAGGTGGTCACGCACGGGGCCCCCGCGACCTCGGCCGGGGTCCGCGACGCACCGAACTGGGTGCACAGCGAGGTGGCCGCGTCGAAGATCAGGGTCTTGAACCCGGCGTTGGAGCGCTGGGACTCCTGGTAGTAGCCCTGGCTCGCAGTGAACGGGATGACCACGAACGCGGTGTCGCAGCCCGCCGACTTGAAGGTGGCGACGGCCGCGGCCGACTCACGGTTCTGGGCGGTCGGGTCCGCGTTCAGGGTGTTGACGTCGACCCGCTGGCTCACCGTGTACTTCGCCGCCTTGAGGTCCTTCTCGAGGGCGTCGGCCGCGGCCTTCAGGCCGGGCTCGTTGCCCCCGAGGATGCAGATCTTGGCGGTGTCGGGGATGTACTCGGTCTTCTTGATCAGCGCCACGGTGGCCTTGGCGTTGTCCTCGGCCTCGACCCCGAGCGTCAGCAGCCGGTTGCCCGACGCCTTGTTCAGCGCGGCGTAGACCGACTCCCCGAAGAAGAACGGGGTCTTGTTGTCGACGGTGATGCACCCGATCGAGCTCTGGCGGAAGCCGTTGCCCTGGACCACCACGAGGGGCTTGTTGTCCTGGGTGGCCTGGATGCACGCCTTGTCGAAGGTGGTCGCGTCGACCGGGTCCCACACCGCAGGCTTGACCACGACCTTGCGGCCGTTGATCGTGCAGCTGTTGCCGGAGACCTTCACGCCCTTGACGCCGTCGGCGGCCGCCTGCTTGCAGAAGCTGTCGGCGTAGCCCTGCCAGCGCTTCAGCAGGTTGCCGGTGGTCAGCTTGGCCCCGAGCTGGAAGCCGCGGTTGCGGAGCCCGTCGAGGTCGGAGACGATGGCGACGACGGTGATCTCGTCGTCGGTGACCCCCTGCTGCGCCTGGGTGCGGGCTGCCGCGCCGGCCGGGGCGACCATGGTCGCCCCGATCAGCCCGACGAGCACCACTCCCGCCAGCAGGCGGAACGGTGTACGGAACATGGAATCCCCC
>CAIUKV010000024.1 GCA_903899845.1 uncultured Actinomycetes bacterium
AGGGCGGCGCCGACGCCGACCTCGGCGACGGCGGCGGTCGCGCACCCCAGCCGCTCGGCCAGACCGCGGACGGCGGGCGCGTCGGGTGCCCGACCGGCGACGGCGACGGCCGTCCAGCCACCGGCGCGCAGCGCCAGCGCCAGCGACGATCCGGCCCGCCCGGGGCCGACGACCGCGAAGGTGCGCGGGATGCCGGGCATCGTGACCGCTCCGATTCCTCTCTGCCGGCTCCGGACCGGTTGCACCGGCCCGATCGCTCCGGGCCGCCCGTTCCGGCCCGCTCGGGGTGCCGGTCGATCGTCCGGTCGATCAGGATGTCAATGTTAGGCCGGTCGGCCGGACCCCGATCCAGTCGCGCGGGACCACCGCCGGGTGCCCGAGGGCGGCGAGGGGGGCGAGCACGAAGTCCCGCTCGGCCCAGCGGGGGTGCGGGATCTGCAGGTCGGGCTCGTCGACCACCTGGTCGCCGAAGGTGACGATGTCGACGTCGAGGGTCCGGGGGCCCCACCGCTCGGCCCGGACCCGGGCGGCGGCGGCCTCCTGGGCCTGGGCGGCGGCGAGCAGGGCCCGGGGGGTGAGCGTGGTCTCCACCGCCACCGCCGCGTTGAGGTAGTCGGGCTGGTCGGGTCCGACCGGGTCGGTCTCGAACACCGGGGAGACCGCGACCACCGTGATCCCGGGCACCGCGCCGAGCCCGGTGACGGCCCCCTGGAGGTGCCCCAGGCGGTCGCCGAGGTTCGACCCGATCGAGAGGTACGCCCGGACGCTCCCCGGCGCGGTCACCGCTCGATGCGCACCGCGACGTGCCCGACCGCCACCGGCACCGGCGGCCGCAGCTTGCGCACCGTGACCGCCACCCCGGTCACCCGGGGATCGGCACGACAGAGGTCGGCGATGCGGGTGGCCATGCGCTCGAGCAGCTCGTGGTGCTCGGTGGCGACGACCGCACGGATGGCCTCGCAGAGCGCGCCGTAGTCGACCGTGTCGTCGAGCGCGTCGCTCGCGCCCGCCGCCCGGAGGTCGACGGCGAGCTCCACGTCGACCTCGAACGGCTGGGCCCGCACCTTCTCCTCGGGCAGCACGCCGTGCACGCCCACCTCGCGCAACCCGGTGATGAGGATCCGGTCCACGGGGGCCTCACGCCCGCCCGACGATGCCCGCATCGACGGTCACCGCGACGATCTCGCGACCCGCCGCACCGAGCTGGCGGCCCGTGATGCGCTCGATCGCCACCGCCGCGTCGGGACCCGTGGTGAAGACCTCGGGGAACGCGTAGAGGAGGAAGCCGGCGAGCACACCGAGCAGCCGCTCGCCGAACTCCTCGTGGTGCACGAGCACGCGCTCGTCGGGAAGTGCCAGCCACTCGGTGAGCAGCTCGTAGGTCCGGCGCAGCTGCTCGGGCCAGTCCTCCCGGCGACCGAGCGGGACGTGCTCGTAGCGGATGCCCGCCTCGTCGTACGCGTGGAGGTTGTGGGACGAGTCGAGCAGCGACAGCACCCGGGTGAAGCCGTTGCCCGCGAGCCAGATCAGCTCCTCCTGGCGGCGCACCTTCCGGTGGTTGCGCGCGAACCCACCGGGACGCTCCGACGCCGCGAGCCGGTCCTTGACGATCCAGGTGAAGCCCCGCGGCTCGAGCCCCTGGGCCCACCGACCCCTCATGCCGCCACCGACCGGTCGGCCCGGGTGCACCACCGGATCGCCTGCGCCGCCGCCCGGGCGTCGTGCACGCGCACCACCCGGACCCCGCACGCGATCCCCCAGACGGTGGTGGCCAGGGTGCCCTCCTCGCGGCGGTCGGGCGCGGGCTCGCCGGCCTCGTCGCCCACTCCGGCGAGCACGGTGCCGATGCAGCGCTTGCGCGACGTCCCGAGGAGCAACGGGAACGGTGCGAGCCGGTCCGCGAGGGCGCCGAGCGCGGCGAGCAGGTCGAGGTTGTGGTCGAGGGTCTTGCCGAACCCGATCCCGGGGTCCACGGCGATCGCGCCGTCGGCGATCCCGGCGGCGCGGGCCGCGGCGATCCGCGTCG
>CAIUKV010000025.1 GCA_903899845.1 uncultured Actinomycetes bacterium
CGGCCCCGGCGTCGGCCGCGGCCTTCTCGTCGGCCACGTCCTCGAGCCGGAACAGCGAGGCCAGGGAGGCGGCGATCGTGCCGAGCAGCGCGACGCCCGCCACCATGAGCGCCGTGGCCGCGTAGCGCGCCACGGGGGTCGACGGGATGAGGTCGCCGTACCCCACGGTGGTGATGGTCACCACGCCCCACCAGAGCGCGTCGCCGTAGGTCTCGAAGCCCGCCTTCCCGTCCTCGGCCCGGTACACGATGATCGAGCTGACGAGGAGCGCCACCACGGCGTAGAGGAACGGGCGGCCGAGCCGCTGGATCGTCCGCCGGATCACCGGTCCCCGCGCGGCGACCATGAGGACCCGCGCGAGCCGGGCCAGGCGGAGGAGCGCGACGACCTCACCCCCGCCCGCCCCCGGGATCAGGTACCAGGGCGAGGTCAGCAGGACGACCGCGAGGTCGAAGCGACCGACGCCGGTGCGGAGGTACCGCCGCCGGAGCCGGAGGTGCACGACGAGGTCGACCACGAACACCGCCCACGACAGCAGCTCGATGGTGACCCCGCCGACCCCGAAGCCCTCGGTCCCGGTGCCCACCCCGATCAGGGGGACCACCGCTGCGGCGATGATCCAGGGGCGCGCGAAGCGCTCCCAGCGCTCGAGGCGCGCCGCGTCGGGCGTGGAGGCCTCGGGCGCGGCGGAGGTGTCGGGCGCGGCGGAGGCGTCCGGCGAGGCGTCCGGGGCGGCGTCCGGGGCGGCCATCCCCCGATGATGGCAACCGGTCGGGCGCCCGGCGCGGACCCGCGCCTCAGCCGGCGGGGACGACGCCGCGCTTGGCGACGACGAGTCCGTCGACGGCGACGAGCCGACACGCGAGCCGCAACGCACGACCCGGATCGCGACGCGTCTCGGGGAGCCCGGCGAGTCGGTCCGCCTCCTCGGGCCCCGCCGGCGGGAGCGGCTCGGGCGCGGCGAGCACCTCGAGGACGCACACCCCGCACTCGGCCTGGCCGCCGCACACGGTCGGCCACCGCAGGCCGGCCCGCTCCGCCGCGGCCATCACCGTCTCCCCCGGCGCGGCCTGCACCTCGAGCCCCCGGGGCTCGATCCGGACGCGGGACCCGTCGGCGCGGCTCACGTGGGAGCGTCGAAGAGGTACCGGTCGAGGACCTCGTGGAACCGCCGGACGCAGGACTCCTGGCGCCGGTTCCACCGCAGCCCGCCGCCGGCGGCGTTGCGCAGCCCCCGCTGGATGCCCTCGAAGTTCTCGAAGTCCTGCTGGACGACGAGGCCCCAGTCGTGGGTCCGCCAGTCCGGGTACACCTCCCGCTCGCACATGGTGTGCGGCTGGCCCTCGGCCCGCTCCTCGAGCGTCCAGAGCTCGAAGATGCACGAGTGCGGGTCCATCCCGTTCGGCCGCACCCGGTACCCGAAGAACGCCCCGGCGATCACCGGCCCGATGAAGTTGGGGAACAGCAGGAGGTCGTCGCCGCCGAGCACCTGGTCGTCGTCGAGGTGGGACCAGTCGAGCCCCCGGGCCACCGCGCCGTCGCGCCGGCGCTTCAGGTAGAAGTCACCCGCCGTGGTGCCGTCGGGCAGCGGGGTCCGGGCGACGGCGCGCAGCGCCTCCGCCTCGGCGGGGCCGATGTACCCGGGCAGGTTGTCGATGAGGTCGTCGATCTTGAAGGCGAGCAGCTCCTGCTCGTCGACCTCGTCGGTCGGGATCCCGAGGCGTCGGCTCGGCATCGGCCAGCCCGCGCCGCCGTAGCGCGTGTGGGTGCGCAGCGGCGTGTACTCGAGCGCGGCCTCGTCCTTCCACCGCAGGATCTCGGGGTGCGTGGTCGCGATGTGGTAGCCCTCGTTGAAGGCGTCGACCACCACCTTCCAGTTGGCCGGCAGCACGGTCGTCTTGTGGCTGGTGAAGCACATGCGCTCGGGCCGGTACGGGTCGAAGTAGCCCGGGATCTCCTCCAGCCAGCCGACCAGGGACGGCGCGTCCGGGTCGAAGTTCACGAACACGAAGCCGCCGTAGGTCTCGCAGCGCACGTCGCGCAGCCGCAGGTCCGCGGCGGGCTCGGCCGGGAACTCGTGGGCGTCGAGCACGAAGGTGCTGTTGCCGTCGAGGTCCCAGCGCCAGCCGTGGAAGGGGCAGCGGATCTCGCCGCGGAAGCGACCGCACCCCGACGCCAGCGCGGTGCCCCGGTGGATGCAGGTGTTGTGGAACGCCCGCACCTCGCCCGCGCCGGTCCGGACCACGAAGGCCGAGCGGTCACCGATCACGTACTCGACGAAGTCGCCCGGCTCCGGGATCTCCTCCACCCGGCACGCGACCTGCCAGACCCGGGGCCAGAGCCGCTCGTACTCGAGGGCGAGGAAGTCGACCGAGGTGAACCGCTCGCGCGGGATGAGGTCGCGGCCGAACGCCACGAGGGCCGCCAGGTCGGTCGGGAGCGAGGTTCTCGTCGCCGAGCCCACCGGGTGCTCGACCGTCGCCATGGCTCCCCTCCCCGTCCGCAGACACCGCCGCGGCGAGCCTAGGCCCGCGCGGCACCGGCCACCCGGAGCGTCGCGCGGTGCGGCGCCGATCTGCCAGGATGCGCCGATGTCCGGTCCCCCGATCCTCGTCGGCGTGCTGCACGACTCCCCGAAGGCCGACGGCGGCCGGACCCTCGAGTGGTCGGTGCGCCGGGCCTTCGCCGAGGTCGCCGCGACC
>CAIUKV010000026.1 GCA_903899845.1 uncultured Actinomycetes bacterium
GACGGTCACCACCAGCGGGCCCGGCAGCGCGAACGCCGGGACCGGCGCCGCCACCGGCATCGCGTACGACGCCAGCGTCGCCCAGCCGGCCAGCCCGGATGCGGGCCTGCCGATCTTTCCCCGCCGGGTGGCGCCCCGCCGCCAGGTCTACCTGACCCGCTCGAGCCACCATCTCGTCCTGCGCTGGCAGGTCGGCGGGTTCGGTGTGCGGGTCGTGACCCGTTCAGCCCCGACGCTCGTCACCGTCCACCAGCCGCAGCTGGCGACCCGCCACCGGGTCGAGCACCAGCCGCTCGTCGCCCAGCAGCCCGCCGTCGTCGCCGCCCCGGTCACGATCCTCGAGATCGCCGGATGGTCGACCGGCCGGCGGCAACGCATCTGGAGCCGGGCGGCACGCGCCGAGAACCGGCGTCGCCACCACCAGGCGGCGGTCGTCGTCGCCGCTCTCGACGAGCTCGACGAGCTCGTCTGATCCGACGCCCGTGCCGGCGACACAGAACTACGAGGAGTGCCATGCGCCCCACGGAACGCCGCTACTACACGACTGACTTCGAGGCCCGCGCCGAGGGCGACGGGTTCCGTATCGCCGGGCATGCCGCCGTCTTCAACCGGCTGTCGCAGGACCTGGGCGGGTTCGTGGAGCGGATCGCGCCGGGCGCGTTCCGCAAGACGCTCGGCGAAGCCGACGTGCGCGCCCTGTTCAACCACGACCCGTCGCTGATCCTCGGCCGCTCGAAGTCGGGGACCCTGTACATGGAGGAAGACGACCGGGGCCTCGCCTACGACGTCAAGCTGCCCGACACCTCGTACGGCCGGGACCTGATGGTCTCGATCGAGCGGGGTGACGTCACCCAGTCGTCGTTCGGGTTCCGGGTGATCGAGGACTTCTGGGACCGCACCGACGACGGCTACCCGCTGCGGACCCTGCGTGAGGTGAGCCTCCACAACGGTGACGTGTCCCCGGTGACGTTCCCCGCCTACCTCGACACCGAGGTCGCAGTGCGGGCGGTCGAGCATCTGGCCGGCAAGACCGGGGTCCGCCCCGAGGTCCTCGTCGACGCGATCCGGTCGGGTCGCCTCCCCGGCGAGGTCGACGCCGAACCGGTCCTGGTCGAGGTCGTCGAGGTCGCCGAGGTCACCCCGTCGGGGCTGGTCGCGTTGCGCCACCAGCTGATGGCCCGGGAGCGGAGCCCGCACGCATGAGCCTCGAAGACTCCGAGTACATGGCGTCTCCCCGCCAGCAGGTCCTCTACGAGACGTTCGAGGAGATCGCCGATCTGTTCGGCAAGTGGGACCAGGGCATCGGCCCGGACGGCGCCCACTATGTAGCCGAGTCGCCGTTCGCCGCCGAGGGGATGGTGTGCTCGAACTGCTGGTTCTACGAGGGCCCGCAAGCCTGCGAGATCGTCTCGGGTGAGATCGCCCCCGGTGCGGTGTGCAAGTTCTGGCTGATCCCCGCCGAGCTGCTCGGGGTGCGGTCGCGCCGCCTGGTGCTCCTGAGCCGCCGCCAGCCGCCGTGCCCCTAGAGACCCGGGAGCCGTGGCGTCCCCCCGAGGGGGTGCGCACGGAGGCGCGTCGGGCGTTGGCGTGGATCGCCGACGGGCAGGCCGGTGGGGGCTTCACCGCGGTGGGTCGCCGGCGGGCGTCGCAGCTCGCGAACGGTGACCCGGTGAGCTTGGACACGATCCGGCGGATCGCCTCCTATCTGGCCCGCCACGAGGCCGACAAGCAGGGCGAAGGGTTCTCACCGGGTGAGCCCGGCTACCCGAGCCCGGGCCGGGTGGCGTGGGCGGCGTGGGGTGGCGACCCGGCGGTGTCGTGGACCCGCCGCATCCTCGAGTCCGACGTCTAGTTCTCGGGTGGCCCCGTGCCGCCACCCGCCCCGGGTTCCGCCGGCCGCGCGACACGCACCGGCCGGACCCGGTTCTCAGCACCACCCACAGTCTGGCCGCGCGCAACGCACCAGGCACTCCCCCATCCGTCATGTGCCACCGGCACACGAACGAAGGACCAACCATGCAGAACTACCTCAACCAGCTGCGCGACTCGCGTCAGCGGGCGTGGCACGAGGCCAAGGAGCTGCTCGAGGTCGCGGAGCGCGAGGCGCGCGAGCTGACCGGCGAGGAGCAGGCCAAGTGGGACACCATCAACCGGGACATCGACGAGAAGGACGCCCAGATCCGGTCGTTCCTCGACATCGAGCAGCGTGAGCGCGAGGCCGACAAGGCCCGGGCCGCGTACGAGCCGGTCATCGTGGAGGCCGAGCAGGCCCGCCGCACCGAGAAGCAGGTCGACGACATGACCCGCTTCCTGCGCGGTGAGATCCGCTCGATCGACATCGACCTCGGCCCGGCGTGGCGCGAGAAGCGTCTCATCCGTTCCGGCGCCGGCGCACGCGAGCTGCGTGACCTGGTGTCGGACACCGACGCTCTCGGCGGCAACACCGTCCCGACGTCGTTCCAGCGTCAGCTCGTCGAGTACGTCGAGTTCTACACCGGCGCCCGGAACCTGAACGTCACGGTGCTCACCACCCAGTCGGGTGAGGCCATCGAGATCCCGAACGTCGCGACCCGTTCCACGGCCGCGATCCGGGGTGAGGGCACCGCGATCGGCGAGGTCGACGCGACGTTCGGCCAGGCGACCCTGAACGCCTGGAAGTACGGCGTGCTCACCCAGGTGAGCAACGAGCTCCTGACCGACACCGGCATCGACATGCTCGGCTTCATCGCCCGGGACACCGCCCAGGCGATCGCCCGCATCACCGACACCGACTACGTCACCGGCTCGGGCTCCAGCAAGCCGAAGGGCATCATCTCGACCCAGGCTGTCGGCGCGACCGCCCAGACCGCGAGCACGGGTGTCCCCTCCTACGGGAACCTCGTCGACCTGGTCTACTCGGTCAACCCGCAGGCCCGGGCGCTCGGTGCCTACTGGTTCACGCTCGACACCAACGCGGCGAAGATCCGTCGGATCACCGACACGACGGGCCGGCCGCTGTGGGAGCCGACGCTGACCGCAGGCGAGCCCGACCGGCTGCTCGGCTACCCGATGGTCCTCGACCCCAACGTGGCCGCCTTCGCGACCGCCGGCGGGACGCACATGGCGTTCGGGAACTTCAGCTCGTACTACATCCGTGACGTCGCCAGCGTCCGCTTCGAGCGGTCCGACGACTTCGCGTTCAGCTCCGACCTCGTCACGTTCCGCACGATCCTGCGGACCGACGGCGACTACGTCGGCGGTGTGGACGGGCACGTCAAGTTCCTCAAGGCCCCGACCACCTGATCCATCCCGGGGCGGGCTGGGCAGCTCTCTGGCCCGCCCCGGACTTTCTCCGTGCCGACCGTTGTGGTTCGGGGGTTCGCCGCTGGCACGGGCGGCGGCCCCCCGACCACTCCCAAAGGAGCACCGTGCCTGCTCACATCATCTCTGTCGACGCGCACTCCCCTGCGTCCGAGCAGCTCGCCGCCTCGGTGCGCAAGCTCGAGACCCGCGAGGAGATCGTGTCGGTCGTCCAGACCGGCGACTGCTTTGTCGTGGTGACCCGCCGCAAGCCGGGCCGACCGGCGAAGGAGACCCGGGTGACCGCCCAGGCGGAAACCCGATGAAGATCGCCTGGATGTCGAACGCCCCGTGGGCGCCGACGGGCTACGGGCAGCAGACCGCCCAGGTCCTGCCCCGCCTGGTCGCCGACGGCCATGACGTGGCGGTCATCGCGAACTACGGCCTCCAGGGTGGGGTGCGCGACTGGGAGGGGATCCGGGTCTACCCCTCGGGGTCGAACTGGTCGAACGACGTGATCGCTGCACATGCGACCCACTGGTTCGACGGGGAGCCCGGCCTGCTCGTCACGCTCTATGACGTGTGGACCCTCGAGCATCCCGCCTATCGCGAGATGACGATGGCCGGCTGGGTGCCGATCGACCATGCGCCGGCGCCGCGGCTGGTGGCCCGCCATTTCGCCGAGACCGGTTCGGTGCCGATCGCGATGAGCGACTTCGGTCGCCGTCAGCTCGCCGCCGACGGCCTCGACCCGCTGTACGTCCCGCACGGGATCGACACGGCGGTGTTCGCCCCGGTGCCCGACGCGAAGGCCCTGTTCGGCATCCCCGAGGACGTGTTCCTCGTCGGGATGGTCTCGACCAACAACTCGCTCGAGCCGTGCCGCAAGGCGTACCCCGAGGCGTTGATGGCGTTCCGCCGTCTGCTGCATTCGCATCCGGACGCCTTGTTGTACATCCATGCGGAGAACCGTGGTGCGCTCGGTGGCCTCGACCTGGTGGCGTTGGCGACCGGGGTGGGGATCCCGACCGAGAACCTCCTGTTCGTCGACGGGTACCGGTACCGCAACGGGCTGATCGGCCAGGCCGAGCTCGCGAACCTGTACTCGGCGTTCGACGTCCTGTTGTTCCCGAGCATGGGTGAAGGGTTCGGGATCCCGACGGTCGAGGCGCAAGCCTGCGGCACGCCGGTGATCGTCACGAACTTCTCCGCCCAGGCCGAGCTGGTCGGGCCCGGCTACGCGACCGCCTGGCAGCCCCGGTGGGATCCCGCCCAGCTCGCCTACTGGGCGACACCGCTGATCGACGACATCGCCGAGGCGCTCGTCCATGCGGCCGAGCATCGTGACCACCTGGTCGAGATCGGCCCGGCGTGCCGCGAGTTCGCCCTCGGCTACGACGCCGACCATGTGTACACGACCTACTGGCGGCCGGCGCTCGAGACGCTCGAGGGGCTGTTGCCGTCGACGGCGCCGATCCGGCTGTGAACATCACCGCCGCGGTCCTGTGCCACAACCTGCACGCCCACGACCGCCTCGACCTGTTCTGGCAGACGTGGGAGTCGCTGCACGTCGAGGGGGTGCGGGTCATCCCGGTCGACAACGGGTCGACCGACTCGACCGACGAGCTGGTCGCCGACCTCGGCGGCTACGTCTCCAAGGACCGGCTGACGACGTGCGGGCACGGCACGAACCTGTGTGCGCGTGTCGCGATCGGAACCGACGCAGACCTGTGCGTCCTCTCCGATGACGACATGCGGTGGCTGCCCGGCTGGGCCGAGCAGCTGCGCGCCTGGTGGTCCGAGGCGCCCGACGACGTCCTGTTGACCGGCTGCCATGTGGAGCCGGTGTTCTCGTGGAACGAGATCCACGGCCGGATCGTCTGCGGCGGTGTGCCCGGGCTGATCCGGGCGTCGACCGGGGCGGCGTCGTGGTCGTTCCGTGCTGGTGACTGGCCCCGCATCGGGCCGATCCCGGATCGCATCCAAGGCTGGGGTGACGTGCCCACCTGCCAGCGCATCACCGACGCCGGCTACCGGGTCGCGCAGCTGAACCTCGCCGAGCATGCGGGGCACGGGCGCAGCACCTGGGGCAACCGGACCGTCGAGATGCACGGCTGGGACATCGACCCGGCCCTGGCCCGCCTGGAGGTTCCATGAACGTGCTCGTGACCGGCGGTTCGGGGTTCATCGGCTCCCATGTGGTCGCCGAGCTCCTCGCCCGGAAGATGACCCCGGTGATCTTCGACCGGCATGTGCGCCGCCCCCCGCAGGGCTGCGAGCTGATCCTCGGCGACGTTCGCGACCCGGTCGCGGTGACCGAGGCGGTCGCCCACGCCGACGGGGTGATCCATCTCGCCGCGGTGCTCGGCACCCAGGAGACGATCGCGAACCCGCGTCCCGCCGCCGAGACGAACGTCCTCGGCAGCCTCAACGTGTTCGAGGCGGTCGCCCAGTATCGGGTCCCGGCCGCGCTCGCCGCGGTGGGGAACCACTGGATGGACAACGGCTACTCGATCTCGAAGACGTGCGCCGAACGCTTCGCACAGATGTACAACGGCGAGCGGGGCACGAGCATCGCGGTGGTGCGGGCGTTGAACGCCTACGGGCCCGGCCAGTCGGTCGCCGCCCCCTACGGCCACTCGAAGGTCCGCAAGATCATGCCGTCGTTCGTGTGCCGGGCGTTGGCCGGCGACCCGATCGAGGTCTACGGCGACGGCTCCCAACAGATGGACATGGTGTATGTCGTCGATGTCGCCTGGTGTTTCGTCGAGGCGATGCTCGTCGGGCCTCGCGCCGACGGCCGGGTGTACGAGGCCGGGACCGGTTTCGGCCCCGAGGTGCGGGACATCGCCCAGGTCGTGATCGACACGGTCGGCCAGGGCGAGATCGTGCACCTGCCGATGCGGCCCGGCGAACCGGACCATTCGGTGGTCGTCGCCGACACGTCGACGCTGACGCCGATCTGGCCGCCGGAACGCCGCTTCATCGACCTGGTGAGCGGCGTCGAGGAGACCGTCG
This sequence comes from uncultured Actinomycetes bacterium, assembly GCA_903899845.1. GTDB lineage: Bacteria > Actinomycetota > Acidimicrobiia > IMCC26256 > PALSA-555 > CAIUKV01. The sequence continues at coordinate 6,298 of CAIUKV010000026.1, forward strand.
CCTGGTACCGCCAGACCGAGGGTGTCCACTGGTCGGCCCGGTGATCCCCAACCTGGTGCACCGCATCTGGTTCGGGCCCGCCCCGATGCGCCGCGAGCTGGTCGAGTTCGGCCGCACCTGGGAACGCCACGGCTACGAGCTGAAGCTGTGGACCGAGGAGAACCTGCCTCGGCTCCGCAACCA
>CAIUKV010000027.1 GCA_903899845.1 uncultured Actinomycetes bacterium
CCGCCGCGGCGCCCGAGGCCCCGGCGCCGCCCGAGGCCCCGGCGCCGCCCGAGGCGTCGGCCGAGCCGGCCTCCGAGGCCCCCGCCGACGGCGAGTCGACCACCGCCGAGGCTCCGGTCGAGCCCGGGGCGGCGGCCGAGGACGCCCCCGAGGCGTCCGCCCCCGAGTCCGAGGCCCCTGAGGCCTGAGCCCACCGATCGCACACACACGGGAGACCACACCATGGCCATGAGCACCCAAGAGCTCCTCGACGTCTTCAAGTGCATGACCGTCCTCGAGCTCAACGACTTCCTGAAGGCGTTCGTGGAGGAGTTCGGCGTCACCGCCGCCGCCCCGGCCGCCATCGCGGTCGCGGCCGCCCCGGCCGCCGGTGGCGGCGAGGCCGCGGCCGGTGACGGTGAGCAGGACGAGTTCGACGTGATCCTCGTCACCGCCGGTGACAAGAAGATCAACGTCATCAAGGAGGTCCGCTCCCTCACCAACCTCGGCCTCAAGGAGGCCAAGGACCTCGTGGACGGCGCCCCGAAGCCCGTGCTCGAGAAGGTGGGCAAGGAGGACGCCGAGAAGGCCAAGGCGCAGCTCGAGGAGGCCGGCGCCACCGTCGAGCTCAAGTAGCCCGACGATCGGGCGGATCCTTGACCCGGCTCCGGCCGGGCCGTATCCTCCGGCCGTGCGGCCCCGGCGGCGTCCGGGGCCGGGCGGCCGCGTCCTTGGCGCCTGGGCCCCGCCACGGCTATGATCCGGCGAGCCGTGCCTGCCCGTTCGTCCGCCCGTTCGTGCGACTGCTGATCATTCCGGCCTTGGTCTTCGCGCGCCTGTCCGCTTCCCGCACCGCCTGAGGAGCCGCTGTGCCTCGTCTCGCGTCCCGCGAACGTCTCTCCTTCTCCAACCTCCCCGAGGTCCTCTCCCTCCCCGATCTGATCGCGGTGCAGCGGGACTCGTTCCAGTGGTTCCTCGACGAAGGGATCGCCGAGGTCCTCAGCGACCTCTCGCCGATCGAGGACTTCACCGGAACCCTGAAGCTCGAGCTCACCGACCACGTCTTCGACCCGCCGAAGCACTCCGAGGACGAGTGCCGTCAGCGCGACATGACGTACGCCCGGCCCCTGTTCGTCACCGCCCGGTTCATGAACGCGACCACCGGTGAGATCAAGGAGCAGACGGTCTTCATGGGGGACTTCCCGATGATGACCGACCGCGGCACCTTCATCATCAACGGCACCGAGCGGATCGTCGTCTCGCAGCTGGTGCGTTCGCCGGGCGTCTACTTCGGGATCACCCCCGACAAGACCCAGCCCGAGAAGGACGTCGTCGACGCCAAGGTCATCCCGGGACGCGGGGCCTGGCTCGAGTTCGAGGTCGACAAGAAGGACATCTGCTACGTCCGGATCGACCGCAAGCGCAAGCAGCCGGTCACGATCCTGCTCAAGGCCCTCGGGTTCGGCGAGTCCGACGACGAGCTCCTGCACCTGATCCTCGACCCCAACGGCAACCCGTACGAGTCGGTGCGCAACACCCTGGAGAAGGACAACACGACCACCGTCGACGAGGCCTTCGTCGACATCTACCGCAAGCTCCGTCCGGGCGAGCCGCCGACCCCCGACTCCGCCCGTCAGCTGCTCGACAACCTCTTCTTCAACCCGAAGCGCTACGACATGGCCAAGGTCGGTCGGCACAAGGTCTCGAAGAAGCTGCGTGACGAGTACGCCAAGCTCCCGCTCAAGCAGCTCGGCCTCACGGTCCCGAACGCCGACCCGGAGGCGGGCCCGCTCGACTTCCAGCTGACCCGGGCCGACATCCTCGCGGCGGTGTCGTACCTGGTGAAGCTGCACAACAACGACCCGGACTACTACCGCGACGACATCGACCACTTCGGCAACCGCCGGGTGCGCTCGGTCGGCGAGCTGATCCAGAACCAGGTCCGGGTGGGCCTGTCGCGGATGGAGCGGGTCGTGCGCGAGCGCATGACCACCCAGGACGTCGAGGCGATCACGCCGCAGACCCTGATCAACATCCGGCCCGTCGTCGCGGCGATCAAGGAGTTCTTCGGGTCGTCGCAGCTCAGCCAGTTCATGGACCAGACGAACCCGCTGGCCGGCCTGACCCACAAGCGCCGCCTCTCGGCGCTGGGCCCCGGCGGCCTCTCGCGGGAGCGGGCGGGCTTCGAGGTCCGTGACGTGCACCCCAGCCACTACGGCCGGATGTGCCCGATCGAGACCCCGGAAGGCCCGAACATCGGCCTGATCGGCTACCTCTCCACCTACGCGCGGATCAACCGGTTCGGGTTCATCGAGACCCCGTACCGCAAGGTGGTCAACGGCCGGGCCACCGACCAGATCGACTACCTCGCCGCTGACGACGAGGACCGCTACGTCATCGCCCAGGCCAACGCCCAGCTCGACGCGTCGGGCCGGTTCACCAGCGACAAGGTGCTGGTGCGCACCCGGGGCGGCGAGGTCGAGTTCGTCGACAAGAACGAAGTCGACTACATGGACGTCTCGCCGAAGCAGATCGTCTCGGTCGCTACTGCGATGATCCCCTTCCTCGAGCACGACGACGCCAACCGGGCCCTGATGGGCGCCAACATGCAGCGGCAGGCGGTGCCCCTGGTCCGGTCGACGGCGCCGTTCATCGGTACCGGCATCGAGGCCCGGGCCGCCCGCGACGCGGGCGACCTGATCCTCGCCCAGGGCGACGGCACCGTGATCGACGTCGACGGGACCTCCGTCGTGGTCGAGTACTCCACCGGCCCGAAGAAGAAGGTCACCCACCGCCTCGACAAGTTCCGCCGCTCGAACCAGGGCACCTGCATCAACCAGAAGCCGCTGGTCCGGATCGGCGACCAGGTCGCCGAGGGCGACGTGCTCGCCGACGGCCCGTCGACCCACCAGGGCGAGCTGGCCCTCGGCAAGAACCTGCTCGTGGCGTTCATGCCCTGGAAGGGCCACAACTTCGAGGACGCGATCGTCCTGTCCGAGCGCCTGGTGAAGGACGACGTGCTCACGTCGATCCACATCGAGGAGCACGAGATCGATGCCCGCGACACCAAGCTCGGGGCCGAGGAGATCACCCGCGACATCCCGAACCTCTCGGAGGAGATCCTCAAGGACCTCGACGAGCGGGGGATCATCCGGGTCGGGGCCGAGGTCGGCCCCGGCGACATCCTCGTGGGCAAGGTCACCCCGAAGGGCGAGACCGAGCTGACCCCCGAGGAGCGCCTGCTCCGGGCCATCTTCGGCGAGAAGGCCCGCGAGGTCCGGGACACGTCGCTCAAGGTGCCGCACGGCGAGACGGGCAAGGTCATCGACGTGCGGGTGTTCTCCCGCGACGACGGTGACGAGCTCCCGCCCGGCGTGAACCAGCTGGTCCGGGTCTACGTGGCCCAGAAGCGCAAGATCAGCGAGGGCGACAAGCTCGCCGGCCGCCACGGCAACAAGGGGGTCATCGCCAAGATCCTGCCGGTCGAGGACATGCCCTTCCTCGCCGACGGGACCCCGGTCGACATCGTGCTCAACCCGCTCGGCGTCCCGTCCCGGATGAACGTCGGTCAGGTGCTCGAGGCCCATCTCGGGTACGCGGCCATGCACGGCTGGGGCGACAAGGCCCGCCCGGCGGCCACCCGGCGCAAGACCCGGCCCGTGGCCGAGCCGGCCGTGTGGGTGTCGAGCCCGGTGTTCGACGGCGCCCACTGGGACGAGGCCGACGCCTCGGGCAGCCAGGGCACGATCGAGGCCCTGTTCACCCGACTCAACCCCGACGGCGCCGACGGCAGCCGGCTCGTGGGCGTCGACGGCAAGGCCCAGCTCTTCGACGGCCGCACCGGTGAGGCCTACGACAACCCGGTGACCGTGGGCTACATGTACATCCTGAAGCTGTCGCACCTCGTCGACGACAAGATCCACGCCCGGTCGACCGGCCCGTACTCGATGATCACCCAGCAGCCGCTGGGCGGCAAGGCGCAGTTCGGTGGCCAGCGCTTCGGCGAGATGGAGGTGTGGGCGCTCGAGGCCTACGGCGCCGCCTACGCGCTGCAGGAGATCCTGACCATCAAGTCCGACGACGTCCTCGGCCGGGTCAAGGTCTACGAGGCCATCGTCAAGGGCGAGAACATCCCCGAGCCCGGCATCCCCGAGAGCTTCAAGGTGCTCATCAAGGAGATGCAGGCGCTCTGCCTCAACGTCCGCGTGATGAACGAGGCGGGCGAGGAGGTCGAGATCCGCGAGCTCGACGAGGACGCGTTCCGGACCACCGAGTCCCTCGGCATCGACCTCTCCCGTCCGGAGCGCGGCTCCGACGAGGAGGACGCGGCCCGAGAGACCGCCCGCTTCTGACCGCACCGCGCCCGCAGCGAACGACGACGACACCCCGCGAAACGAGGCCCTTGTGCAGGACGTGAACGAGTCCGCCCGGATGACGATCTCGCTGGCGACGGCGGAGCAGATCCGCGCCTGGTCGCACGGTGAGGTGAAGAAGCCCGAGACGATCAACTACCGCACGCTCAAGCCGGAGAAGGACGGGCTCTTCTGCGAGAAGATCTTCGGTCCGACCAAGGACTGGGAGTGCTACTGCGGGAAGTACAAGCGCGTCCGGTTCAAGGGCATCGTCTGTGAGCGCTGCGGCGTGGAGGTGACCCGGTCCAAGGTGCGTCGGGAGCGCATGGGGCACATCGAGCTGGCGGCGCCGGTGACCCACATCTGGTACTTCAAGGGCGTTCCGAGCCGGCTCGGGTACCTGCTCGACATCGCGCCGAAGTCGCTGGAGAAGGTCATCTACTTCGCCGCCCACCTGATCACGTGGGTCGACGACGAGGAGAAGCACAAGGACCTCCCCGAGCTCGATGCCGACATCCGCGACGAGATCGCGGACATCGACAAGGAGCTCGAGCTCAGGCTGCGTGCGCGCGACGAGGAGTACGAGAAGGAGCTCCAGGAGATCGAGGAGCGAGGCGGCAAGAAGGTCGACCTCGAGCGGGCCGAGAAGGCCCGCAACCGCGACTTCGAGGACCTCCGGGCCCAGTCGACCGCCGAGCGTGACTTCGTCCAGGCGGTGTGGGACACGTTCCGGACGATGGCACCGAAGCAGCTGATCGACGACGAGCGCGTCTGGCGTGACGTCGTGGCCCGGTACCAGAAGTACTTCGCGGGCGGCATGGGCGCCGAGGCGGTCAAGGACCTCATCAGCCGGCTGGACATGGTCGAGGAGGAGCAGTTCCTCAAGGAGACCATCGCCACCGCGAAGGGTCAGCGCAAGGCGAAGGCGATCAAGCGCCTGAAGGTGATCTCGGCGTTCAACAAGCTGGGCGACACGGGCCGACCGGTGAACTCGCCGATGGGCATGGTGCTCGACGCGGTGCCGGTGATCCCGCCCGACCTGCGACCGATGGTGCAGCTCGACGGTGGTCGGTTCGCGACGTCGGACCTCAACGACCTCTACCGCCGGGTGATCAACCGCAACAACCGGCTCAAGCGCCTCCTCGACCTGGGCGCGCCGGAGATCATCGTCAACAACGAGAAGCGGATGCTCCAGGAGGCCGTCGACGCGCTGTTCGACAACGGCCGCCGGGGCCGTCCGGTCACCGGCCCGGGCAACCGGGCGCTGAAGTCGCTCTCCGACATGCTGAAGGGCAAGCAGGGCCGGTTCCGCCAGAACCTGCTCGGCAAGCGGGTCGACTACTCGGGCCGTTCGGTGATCGTGGTCGGCCCGCAGCTCAAGCTCCAGCAGTGCGGTCTGCCCAAGCAGATGGCGCTCGAGCTGTTCAAGCCGTTCGTGATGAAGCGCCTCGTCGACCTTGAGTACGCCCAGAACATCAAGTCCGCGAAGCGGATGGTGGAGCGGGCCCGCCCGCAGGTCTGGGACGTGCTCGAGGAGGTCATCAGCGAGCACCCGGTCCTGCTGAACCGGGCGCCCACCCTGCACCGGCTCGGGATCCAGGCGTTCGAGCCGGTCCTGGTCGAGGGCAAGGCCATCCAGATCCACCCGCTGGTGTGCGCGGCGTTCAACGCCGACTTCGACGGCGACCAGATGGCCGTGCACCTGCCCCTGTCGTCGGAGGCCCAGGCCGAGGCCCGGCTGCTGATGCTGTCGGCGCACAACATCCTGTCGCCGGCGCACGGCCGTCCGATCGCCGTCCCGTCGCAGGACATGATCATCGGCGCCTACTACATGACCGTGCAGGTCGACGGCGCGCCCGGCGAGGGCCGCTCCTTCGCGTCGCTCGACGAGGCCCGCCTCGCGTACGACGGGCGCGACGAGCTGTCGCTCCACGCCCGGATCCGGGTCTGGATGCCCGCCGACCGGTTCCCCGCGGACGAGTTCCCGGCCCGGACCGTCTGGGACGAGGCCGCCTGGGCGTGGAAGACCACCGACCCCGCCGCGATCGTCGTCAAGCGGGTCGACGCCAACGGCGCGTCCCGCGTCCTGGTCGAGACCACCCTCGGTCGGCTGCTGCTGAACGAGGCGCTGCCCGCGTCGTTCGGGTTCGTCGACCGCGAGCTGAAGAAGCGCGACCTCACCGACGTGCTCGGCGAGGTGGTCAAGCGCTACTCGAAGGCCGACGTGGCCGCCAGCCTCGACCGGCTCAAGGACCTCGGCTTCGAGTTCGCGACCCGTTCGGGGCTCACGATCTCGATCGCCGACATCCGCACCCCTGCCGCGAAGAAGGGGCTCCTCGACCGCTACGAGGCCGAGGCCGACCGGGTCGAGCAGCAGTTCGACCGCGGCATCATCACCGACGAGGAGCGCCGCCAGAAGGAGACCGAGATCTGGACCGAGGCGACCGACATGGTGCGTGACGCCATGCAGGAGGAGCTGCGCGCCTCGAAGTTCAACCCGATCGAGATGATGGTCGGCTCGGGCGCCCGAGGGAACGTCATGCAGGTCCGCCAGATCGCCGGCATGCGCGGCCTCGTGGCCAACCCCCGCGGTGAGATCATCCCCCGGCCCATCAAGTCGAACTTCCGTGAGGGCCTGTCGGTGCTCGAGTACTTCATCTCGACCCACGGTGCCCGCAAGGGACTCGCCGACACCGCCCTGCGCACCGCCGACTCCGGGTACCTCACCCGGCGTCTCGTCGACGTCGCGCAGGAGCTCATCGTGCGCGACGACGACTGCGAGAGCACCCGGGGCATCTGGGTCGACGAGATCGACACCGAGCCCGAGCACCTGCGGGTCCTCGAGACCCGTCTGGTCGGGCGGACCCTGGCCGAGGACGTCACCCTCGCCGACGGGACCGTGCTGCCCCGGAACACCGAGCTGCGCGACGAGCATGCCGCAGTCCTCGCGGCCGACCCGGTCGAGCGGGTCCGGGTCCGGTCGGTCCTGACCTGCGACTCGATCGAGGGCGTCTGCCGCCAGTGCTACGGCACCATGCTGGCGACCGGGCACCTGGTCGAGCGGGGCGAGGCCGTCGGCATCATCGCGGCCCAGTCCATCGGCGAGCCGGGCACCCAGCTCACCATGCGGACCTTCCACACCGGTGGTGTGGCCGGTGAGGACATCACCCACGGTCTGCCCCGCGTGGTCGAGCTGTTCGAGGCCCGCACGCCGAAGGGTGCGGCCACCCTGGCCGAGTCCTCGGGCGTCGCCCGGCTCGGCGAGAACGAGAAGGGCGAGCGGGTCGTCACGGTCGTCACCGAAGACGGCACCGAGGAGGAGCACGTCGTGTCGCGGCGGGCCCACCTCGCGGTCCGCGACGGCCAGGAGGTCAAGGCCGGTGACCGGCTGGTGGGCGACGAGAAGGCGTCGCTCGACCCGAAGAAGATCCTCGAGGTCCGGGGGATCCGGTCCACCCAGGAGTACCTCGTCGACGAGGTCCAGAAGGTGTACCGGGAGCAGGGCGTGTCGATCCACGACAAGCACGTGGAGGTCATCGTCCGCCAGATGCTGCGCAAGGTCGCGGTGTCCGAGCCCGGCGACTCGGCGTTCCTGCCCGGTGAGCGGGTCGACGCCCGTCGCTACGCCGACGAGAACCGTCGGCTGGTCGAGGCGGGCAGCCGCCCGGCCGAGGGGCGCCCCGAGCTGATGGGGATCACCAAGGCGTCGCTGGCCACCGACTCGTGGCTCTCGGCGGCGTCGTTCCAGGAGACCACCCGGGTGCTGACCGAGGCGGCGATCGAGGGCCGCTCCGACAGCCTCTACGGCCTCAAGGAGAACGTGATCATCGGCAAGCTCATCCCGGCCGGGACCGGCATGCTCGAGTACCGGGAGATCGAGACCGAGGCTCCCGACTACGAGCCCCTGCCCTTCTACTCCTCGGACACCGACACCGAGCTCGACCTGGCCGAGTGGCTCCGCGACACCGCGGCACCCGCCCCGGCCCCCGAGGCCGAGGTCCCGGCGGCGCCCGACTACGCGGCCGGCCTGCGCCTGGTCACCGAGCCGCCGCCCGAGGCGGCGGCCGAGCCCGAGCCCGAGCCGGAGCCCGACCCGCTCGAGGAGACCGGCACCGGCGACGCCTGATCCGGTCGCCTCGCAGGGGACCGGGCCGGAGGGCTATCCTCTCCCTTCGGCCTGGCGCCCCGGTGGGGCGTCTCCTGGGGGAGGGGTCCACCCCTCCGTCGGCCACCCCTCCTCCGTCCTGCGATCTCCCGAGAAAGCCACGCGCGTGCCCACGATCCAGCAGCTCGTCCGCAAGGGGCGGGAGTCCAAGTCGACGAAGTCGAAGACCCCGGCGCTCAAGGGCGCCCCCCAGCGCCGCGGCGTCTGCACCCGGGTCTACACCACGACCCCGAAGAAGCCGAACTCGGCCCTGCGCAAGGTCGCCCGGGTCCGCCTCTCCTCCGGGGTCGAGGTCACGGCGTACATCCCGGGGATCGGCCACAACCTCCAGGAGCACTCGATCGTGCTCGTGCGCGGTGGCCGGGTGAAGGACCTCCCGGGGGTCCGCTACAAGGTCGTGCGCGGGGCCCTCGACGCCTCCGGGGTCAACAACCGCAAGCAGGCGCGCAGCCGCTACGGCGCCAAGAAGGAAGGGTGATCTGACGTGCCCCGCAACGGACCGGCCCCCCGCCGGGACCTCGTCCCCGACCCGGTCTACCGGTCGGTCGTGGTCACCCAGCTGGTGAACAAGATCCTCCAGCGCGGCAAGCGTTCGGTCGCCGAGCGCATCGTCTACCAGGCCCTCGCCGACATCGAGCAGAAGACCGGCGCCGACCCCATCCCCACCCTCAAGCGGGCGGTGGAGAACGTGCGGCCGGCCCTCGAGGTCCGCAGCCGCCGCGTGGGTGGCGCCACCTACCAGGTCCCGGTCGAGGTCCGGCCCCGCCGGGCGACCACCCTGGCCATCCGCTGGATCGTCGGCTACTCGCGCCAGCGGCGGGAGAAGACCATGGCGCAGCGGCTCGCGGCCGAGCTGCTCGACGCCAGCAACGGCGTGGGCTCGGCGATCAAGCGCAAGGACGACCTGCAGAAGATGGCCGAGTCCAACAAGGCGTTCGCCCACTACCGGTGGTAGCCGCGGCTCACGGCTGACCCGGCCGGCGCCGCGCCGCCCCGACGGCGGGCCCGGTGCGGATCGGCGCCGTGGGGCCGGCGTCACCGCCGGTACGGCATCCGTTCACCCCAACGACACCCCCTTGACACGACCAGCGACGAGGATTCCCCCGGATGGCCGACGAGAAAGCACTGATCCGCGAGGTGCCGCTGCACCGCGTCCGCAACATCGGGATCATGGCCCACATCGACGCGGGCAAGACCACGACGACCGAGCGCATCCTCTACTACACGGGTCGGACCTACAAGATCGGTGAAGTGCACGAGGGCGCTGCGGTCATGGACTGGATGGTCCAGGAGCAGGAGCGCGGCATCACCATCACCAGTGCGGCGACCACCTGCAACTGGCGCGACACCACGATCAACATCATCGACACCCCGGGACACGTCGACTTCACGGTCGAGGTCGAGCGCTCGCTGCGGGTCCTCGACGGGGCGGTCGCCGTGTTCGACGCGGTGGCCGGCGTCGAGCCGCAGACCGAGACGGTGTGGCGCCAGGCCAACAAGTACAACGTCCCGCGGATGTGCTTCGTCAACAAGATGGACCGGGTCGGCGCCGACTTCTTCCGCTGCGTCGACATGATCAAGGACCGCCTCGACGCCACCGTGGCCCTGATCCAGCTCCCGATCGGCGTGGAGAGCGAGTTCCAGGGCGTCGTGGACCTGCTGGGGATGCAGGCCCTGGTCTGGTCCGATCAGATGGGCGAGAACTACGAGACCGTCGCCATCCCGGCCGACCTGGTCGACGAGGCCGAGACCTGGCGCCAGGAGCTCATCGACGTCGTGAGCCAGTTCGACGAGACCGTGCTCGAGAAGTACGTGGGCGAGGAGACCATCACCGCCGACGACCTCCGGAGCGCGATCCGGGCCGCCACGCTGTCGGGTGAGGTCGTGCCGATCCTCTGTGGCACCGCGTTCAAGAACAAGGGCGTCCAGCCCCTCCTCGACGCGGTCGTCGACTACCTCCCGAGCCCGGTGGACATCCCCGCCGTGGTCGGCTCGAGCATGAAGAACGAGGACGAGGCCCTCGCCCGCCAGGCCGCCGACGAGGAGCCCTTCGCCGCGCTCGCCTTCAAGATCATGAGCGACCCCTACGTGGGCAAGCTGACCTACTTCCGCGTCTACTCGGGCAAGCTCTCGGCCGGTGCCCAGGTGCTCAACGCCACCAAGGACAAGAAGGAGCGGGTCGGGCGCATCCTCCAGATGCACGCCAACCACCGCGAGGACAAGGACGGCGTGTTCGCCGGCGACATCGTCGCCGCCGTGGGGCTCAAGAACACCACCACCGGCGACACCCTCTGCGACCCCGGCAACCCGATCGTGCTCGAGCGCATGGAGTTCCCTGCGCCGGTGATCTCCGTGGCGATCGAGCCCAAGACCAAGGTCGACCAGGACAAGCTGGGCAAGGCGCTCGCGGCCCTGTCGGAGGAGGACCCGACCTTCCAGGTCCGCACCGACGAGGAGACCGGTCAGACGATCATCTCGGGCATGGGCGAGCTCCACCTCGACGTCCTCGTCGACCGGATGACCCGGGAGTTCTCGGTCGCGGCCAACGTGGGCAAGCCCCAGGTCGCCTACCGGGAGACCATCACCAACCCGGTCGAGAAGGTCGAGGAGCGCTACGTGCGCCAGACCGGCGGCCGCGGCCAGTACGGCCACGTGGTCATCAGCCTCGAGCCCACCGGGCCCGGTGGTGGCTACGAGTTCGTCGACAAGATCGTCGGCGGGGTCATCCCGAAGGAGTACATCCCGGCCGTCGACGCCGGGATCCAGGAGGCCCTCGAGGGCGGGGTCCTCGCCGGCTACCCCCTGGTCGACATCCGGGCGACCCTGACCTTCGGCTCCTACCACGACGTCGACTCGAGCGAGATGGCGTTCAAGATCGCCGGGTCCATGGCCCTGAAGAAGGCGGTCCGCCAGGCCAAGCCGGTCCTCCTCGAGCCGATCATGCAGGTCGAGGTGGTGACCCCCGAGGACTACATGGGCGACGTGATCGGCGACCTGTCGTCCCGCCGGGGCAAGGTCGAGGGCATGGAGCAGCGGGGCAACGCCCAGGTCGTCCGGGCGCAGGTGCCCCTCAGCGAGATGTTCGGCTACGCTACCGACCTCCGTTCGCGCACCCAGGGGCGCGCGACGTACACCATGCAGTTCGACTCCTACCAGCAGGTTCCCGAGTCGATCGCCACCGAGATCGTGGCCCGCGTCCGGGGCGAGTAGCCCCCGCAGGTCCATTCCAGTTCCGTCCGGGTCCAGAAGAACCCTTCACCAAGCGAGGCAACGGCAATGGCCAAGGCGAAGTTCGAGCGTACGAAGCCGCATTTGAACATTGGGACGATTGGTCATATCGACCATGGGAAGACGACGTTGACGGCGGCGATCACGCGGGTGTTGTCGGAGCAGAACGAGGGGACGTCGTTCACGGCGTTCGACATGATCGACAAG
>CAIUKV010000028.1 GCA_903899845.1 uncultured Actinomycetes bacterium
GAACGCCTACGGCCAGAACGTCGACGGCAACGGCCGGTTCTTCTACGACCTGGCCTCGGGCGCGATCGCCGAGGTCGTGCTCACCGCGATCTTCGTCGCCATCATCCTCGGCGCGACCACCAAGGCCGCCACGGCCGGGGCCGCCGGCCTCGCCATCGGCCTGACGCTGGCGCTGATCCACCTCATCTCGATCCCGATCACCAACACCAGCGTCAACCCGGCCCGGTCGCTCGGCCCGGCGGTGTTCGAGGGCGGGGTCGCCCTCGAGCAGCTCTGGCTGTTCATCGTCGCCCCGATCGTGGGCGCGGTGATCGGCGCGGTGATCTGGAAGCTGGCCACCGGCGGCGACGCCGTGCAGACCGGCATGCGGGAGGCCGAGGGCGTCGAGGGCGCCTGAGCCCCCGCCCCACCCACTGCTCGACCCGCACCCGAGGGGGTGGCCCCGGCCCCGGGGCCACCCCCTCGGCGCGCCCCCGCACCGGACGCGTAACCTGCGCCGGGGCCGCCCCGAGGGGAGCGGCCGGATGCCAGGAGGCCACCATGCCCGAAGCCGTCATCGTCGCGACCGCCCGCACCCCGATCGGCCGGGCCAACAAGGGCTCGCTGGTCGGCTGCCGCCCCGACGACCTCTCGGCCGGCGTGGTCGAGGCCCTCCTCGCCAAGGTGCCTGCGCTGGACCCCGGACTGGTCGAGGACGTCCTGTGGGGCTGCGCCCAGCCCGCCGGTGAGGCCGGCTACAACCTGGCCCGGGTCGTGGCGATCCTGGCCGGGATGCCCCAGGCCGGCGGCGTCACGGTCAACCGCTACTGCTCGTCGTCGCTGCAGACGATCCGCATGGCCGCCCACGCCATCCGCGCCGGTGAGGGCGACGTGTTCGTCGCCGGTGGGTCCGAGAACGTCAGCCGCTTCATGGCCGGCATGTCGGACGGCGCCCCGGGGACCCACAACGAGCGCTTCGCCGAGGCCGAGGCCCGCACCGTGGCCCGGGCCACCGGTGAGGGTGGCGCGTGGAGCCCGCCCGCCGGCCTCTCCGACATCTACATCGCCATGGGCCAGACCGCCGAGAACGTCGCCGAGTACGCCGGAGTCGGGCGGGCCGAGCAGGACGAGTTCGCCGCGCTCTCGCAGAACCGGGCCGTCACTGCGCAGGAGAACGGGTTCTTCGAGCGGGAGATCACACCGGTCGTCCTGCCCGACGGCACCGTCGTGACCAAGGACGACGGCCCCCGGCCCGACACCACGGTCGAGAAGCTCTCCGCGCTCCAGCCCGTGTTCAAGCCCGACGGCACGGTGACCGCGGGCAACGCCTGCCCGCTCAACGACGGTGCGGCCGCCGTGCTCGTGATGAGCGAGGCCCGGGCCGAGGCCCTCGGCATCACGCCGCTCGCGCGGGTGGTGGCGAGCGCGGTGTCGGCCCTCGACCCCGAGATCATGGGGCTCGGGCCGGTCGAGGCCTGCCGGGGCGCGCTGGCCCGGGCCGGGCTGACCATCGACGACATCGACCTGGTCGAGATCAACGAGGCGTTCGCCGCCCAGGTGGTGCCGTCGGCCCAGCAGCTCGGGATCCCCTGGGACAAGCTCAACGTCAACGGTGGCGCGATCGCGCTCGGTCACCCGTTCGGGATGACCGGGGCCCGGATCATGACCACGCTCCTCAACGGCATGGAGGACCACGGCGCCCGCTACGGCCTCGAGAGCATGTGCGTCGGTGGCGGCCAGGGCCTCGCCATGATCGTCGAACGCATCGCGTGACCACCCCCGCGGCGCAGTCCGCACACCGCCGAACCACCGGGTGACGGCGTGCGCTACGGCCTCACGATGTTCGCCACCGACACCACGTGGCGGATCGACGACCTCGCGGTCGCAGCCGAGGAGCGTGGCTTCGCGTCGCTCTACATCCCCGAGCACACCCACATCCCGGTCAGCCGGCGCACGCCACCGCCCACCGGCGACGCCGAGCTCCCCGAGGGCTACAAGCGCACGCTCGACCCGTTCGTGGCCCTCGCCGCCGCCGGCGCCCGGACCGAGCGGATCCGGCTCGGCACCGGCATCGCGCTGCTGGCCCAGCGCGAGCCCATCGTCACGGCCAAGGCGGTCGCCACCCTCGACCTGCTGACCGGCGGGCGGATCGACCTCGGCATCGGCTTCGGCTGGAACGTCGACGAGATGGAGAACCACGGCGTGGACCCCGCCCATCGCCGCGAGCGCGTGCGCGAGACGGTGCTGGCGCTGCGGGCGCTGTGGACCGACGACGTCGCCGAGTTCTCCGGCACCCACGTGCGGTTCGCACCGTCGTGGTCGTGGCCCAAGCCGGTCCAGCCCGGCGGCCCGCCCGTGCTCCTCGGCAGCGCGCCCGGCCCCAAGGCCCTCGCCGCGGTGGCCGAGTACTGCGACGGGTGGATGCCGATCGGCGGCGCCGGGATCCGCGAGGCCCTGCCCACCCTGGAGGCGGCGTGCGCCGAGGTCGGACGCGACCCGGCCTCGGTCACGATCGTGCCGTTCGGGACGCTCTACGAGCCCGGCAAGGTCGACTACTACGCCTCGCTCGGGATCACCGAGGTGGTGCTGCGCATCCCGGCCGGCCCCCGCGACGAGGTCCTGCCCGAGCTCGACCGCCTCGCGGTCGCCACGGGCACCGGCACCGACCCGGATCCCCACCGCGGGTAGGGTGCCGCCATGGGCTCCTCCGGCATGAAGAAGAATCGCAAGGGCGGCAAGCGCCAGCACCTCGACAAGGTGGGCCAGCACTCCCACGACGCCGCCAAGGCCGAGCAGCGGCGTGAGCGCAGCGCGGTCATGGACGTCATGGGCCTGGGCGGTTCGGGGCGCGGCGGCCGGGTGTTCGTCGCCGCGGTCGGCGTGATCCTGCTCGTGGTCGCGATCGTCGCGCTGATCCTCTGGGTCGCCGAGATCTGATCGACCGGCGGGGTCACCCCTGGTCGGCCGGCCGACCGTCCTCCGGGTCGGGTTGCGGCGCCGGGCCGAAGACGGGAGGCCGCTTCTCCAGGAAGGCCCGCATGCCCTCGCGGGCGTCGGGGATCTGGCTGGCCCGGGCCATCGCCTCCCCTGCGAGCCGGTAGGCGTCGGGCAGGTCGAGCCCGAGCTGGCGGTACAGCGTCTGCTTCCCCAGGGCCTTCGACGCGGCCGAGCCCCGGGTGGCCCGCTCGAGCAGGTCGAGCGTCGCAGCGTCGAGGTCGGCGTCGGGAACGACCCGGTTCACGAGGCCCCAGTCGGCCGCGGTGCGGGCGTCGATGCGGTCACCGGTGAAGGCCAGCTCCACCGCCCGCTTGCGCCCGACCGCCCGGCCCACCGCCACCATCGGCGTGTGGCAGAACCAGCCCCCGCTGCCCCCCGGCACCGCGAACGCGGCCGACTCGGCCGCCACCGCGAGGTCGGCGGTGGCCACGAGCTGGCACCCGGCGGCGGTGGCGAGACCGTGGACCCGGGCCACGACCGGCTGGGGGATGACGAGCATGGTCTCGCACAGCTCGGTGCAGGTCTCGAGCAGGGCGCGCACGTCCGGGTAGTCGGCGTCGACGACGTCGGCGAAGTCGTGGCCGGCCGAGAACACCGGGCCCCGGCCACCGAGGACCACCCCGCGCGCGTCGGACTCCCCCACCGTGCGGACGGCGTCGAGCAGATCCTGGAGGTGCTCGAGCGACAGCGCGTTGCGCCGCTCGGGCCGGTTCATCCAGATCCAGGCGAAGGGCCCGTCACGGACGACCTCGACGTGGCGCACCCGCATCAGAGCCGCTCGATCACGGTCACGTTGGCCTGACCACCACCCTCGCACATCGTCTGCATCCCGTAGCGCCCCCCGGTGCGCTCGAGCTCGTGGAGCAGCGTCGTCATGAGACGGCCACCGGTCGCGCCGAGCGGGTGGCCCAGCGCGATCGCCCCGCCGTTGACGTTGACCGTGGCGAGGTCGGCACCGGTCTCGCGCTGCCAGGCCAGCACCACCGACGCGAACGCCTCGTTGATC
>CAIUKV010000029.1 GCA_903899845.1 uncultured Actinomycetes bacterium
CGCGCAGCGCCCGGCCCGCGGTCCGGCCGAGCCCCGCCACGGCCCGGCCCTGGTCGCGCAGCGCGTCGGCCACGAGCCGGCGGCCGCTCGGCGCCGGCGCCGGCGACCACGGCTCCGGCGGGCCCGGGGGCTCGAACTCGGGTGTGAGCGTCACGAGACGGCCGAGCGCGCCCAGACCGCCGACGCCGTCCATCATGGCGTGGTGCGTCTTCGTGATCAGCGCGACGTCGCCCCCGGGGAGCCCGGTGAGGAACCGGTTGTGCCACCGGGGCCGCCCCGCGGGGAACGGAGCGGTGAGGAAGGCCGTGACCGCGGACCACAGCGCCGCGTCGGTCGGCTCGGGGAGCGCGCCTGCGGTGAAGTGGTCGGCGATCGCGAAGTCGGGGACCTCGACCCACACCGGGCGGCCGAGACCTCCCGGCACCGCCATCGGGACGCAACGGTTGCGCGGCCGCAGATGGATGGTGGCCGCCGCCATCTCCCGCGCGAAGTCGAGCCGGATCTGCCCGTGCTCGTCGAGAAGCGGCGGACCCTCCAGGCGGAGCACCGCGCCGATGCAGAACGGCGCCGCGCCGACGTCGAGCATCAGCATCGCCGTGTCGGCCACGCCGAGCCGTACCGGTCGCGTCGTCACCGTGGTGGCGGGGCGGTTCATGCGTACGCGGGCGCGAGCCGCGGCCAGGGCCGGACCGCCTCGACCACCGCGCCGGCGGCGAGGCAGTGCCCGTCGTGGTGGCGGGGCGCCACCACCTGGAGACCGACCGGCAGGCCGGCGACGGTCCCGGCGGGGATCGAGCAGGCCGGCTGACCGGTGACGTTGAACGGGGCGGTGAACGCGGCCGAGAGCCCGAACAGCGTGACCTCCTCGCCGTTGAGCATCCCGGTGAGCAACCCCTCGGCCGCGAACGCCGGGGTCGGCGTGGTCGGGGTGAGGAGGAGGTCGACCGCGTCGAAGAGCGCGGCCGACGCCGCGCACAGCTCGGCCC
Organism: uncultured Actinomycetes bacterium; assembly: GCA_903899845.1. GTDB lineage: Bacteria > Actinomycetota > Acidimicrobiia > IMCC26256 > PALSA-555 > CAIUKV01. The sequence goes on from CAIUKV010000029.1 coordinate 987, forward strand.
GGCGCCGGATCGCCTTCAGCACCACCTCGGGGCGCAGGGCGCGCACCGACTCGTAGGCGAGCCGATAGACGGGGGTGACGTCGTCGAGCCGGTCGGCGATCGCGTCCATGTGCCAGGCCATGTCGTCGAGCGACGAGAGCAGTCCCCAGCTCATCCCGGGGCGGGGGAAGTCGACCGCGGCATCGACCCACTCCATGCCCGCCGCGTCGACCAGGGCCTCGGCGACCTCGCGAGCCGCCGCGGCCACCGCGGGCTCCGCCGCGAAGCCCCCGAGCGCGTCGGTCCAGGCCACCCGCAGGCCCCGCAGGCCCTCCTGGGCTGCGCCCGACACCAGCCCGGGCTCGAACGCCGCCGGCTTGGGCAGCGAGGTCGGGTCGGTCAGGGTCGGCCCGGTGACGACGTCGAGGTAGCGGGCGGCGTCACGGGGAGCACGCGCCATCGGTCCCCGCACCGGGGTCAGCGACGAGTTGAACGGACCGGGTCCCCGGCCGATCAGGCCGTACGTGACCTTCATCCCGACCAGGCCGCAGTACGCGGCCGGAATGCGGATCGACCCGCCCCCGTCCCCCGCGGTCGCCACCGGGAAGATCCCCGCGGCCACCGCCGCCGCGGCACCCCCCGACGAGCCCCCCGGCGTGTGCGCGAGCGACCACGGGTTCCGCGTCACGCCGTGCAGCGGGGTGTTGGTGAAGCTCACCGAGCCGTGCTCCGACGCCGTGGTCTGCGCGGCGAGCACCGCGCCACCCGAGCGCAGGCGCGCGGTCTCGGTGTCGTCGTGCGCGGCGACGCGGTCGGCGTAGACGAGCGAGGCGTGGGTCTCGGGCCAGCCCGCGACCGGCGTGAGCTCCTTCACCCCGATCGGCAGCCCGGCGAGCGGGCCGGGATCCTCGCCCCGGGCGACCCGGTCGTCGACCGCCTCGGCCGCGGCCCGGGCGCCGGTGGGATCGACGAAGCACACGGCGTTGAGGGCGGGATCGACGGTGGCGATCCGGTCGAGCACGCCGTCGAGGACGTCCACGGCCCGCACCGCCCCGGCCCGCACCGCGTCGGCGAGCGCCCAGGCGTCGTCGGTCCAGAACCGCTCGGGGAGGGGGCTCACTGGGCTTCGGCTCCGGGATCGTCGGTGAGGGCGAGCAGCTCGGCGAACGCGTCGACGATCCCGTCGGCGAGCACGTCGAGGTCGGGGAAGGCATCGCGGTCGGCGAGGATCCCGAGGTGCAGCACCCCACAGTACGACAGGATCGCGATCCCGAGGCCCAGGTTCCGGGCCAACGGGACCATCGGGTACGCCTCGAGCATCCGTGCGCCCATGCAGTAGAGCGGGACCTGGGGGCCGGGCACGTTCGTGCTCACCAGGTTGAAGAAGACCTGGTGGTGGGCGGCCCGGGCGGCGAGTCCGAGCAGGGTCGGCGCGGCGTACTGGGTGAGCCCGAACAGCGCCTCGGCCGCCACCGCCTGGTGGCGCTCCTTGAGGCCGGCCGTGGCGGCCCGGACGGCATCGAGCCGGGCCCGGGGGTCGGGCTCCCCGACCGGCAGCGGCACCACCAGCGCCGAGACCCGGTTCCCGAGCGCGAGGCGCTCGTCGTCGGCCCGCACCGAGACCGGGCACATGACCTTGACCGTGAGGCCGGCCTGCAGCTCGCCCCGCGACCCGAGGAAGCGGGCCAGCCCGCCCGCGACCCCGGCGAGCACGACGTCGTTGACCGTGCCCCCGAGGTCCCGGCGCACGGCCCGCACGTCGTCGAGGGACACCTGTACGCCGAGGAAGGTGCGGTGCCGTCCGACCGGTCGGTTGATGCTCAGGCGCGGCGCGAGCAGCCGACCCTCGGCGAAGGTGGCGGCGGCCCGCACGAGATCACCGGCCCGGGCCCACGTCCGGCCCGGGACCGAGGTCACCGCGGCCATCCCGTGCCCGAGCGCGAGGAGGTCGCCGATCTCCTCGACCACGGTGTCGACGAAGAGCTGGGACGCCGCCGGCGTCGGCGCCGGCGACCACGGGGGCGGCTCGGTGGCCACCGGCTCGGGGGTGAAGTCGAACAGCACCGTCGCGACGTCGACCCCCGACACCCCGTCGACGAGCGCGTGGTGGGTCTTCTGGATCAACGCGACGCGACCGTCCTCCAGGCCCTCGACGAACCACAGCTCCCACAGCGGCCGGGAGCGGTCGAGCATCTGGGCCTCGACCCGCGCGAACAGCGCCAGCAGCTGCGCGCGTGATCCCGGCCGCGGGAGCGCCGTGAGCCGGACGTGGTAGCCGATGTCGAAGCGGTCGTCGTCGGCCCAGACCGGACGGCCGATCCCGAAGGGGATCTCGCGGACCCGCTTGCGGAAGCGGGGCAGCAGGTGCAGGCGGGACGCGACGTGCTGACGCACCTCGGCGAGCCGGAAGCGCCCGTCGGGCTGGAGGAACGGCGCGCCGTCGAGGATCGCGAGCGCGCCCACGTGCATCGGGGTCTCGAGCCGCTCCAGCGCCAGGAACCCCGCATCGACACCGGTCAGCCGGTCGTGCCCGCGCACCGTCCCAGGCTAGGCCAGCCCGGCCCCGACCGACCGGGGCCGTCAGCCGCCGGGGAGGACCACGCAGCCGAGCCAGCCCAGGGCGAGCAGTTGGTCGGCGGCCTGGGCCGAGGCCCGGTTCACCCGCCCGACGACGGCCGGGCGGGAGCGGACGGCCTCGTCGACGGTGAGGTCGTCGCGCGCGGCCGCCCGCTCGATCACGGCGAGGCCCGCGTCGGCCGACTCGAGGTACCGGACCAGGTCGGCGATCGGCGCGTCGGTGGCCTCCGGTCCGCGCAGGCGACGGAAGCCGCCGATCTGGGTCCGCAGCGCCGCCCGGGTCACGGCGATCTCCCGGGCCGCGGCGGCGCCGCGCGCACCCGGCTGCGCATCGGCGCGGAGTCGTTCGGCCCGCGCCGCGCCGTCGGCGCAGATCGCCTCGGCCGCCGCGGTCAGGGCCGGGAGCGAGCGGCGTGGCCGTTCGTCACCGCCACAGGCGGCCAGGGCCACGGCGGCGACCACCGCCAGGATCACCATGGCAGCCGTCCGGCAGTGGGCTCGGGCTCCGCGGGGCCCGGGCGACCCGGGCTCGCCCACTCCCGCAGGCACGCTCGCTCCCGCGGGCACGCTCACTCCGCCGACCCGCCGAGGTCCGACCGGAGGATGGCCAGATCCTCGGTCATGCCGGCCGCGAAGACCTCGACGTCGGGGACCAGTTCGGCGTCGGCATGGACCCCCACGAACATGGTCCCGTCGTGGCTGAACGCGGTGACCAGGATGCCCATGTGATCGGTGAGCGGCCCGATCGGGTAGATCTCCCGCAGCCGCGCGCCGAGGTACCAGACCGGGACCGGCACGCTGGCCAGGTTCGAGACGCTGACGTTGAAGCCGTTCTGGTCGTGCATCGACCGCGCCGCCCCGCGGAGCATCGCGGGTGGCATGAACTCCATGAACTCGACCAGCAGCTCGAAGTCGGCGGCCCGTTGCTCCGTCCTGGCCCGAGCGGTCTGGGCGCACACCGCGACCAGCCGGTCGACCGGTCCGGTCCCGGTCAGCGCGGTCGTCGCGACGAGCAACGACAGCGCGTTGCCCGACACCTCGTCACCCGGACGGCGGACCGAGACCGGGAACATCATCGTCACCTCGGTCCCGGGGTCGAGCTGACCGCGCTCCGCGAGGAGGCGACGCACCCCACCCGCGACCACGGCGAGCAGCACGTCGTTGACCGTGCACCCGGCCGCGGCCCGCACGGTCTTGAAGTCGTCGAGCGGGAGCCGGACGAGCGCGAGGCGCCGTCGCCCGCTCGCCACCCGGTTGAACGGGAGCCGGGGGACCCCACGACCCGCCCGTGCGTACGGGGAGACGGACTCGTGGATCCGGCGCACCCGCCGCACCGACCGGACCGGCGACCGCAGGGCCCGGCGGGCGCGGGCGGCCAGCGACCGCAGGGCCCCGGCCTGGTGCCGAAGGGCGTCGGCCACCAGGCGGCGGCGGGTGGGGCCGGGGCGGGCGGACCAGGGCTGGGGCGGATCGGGCGGACCGACCTCCGGGGTGAGCGCGAACAGGGCCTGGAACGCCTCCAGACCCATGCCCCCGTCGAGCACGCAGTGGTGGGCCTTGAGGAGCACCGCGATCTGCCCGTCCGGGAGCCCGTCGACGAACAGCCACGACCAGAGGGGGCGCGTCAGGTCGAAGGGCACCATGAAGTGGTCGGCGGCGAGGTCGAGCAGCGCGGCGCGGGTGGGGACCGGGAGGGTCGTGACGGCGAAGTGGTCGTCGATGTGGTAGTCGGGATCGTCCACCCAGACCGGCCGCCCGAGTCCGCCCGGGACCGGCGCCAGCCGCTGGCGGTTCCGGCGGGCCAGGTGCATCCGACCCTCGGAGTGCTCCCGGATCAGGTCCATCCGGATGCGCCCGGCGTCGTCACGGAGCGCCTCGCCGTCGAGGATCAGGATCGTCCCGACGTTCATCGGGGTCGTGGGGGAGTCCAGGGCCAGGAAGTTGGCGTCGAGGACGGCCAGACGGTCCCAGGTCACGCCCGGAGCCTAGGGCGCCACCCGATTCCCCCGACTGCCCCGGTCGTGTGCTCGACTGTGCCCGTGATCGTCCGATGAGCGCCCACACCGCCACCACGGTCTGGCGCATCTCCCCCGCGCTCGTGGCCGCGCTCGACGCGCACCTCGGGCCGCCGGTGGACGGCTACGTCAACGGCACCCAGACCTGGCTCACCGACACCGGCCCGGGCGACGTGACCGTCGAGTGGCGGCTGCACCCGGTGAGCGGGTTCCGTCCACCGACGGGCATCGGACCCTACGAGCTCTGGGACGAGGTGACGGGGCAGCTCGCGGCCGGGGCCGACCCGGCGTCGCTCCCCCTCGGGGGCGAGCGCCGCCCCCTCACCTCGCTGTGGGACGGACTCGAGTGCTACGCCGTGGACGAGCCGGTCGAGCCGGCCCCCCTGTCCGCGGCGGTCACGGCGACGTTGGGCCTCGCGCCCGACGCATCCGGCCTCGTCGACCACGCCCGCATCGGCAGCACCTGGGAGCGGTCCCGGGGCGCCGTGTCCATCGTGGCGCTGCTGCTCGAGGAGCTGCAGGCCCCCCTCGAAGGAGGACCCCGTGCACCGTGACGACCTGGCCCGCGCGATCTACGACGTCAGCCACCTGACCGGGACCTTCACCCTGCGCTCGGGTGCGGTCTCCGACCAGTACTTCGACAAGTACCGGTTCGAGAGCGACCCGACGCTGCTGCGGGCGATCGCCGAGGCCATGGCGGCGGCCGTCCCGCCCGGGACCGAGCTGCTGGCCGGGCTCGAGCTCGGGGGCGTGCCGCTCGCCACGATGCTGTCGCAGGTGACCGGCATCCCGGCGCTGTTCGTGCGCAAGGAGGCGAAGACCTACGGCACCTGCCAGCTCGCCGAGGGCACCGAGATCGCAGGGCGGCGCCTCACGGTGGTGGAGGACGTCGTGACCTCGGGCGGTCAGGTCGTGATCTCGTGTGGTGATCTGCGCGAGCGTGGCGCGGTCGTCGAGCACGCGTTGTGCGTCATCGACCGCGAGTCCGGCGGGCCTGCCGCGCTCGCCGAGATCGGGGTCGAGCTCCGCCCGCTGTTCACGATGACGGAGCTCACTCCGGCCTGACCGAGACCGGTCAGTGCGGGGCGATCTCGCCCCGCCACGGCGGGGTGCGGGGCGGGTCGAAGTCGCAGGCCCGGCCTTCGCCGTCGATCGCCGCCAACGCGGTCTCGAGCCAGCGGCCCGCGCCGGCCAGCGGCCACGGGAGCGCCTCGCGGGGGAAGAAGCCGACGGCACGGGTCTCGAGTGGATGGCCCTGCAGCTCCCCACCCACGATCCGGCAGTGGAAGAGCAGCGAGTACATGGGGAGGCGGGCGAAGCCCAGACGCAGCCCGTCGAAGCAGCCGATGAGCGCCTCGACCTCGACCTCGATGCCGGTCTCCTCGAACACCTCCTTCACCGCCACCTCGGCCGGCGAGTACCCCACGTCGGCCCATCCCACCGGGTACAGCCACACGCCGGAGTCGGCCCGCTGGGTGAGCAGGATCTCCTTGTCGGCGTTGGCGACGATCGCGGCCACGGCGATCTTCGGGGTGACGTACCCGGCCACGCCCTCACCCACGGTCGAGAGCCACTCCTCGAACATCGCGTCGGCCTCGGCCTCCTCGACCGCGGCCGAGCGGATGTCGGCCGCGACCTTGAGCACCTCCTCGAACCGCTCGCGCTCGTAGAGGCTCTGGGTGAAGCCCATCCCCGTCCGGGCGATCGCCGACAGCGTCTCGGCCCAGCGCAGGAGATCGGACGCCGCCACCGCGTGCGGCGGCTCCGAGTGGCCCGCGTGCGGCGGCTGCTGCTCGGACCCAGGGACCATGGCCGGAGCCTATCGGGCCCGCTCCGCGCCCGGGCCGGGCGGGTCCAGGACGAACTCGCTCGTCAGTCGGGCGATCAGCGTCGCGCGCACCCGCTGGAGGAGCTCCGGATCGGTGGGCTTGGCCCCCTGGACGTCGCGGACGTAGAACACGTCGACCGCCCGCTCCCCGGTCGTGGCCACGAGGGCCACGGTCACGTCGAGCTCCAGGTCCGCGAACACCGCAGCCACCGACGCGAGCAGCCCCACCGCATCGGGCGCGTGCACCTCGATCACCGTGGCCGACGTGGAGGCACCCACGTCGACGCGGACCTCGACCCCGCGGCCCGGCCCGGTCGGGGTGCTGCGGTAC
>CAIUKV010000030.1 GCA_903899845.1 uncultured Actinomycetes bacterium
CCGAGGTGGTCGATTCGGTGCGGGCCGAGACCCTGGAGCAGGTCGCGGGCTTCGACGCCCGGGCGACCGAGGTGTTCGCGGAGCTGCAGGCGCTCGAGGGTCGGGGCCGGGCCCTGGTCGAGGAGGCCGAGGTCCGGGTGGGTCAGAGCCGGGCCGAGCTCGACCGCGCCGCGGGGGCGGCGGCCGAGCGGCTGGCCCAGCGGACCCAGTCGCTGGAGGCCGAGATGGCGAGCCGGGTGACCGAGGTGGTCGATTCGGTGCGGGCCGAGACCCTGGAGCAGGTCGCGGGCTTCGACGCCCGGGCGACCGAGGTGTTCGCGGAGCTCCAGGCGCTCGAGGGTCGGGGCTGGGCCCTGGTCGAGGAGGCCGAGGCGCGGGTGGGTCAGAGCCGGGCCGAGCTCGAACGCGCCGCGGGTGCGACGGCCCAGCAGCTCGCCCAGATCGCGGCGGCGCAGACCGCGGCACTGCAGACCGAGGCGCAGGTCCACCGCGAGATGCTCGACGGTGCGATCACGCGGATGCGGGAGCTCGAGCAGGAGGCCGCCGGGCAGGCGGCCGACATCGAGCTGCGCACCACCGCGATGGTCGAACGGATCGACAGCCAGCTCGCCGAGGTCGACCGCAAGCTCACCGTGAACGACACCGAGGCCACGGCCATGGAGGAGCGGGTCGTCCGGGCCCTCGCCCACCTCGCAGAGCAGGCCGAGCAGGTCGCGGTCCGGGGGCGGACCGACGCCGAGGCGCTCGACGCCGCCGTGACCCAGAGCCTCACCCGGGGCCGCGTCGAGATCGAGCAGCTCGAGGCCGCCTTCGCCCAGGCGGTCGCCCGGAGCCAGGCGGACGCCCGGCGCCTCGAGGTCGAGAACGAGCAGCGCCTGGCGGCCTGGCGCAGCCAGTCCGAGGTCGTGCGGGCCGAGCTCCTCCGGGACCTCGCCGCCGGGGCCGAGGGTCAGCGCGCCGAGCTCGAGCGCCTGCTCGCGGACGGGGTGGCGCGCTTCGAGCAGCTGACGCTGCGGGCCCACACCGTCGAGACCACGTTCAGGAACGACGCCGACGTCGTCGCAGCCGCGTTGGCCGACGCGGCTGCGCAGCACCAGGCCCAGCTCGACCGGCTCGGTCGCGAAGGAGCCGCCCGCCTCGCGGCGGTCGTCCAGGCCCACGTGGAGCAGGAGGACCGGGTGGCGGCCGAGCACCGGGAGGAGCTCGAGGCGACGATCGCCGCGGCGAACCGGATCCTCGACACCTGCGCGACGCGCACCACCGAGCTCGAGGTCGCGATCGCGTCGGCGGCGCAGCAGTCCTCCGAGCACCTCGCGCGTCTCGTCGCCGAGCAGTCGACCGTGCTCGAGGAGGTGAGCCGGGCCCGCAGCGAGGAGCTGGCCCGCGTCGCCGAGCAGATCGTGGAGGGGACGCGCGCCGTCGGGGAGGACCGCAAGGCCGAGGTCCAGGATCTCATCGCCGTCGTCGACGAGCGCCTGGCCGACGTCGAGCGCCGGCTCACCGCCGCGCGCGGCGACTTCGACGAGATCGTCGTCGCGCAACGGGAGGCCCTCGCGGCACTCACCGACCGGAGCACCGCGGACTTCGACGACGTCGTGGCCCGGCGGGCCGAGGCGCTCGAGCAGTTGGTGTCGGCGCGGATGGCCTCGGTCGAGGCGACCTTCACCGGCGTGATCCAGGCGCTCGAGTCCACACGCGCCGAGCAGGTGGCCGAGCTGGACCGGGCGGCCCGGCGGGGAGGCAGCGAGCTCGAGGACCTCATGCGTCGGGTGCGGGAGGTCGAGGACGCCACCGCGGCCCGCATGGAGGACCTCGAGCGCCGCACCGTCGACAGCGCGGCCGCGCTCGAGGACCTGCTGGCCCGCATGGGCGAGGTCGCTCGGGCGTCGTCGGCGCTGACCCGGGGTGCCGCCGACCCGGGCGATCCCCGGGGTCGACCCGGCGGTCCGCCCCGGCGCTGACCGTCCACCGGCGACCGGCCCGACCCGGTCGCCGCCGTCCCGCCCCCTACGATTCCGTCATGCACCGGGGGGCCGTCGTCCTGGCGTGCGGCCTCGGCTGACCGATGGCCGAACGCATCGTCGTCGCCTTCGTCGTCGCGGCCGTGCTGGTCCTCGGGCTCGGGGCAGGCCTTCGGGCGCTGGCCCGGCGGCGGGGGGCCCCCGGTCTCCGGCGCTGGGGCGGCGCCACCCTGTTCGTGGCGGTGCCCGTCGGCCTCCTCGCCGCCGACGCCCTGCCCCTCCGCGCGGTCGCCGTGGCCGGGGGGGCGCTGGTGCTCGGGGGCCTGGGGCTGGTGCGGACCCGGCGCCGGGTGCCGTCCGCGGTGGTGGGCGGCGTCGTGCTGGCCGTGGCCGCTGCGGTCGCGGCGGCCGGGATCCGGTTCCCCCTCGGCGGCGTGCCGGCCGTCGACTTCGTCTGGACGGTGGTGTGGCTGGCCGGGATCACCACGGCGCTCGCCACCTCGGGCACGGCGGCGGGCCAGTTCCCGACCCTGGCGGCGGCGTCGACCCTGGGCGTCGTCGCCCTTGCCGGGTTCGCCGGGCAGTCGGCGGCGGCCACGCTGAGCGCCGCGTTGCTCGGCGCATTGCTCGCCTTCCTCGCCTTCAACTGGCACCCGGCGTCGCTGTTCGTCGGTGTGGGTGGTCCGTGGTTCACCGCCTTCCTCGTCGCCGCCGGGGCGATCTGGGCCCGTCCGGCGATCGGTCGGCCCGGCGCGTTCCTCGTCCCGGTGATGGTGGTGGCGGTGGCGCTGCTCGACGGGCTGGTCGTCGTGGTCAGTCGGCTCCGGCGGCGACGCCCGCTGACCGAGCGGGTCCAGGACCATTGCTCGCACCGGCTGGTCGCCATCGGGTTCGGCCCGTCGGCGACGATCCTCACCGTGGCCGGGGTCCAGCTCGCGGCGAGCGTCGTCGCCGTGCTCAGCGGCCGGGGGGTCCTCGGGCTCGGGCTCGGGACGCTTGCCGTCGGCGTGCTGCTCGTCGGGTTGTGGGGCGTCGCCATGCGGGCGCGCATGCGCGACCCCCAGGGGATCCCCGGGCTCAGCTGGCGGGTGCGGACGGTGGTCGCCGGCGTCGTCGTCGTGGTCGTGGCCGCGTCAGGGGTGGCGGCGA
>CAIUKV010000031.1 GCA_903899845.1 uncultured Actinomycetes bacterium
CCCGCCGGGGCGGCCCCCGACCTGCTCGCCGGCGTCCGCGTGGTCGAGCTCGCCCAGTTCGTCTTCGTGCCGATGACCGGCACCCTCCTGGCCGACTGGGGCGCCGACGTCGTCAAGGTCGAGCACCCCGTCACCGGCGACGGCTACCGCGGCCTCACCAGTCAGGGCATCGGCGCCGGGACCGGCCCGGTCAATCCCTCCTGGGAGCTCGCGAACCGGGGCAAGCGCAGCATCGGCGTCGACGTCAAGACCGAGGCGGGTCGCGCCATCGTGCTCGAGCTGATCGCCGGCGCCGACGTGTTCTGCACCAACCTGCTCCCCACCGCCCTCGACCGGCTCGGCCTCGGCGCCGACGCGCTGCGGGCCCGCTTCCCCGGCCTCGTCTACGCGCGCGGCGACGGCTACGGCCCCCGGGGCCCCGACGCCGACAAGCCCGCCTACGACGCGACCGCGTTCTGGGCCCGCGGCGGTCTCGGCGACACGCTCACCCCGATCGGACTCGACGAGCCGATCGGGCAGCGGGCCGCGCTCGGCGACCGCACGGCTGCGGTCCAGCTCGCCTTCGGGATCGCCGCCGCCCTGCTCCGCCGGGCCCGCACCGGTCAGGGCGCCGTCGTCGACGTGTCGCTGCTCGCGACCGCGATGTGGACGCTCGCGTCCGATGTGGTCGCCGCCGAGCGCGGCACGTTCCGCAAGGCGCGCCTCGCCGACCCGGCGTCGCTCTACCCCGCGCCCAATCCCCTCGTCGGCTCCTACCGGTGCGCCGACGGCCGCTTCCTCGCGTTGTGCTTCCTCCAGCCCGACCGCTACTGGTCCGACCTGTGCCGGGCCCTGGCCCGGCCCGACCTCGCCGCCGACCCCCGCTTCGCCGACATCGACGCCCGCGCCGCGCACACCACCGAGTGCCGGGCCGCCCTGGCCGAGGCCTTCGCGACCCGGACGCTCGCCGAGTGGCGCGCCGCCTTCGCCGACGAGCGGTTCCCCTGGGAGCCGTACCAGTCGGTCACCGAGCTCGCCGACGACCCCCAGGTGATCGCCAACCGCTACCTGGCCGACCTCGCCACCCCCGACGGTGCGTGCACCCTGCCGACCGGCGCCGTGCAGGTCGACGGCCGACCCCCGTCGTTGCGCCGGGCCCCCGGGCACGGCGAGCACACCGACGAGATCCTCGCCGGGCTCGGGCACGACTGGGACGACGTCGTCGGGTGGAAGACTTCCGGCGTCGTGACCTGACCGAGCCGCACGCGAACCAGCCGCACGCGAACCAGCCGGACGTGAACCAGCCGCACGTGAACCAGGAGGACCCGTGCCCGAGTACATCAAGGCCGACCTGTCGCTCTTCGGCGACGCGCACGTCGCCCGCTACCGGGAGACCGACGGGGCCGAGGGGTACCTGTGGAACGGCGCCCCGTGCCTGCTCCTCACCACCGTCGGGCGCCGCAGCGGCCTCCCCCGCACGGTCGCGCTGATCTTCGCCCCCGACGGCGACCGCCAGATCCTCGTCGCGTCGAAGGGCGGGGCCCCGACCCACCCCCTCTGGTACGAGAACCTGGTGGCCGAGCCCCGGGTCGAGGTGCAGATCCGGGGCGAGCGGTTCCCGGCGCTCGCCCGGACCGTCACCGACCCCGACGAGCGGGCGGCGGCCTGGGCGGCGGCGACGGCGGTGTGGCCCAACTACGACGACTACGTGACCCGGACCGACCGGGTCATCCCCGTGGTCGTCCTCGAGCGCACCCCGGCCTGACCGGAGCGTGTGGCCCCGGGGCCACCGGCGCTGGCAGGATGGGGCCATGCCGAACAAGTACGTGGACTTCGACCTCTTCGACTGCGACAACCACTACTACGAGGCCACCGACGCCTTCACCCGCCACATCGAGCCCGAGTTCCGGAGCCGGGGCATGCAGTGGGCCCAGGTCGACGGCAAGACCCGGTTCCTGGTCGGGGGCAAGGTCAACCGGTTCATCCCGAACCCCACCTTCGACCCGGTGTCGAAGCCCGGCGCGCTCGACGAGTACTTCCGGGGCCGCAACCCGAAGGGCGCGGGCATGGGCGAGCTGTTCGGCGAGCTCGAGCCGATCGCCGAGCGGCCCGAATACCGCGACCGCGACGCCCGCCTGCAGGTCATGGACGCCCAGGGCATCGAGGCGGCCATCTTCCTGCCCACCCTCGGCGTGGGGATGGAGCAGGCCCTGCGCACCGACGTGCCCGCCGCCGCCGCCGCGTTCCGGGCCTTCAACCGCTGGCTCGACGAGGACTGGGGCTTCGCCTACCGGGACCGGATCTTCGCCGCCCCGATGCTGTCGTTCCTGGACCCCGACGCGCTGGTCGAGACCACCGAGTGGTCGCTCGCACGCGACGCCCGCTTCTTCGTCACCGTGCCCGGCCCGATCGTCACCCCCGCGGGCGGCCGGTCCCCGGCCGATCCCGTCTACGACCGCTTCTGGTCGATGTGCAACGAGGCCGGGGTGACGTTCCTCGTGCACGGGGGCTTCGGGTACTACAACACCCTGATCTCGCTGTGGGGCGAGAACCCCGAGTTCGAGGCCTTCCGGGCCACCCCGTTCCGGTCGATCATCTCGGCGAGCGGGGTGCACGACTTCTTCGCCAACCTCATCGCCAACCGGCACTTCGAGCGGTTCCCCAACCTGCGGATGGCCGCGGTGGAGACCGGCTCCGACTGGGCCGTCAGCCTCTTCGCCAAGCTGAAGAAGTCGTTCGGCCAGACCCCGACCGCGTACCCCGAGGACCCGCGCGACACCTTCCGACGCCACGTGTGGGTCTCGCCGTACTACGAGGAGGACCTCGCCGCGCTGCGCGACCTCCTCGGCGCCGACCGCCTGCTCATGGGCTCCGACTGGCCCCACGCCGAGGGCCTGGCCGAGCCGGCCAGCTTCATCAAGGACCTCGACAACAACGGGTTCTCCGCCGCCGACGCCCGGCGGGTCATGCGCGACAACGGGCTCGAGCTGTCCCGGCGCCGGCCGGCCTGATCCGGGCCCGGCGTCGGTCCCCGGCCCGATGGACGCAGCCGACGATCCCGTCGCCCGGTTCCGCCTCGACGGGAAGGTCGCGCTCGTCACCGGCGCCAGCAGCGGTCTCGGGGCGCGGTTCGCCCGGGTGCTGGACGCGGCCGGAGCCCGGGTGGTGGTCGCGGCCCGACGGGCCGAGCGGCTCGAGGCGCTGGTCGCGGAGCTGACCGACGCGCACGCCGTGGCCGGTGACCTCGCCGACCCCGCGGCGCGCACCGCGCTCGTGCGCGCGGTGGTCGAGCGCGCCGGTCGCATCGACGTCGTGGTCAACAACGCCGGCGTGCAGGCCACCACGCCGTCGACCGAGGTGGCGATGGACGACTTCCGCCGCGCGATGGCCGTCAACCTCGAGGCGCCGTTCGAGCTCGCACGCGAAGCCGCCCGGGTCATGATCGCCGACGGGCGCGGCGGGGCGATCGTCAACATCGCCTCGGTGCTCGGGCTCGTGGGCTCGGGCGTCATCCCCGACGCGGCCTACGCCGCGTCGAAGGGTGCCCTGGTGAACCTCACCCGCCAGCTCGGCGCCGAATGGGCCCGGAGCGGGGTGCGGGTGAACGCGATCGCGCCGGCGTGGTTCCCGAGCGAGATGACCGGGTCCATGTTCGGCGACGAGCGGTCCGAGGCCTGGATCCGGCGCAACACGCCGATGGGCCGGGCCGGCGCCGCGCACGAGCTCGACGGCGCGCTCCTGTTCCTGGCGTCCGATGCCAGCAGCTACGTGACCGGGGTGACCGTGCCGGTGGACGGCGGCTGGACCGCGGTCTGAGGCGGGCGACGGTGTTCGCACCGGGCACGATCGGGGGCCGGATCGACGATGCCGCCGCGGCCACGGGCGACCGACCGCTGCTCGTCGCCGGCGCCGACGTCCGCAGCGTCGGCGAGGTCGCGGCCGGGGTGCGGGCCCACGCCCGGGCCATCGCCGCCGTCACCGCCCCGGGCGACCGGGTGGGCCTGCGCGCGACCATGGACGTCGACACGACCGTGCTGCTCCTCGGGATCATGGCCGCGGGCCGCGTCGCGGTGCCGCTCGACCCCCGCGAGCCGCCCGAGCGTCTCGGCGCGCTCCTCGACCTGGCCGACCCCGCCCTCCGGTGCTGCGCCGGGCCCGTCGCCGACGGCCCGTGGTCGGCGTGGCCCGCCCCGGCCGCCGGCGACGACCTCGGCCCGGACGTCGGGGCCGTCGGCGGGGCCACGCCCGACGACCCCGCCCTGCTGCTGTTCACCTCCGGGACCACCGGGCGGCCCAAGGGGATCCTGCGCACCCACCGGATGCTCGGCACCGAGGGGGACCACCAGGCGGCCGTGTGGGCGGAGCTGCCCGAGGTCCGGGTCGCCAGCCCGTACTCCCCCGCTTTCCTCGGCGGCGTGCTCGCCGTCCTCGCCTCGGTCACGCTCGCAGCACCCTGCCACCTCCTCGACGCCGCCGCCCTCGGACCCGAGGCGCTCGTCGCGACCCTGCGCGCCGAGAGGATCACGGTGCACCTGTCGGTCCCGTCGCTGCTGCGGGTGGTCTGCGACCACGCCCGGGCCCGTGGGATCGACCTCCCCGAGCTGGCCATCCTCTCCTTCGGCGGGGAGGCGGTCACCGCGGCCGACCTCCGCCTGATGCGGTCGGTCGCGCCCCGGGCGCAGCTGCTCAACTGCTACGGCGCGCAGGAGGCGGGCACCGCGGCGTTCCACGACGTCGCCGAGATCCACGACGACACGCTGGTGCCGGCCGGGCGGCCCTACTTCGACTCCATGATCCTGGTCGTGGACGGCACGACCGAGGTGCCGGTCGGCACGGTGGGCGAAGTGCTCCTCGCCGGACCCCGGGTCAGCATCGGGTACTGGCGTGACCCCGAGGCCAGCGCCGCCGCGTTCACCGAGATCGGCGGCATCCCCGCGGTGCGCACCGGCGACCTCGGCCGCCTGCGCCCCGACGGCGTGCTCGAGATCGTCGGCCGCACCGACCATCGGGTCAAGGTGCGGGGGCAGGGGGTCGACCTCCTCGAGGTCGAGGCCGCGCTGCGTGCCGACCCCACGGTCGCCGCCGCCGCGGTCTCCTCGCTCCCCGACCCCCGCTCGGGCATCCGCCTCGTCGCCCACGTCGTCGGGCACCCGGACGCCGATCCGGCCACCCACCCCGACCCGGCCGCGATCCGGCGGGCCCTGCGGGACCGGATGCCCGGGTACACGGTCCCCGGCACCGTGCTCGTCACCGACGCCCTCCCCCTGACCGTCCGGGGCAAGGTGGACCGGGCCGCGCTCCACGAGCTCGCCCGGTCCGCGCCGCCACCCCCACGGGGCCGCGACCCCCGGACCCCCACCGAGACCGCGATCCGCGACCTCATGGCCGAGATCCTCGGCATCGACCCCGACGACCTCGGCTGCGACGACGACTTCGCCGCCCACGGCGGCGACTCACTGCGCGCCCTCGAGCTGCTCGAGGCCATCCTCACCACCCACGACCCCGGCCCGGACACCGTGCTCGCGCTCGAGACGTGCCTCGCCCACCTCCCCACCGCGGAGACCCTCGCCCGCATCCTCGACCCGAGCGACCCGACCGACCCGAGCGAGCAAAGCGGGCAGAGCGGCGCACCCGCCACCGGCGGCGATCCCGGCGACGCGGCCCTCCTCCCCGTCCGCACCACCCCCGACCAACTCGCCCCCCGCGTCTACGTGCTCCCCGGCGCCGGCCACCACCCCCTCACCCTCCGCCCGCTGGCCGACCGCCTCCCCGACACCTTCCTCGCCACCTTCGTCCCCCGTGGGGTCGCCGCCCCCGCCTGGCCCGACCGCTCCGTCGCCGCCCTCGCCCGCCGTTACGGCGACCTGGTCCGCGCCGACCTCGCCCGGTGCGCCACCCCGTCCGCCGGAGCTCGACCCGCCGGAACCCGACTCGCCGAAACCCCACCCGCCGAGCCCCCACCCGACCCCGGCGGACGGCCACCCGTCGCGCTCGTCGGGTACAGCTTCGGCGCCGTCGTCGCCTTCGAGACCGCCCGCCGGCTGCGCGCCACCGGTGTCCCCGTCGACCTCCTCGTCGTCGTGGACGCGCCGCCCCACCACCGACGCCACCTCCCGAACCCGACGGTGCGCCGCCGTGTCGCCGCCGCGACGCTCGCCACCGTCGCCGACCTGCGCGCCCGCCTCGCGCCCCTCGTCATGCGCACCAGTCGCGACGACACCCGCCGCAACCTCGCCCAGTTCACCTACTGCGGCCGCCTCGCCCGCCGCCACCGCCCCGCGCCCGGCCCCGGCGACGTCCTGGTGGTGCGCGCCACCCACAACCCCGACCCTGACCCCGACCTCGCCTGGAGCACCGTCGCCACCGGCACCGTCCGCACCGTCGAGGTCGACGCCACCCACGACACCATCCTCCGGCCGCCCGCGGTCGACGCCCTCGCCGACACCCTCCGCACCGCCCTCCGCAGTGCCCTCCGCGCCACCGGTGCGGATCGGCCCGACGCCACGGCGTAGCGGTCGGGGTCCGGCCGCTCAGTCCTTGGTGCGGGCGACCCGGCCCGGGTTGGCGGTGAGCCAGCGCACCATCGCGTCCTGGGCGTAGGACGCCACCACCCGACCGTCGCGGGCGAACCCGTGGCCCCAACCGAACGTGCGGCCCGCAGCGGTGACCGGCGCGGTCTGCTGGAGGCAGACCCAGTCGGCGAGGTCGAGCGCGTCGTGGAACCAGACCGAGTGCCCGGTGGTCGCGGTCTGGACGGTGCGGTGCGACGACATCTGCGACATCCCCGCGATCGGACGCAGGGCCGTGGCGATCGGGGTGAGGTCGGAGGCGTAGGCGAACAGCGCCTGGTGCAGGGCCGGGGGCGCACCGGCGAGGCGCGGCGCCCGCATCCAGAACGCGAACTCGGCCGGGCCCACGGCGTCGTCCCGGAGCTGCACACCGCCCACGACCCGGGTCTCGCACGGGATCATCGGCAGGTCCAGGGCCGGCGCCGCCTCCGGGTCGGTGTCGGCGAGCACCGCGGCCTGCTGCTCGGGACCCTCGCCGGGGACGTGGAGGCTGACGATCCCCGCGGCGAGCACGCGTCCCTCCTGGCGGACCCGCACGTCGCAGGTGGCGAAGGTGCCCCCCTCGTGGAGGACGGCGACCTCGAGCGTGACCGGGTCGGGAGCCACGCCGTCACGCGCGAACTGCACCGAGATCGACTTCACCTGCTTGGCCGGGACGGCTGCCGCGGCGGCGAGCAGCACCTGCCCGAGCACCTGGCCGCCGAAGACCCGCCCGGTGCCGATGGCCACGCTCGGACCCGAGTACGTGTGCTCGCCCACGGGCTCGAGCGCGAACGACCCGAGGACGGCGTCGAGGGTGGGGGGCCCGGCCCGCCGGTGCGCCGCCGCCAGGTCGGCGGCGACGTCGGCGCCGGGTGCGTCAGGACCGCCGGCGGTCACGGTCGGTCACCGCCTGCGGGCGGAGTGCGAGCGGGGAGATTCGAACTCCCACGGACTCTCGTCCACCGGGACCTAAACCCGGCGTGTCTGCCAGTTCCACCACGCTCGCGCGGGACGCCGGGAAGCCCGGGGCTCAGGCGGCCTTCTCCAGGATGTGCACGCCGCAGGCCGAGCCGAGGCCGATGACGTGGGCCAGGCCCACCTTGGCCCCCTCGATCTGGCGGTCGCCCGCCTCGCCCCGCAGGTGGTGGCACACCTCCCAGACGTTGGCGATCCCGGTGGCGGCGATCGGGTGCCCCTTGGACTGCAGGCCGCCCGACACGTTCACCGGCGTCGATCCGTCCCGCCAGGTGGCGCCACTCTCGAAGAAGTCGACCGCGCCGCCCGGCTCGCAGAGCATGAGGTTGTCGTAGTGGACGAGCTCGGCGGTGGCGAAGCAGTCGTGCAGCTCCACCAGGTCGAGGTCGGCGGGGCCCACCCCGGCCGCCTCGTAGGCCTGCGCCGCCGCGTTGCGGGTGAGGGTGTTCACGTCGGGGAGGATCTGGCACGCCTCCTGCCACGGGTCGGTGGTGAGCACCGACGCCGAGACCTTCACCGCCCGGCGCTGCTGCTCCTGGGAGAGCGTCTTGAGCACCGAGCCGCTGACCACCACGGCGGCGGCCGCGCCGTCGCAGTTGGCCGAGCACATCGGGCGGGTGTTGGGGTAGGCGATCATGACGTCGTTCATGATCTCCTCGAGCGTCATCCGCTTGGTGTAGGCCGCGAGCGGGTTGAGCGTGGAGTGGGCGTGGTTCTTCTCGCTGATGCGCGCGAACAGCTCGAAGTCGTTGCCCGAGTACGGGTGGGCGCTGAGGTACTCCATCCCCACCTGCGCGAACACTCCGGGCATGATCTCGGTGCCGATGCGGCCGTCGACCGCAGCGACCGCGCCGTAGCGGCCCGACGGGGTCCAGGTGGAGCCGTCGTCCTTGCGGGACCCGCCCGCGAGCAGGCCCGCGCCGGCGAGCTTCTCGACCCCGACCGCGAGGCCGTAGTCGGCCTCCCCCGCCTTCACCGCCATGATCGCGGTGCGCAGCGCGGTCGCGCCGGTGGCGCAGGCGTTGGCGACGTTGTAGACGGGGATGCCGGTCTGGCCGATCTGCTTCTGCAGCGACTGGCCGAGGTGCCCGCCGCCGAGCAGGTTGCCCGCGGCGAGGATGCCCATGCGGTCGATGCCGACGCCGGCGTCGGCGAGGGCCCCGAGCGCGGCCTCGGCGGCCAGGTCGACCGAGTCCTTGTCGGGGTGCTTCCCGAACTTGGTCATCGTGATCCCGAGGATCCAGACCTCGTCACTCATCGTGGGCATCCTCTCATTCGGGGCAGGGAGCAGATCGGGGCGGGGAGCAGATCGGGGCGGGGAGCAGCTCAGGCCGGCTCGAAGCCGAACCCGACGGCCTCGGTGCCCTCGCTGTCGGCACCGATGGGGAACGTGGCGAGGCGCACCGGCATCCCGAGCGTGACCGCCTCGGGCGTGGGCTCCACGTTGACGATGTTGGCCCGCACCGAGGTGCCGGCGCAGTCCACCACCCCGGCCACGTACGGCGTGGGGATCCCGGGCGCGGCGAAGGTGACGATCGTGAACGTGCGCAGCGTCCCCTCGGTGGCGATCTCGGCGGTGCCGAAGGTGGTGCCGCCGCACGAGGCGCACGCGTTGCGGCGGTCGAAGTACCGGGCTCCGCAGGCGCTGCACTCATGGGCCACGAGGTGGGGACGGTCGCCGAGGACGAGGTAGTCGACGAGGGGGATCTGTGCAGGCACGCCGCCTCCGCGGGATCTGGGGTCGGTGCGGGTTGTCGGGGTCGCCGAACGCTAGCCCGTGCTGCCGGTCCCGAGCCGCCCCGGCCGGGTCCCCGGCTTCTGCTCCTCTCCGGCTCCTGCTCCTCTCCGGCTCCTGCTCCTCGCCGGCTACTTCTTCTTCTTCTTGCCCTTCTTGGAGCCCTTGGCCTTCCCGCCCTCGCCCGACTCGCGGCGCAGGAGCTTGCGGCGCCCACCCCGGTCGAGCTCGGCGAGGATGTCGGGGGCGGCCGCGTTCACGATCTCCTCGGCCTCGTCGAGCAGGGCCGCGATGCTGGCGTCGTCGGCGGTC
>CAIUKV010000032.1 GCA_903899845.1 uncultured Actinomycetes bacterium
CAGGGCCCGGCCCCGACCCTCGAGCGCCTGCAGCTCCGCGAACACCTCGGTCGCCCGGGCGTCGAAGCCCGCGACCTGCTCCAGGGTCTCGGCCCGCACCGAATCGACCACCTCGGTCACCCGGCTCGCCATCTCGGCCTCCAGCGTCTGCGCCCGCTGGGCGGCCTGGTCGATCCGCTCGCGCAGCGCGAGCACCTCGGACTGCACGGCGCCGAGCTGGGTCGTCGCGTTCGTCCGGAGCTGGGCGAGATGCTCGGCGGCCCGCACCTCGAGCGCGTCCACCTGCGCAGCGCCCGCACCCGTCACCGACTGCAGCGCCGACGCGGCCACCCGCTCCAGCTCGGACCGTCGCTCGGCCATCCGGGCCCGGCCGTCGACCACGGCCCGCTCGACGTCACCAACGTGGCCGGCCAGCGTGCGGGCCAGTCCCTGCATGGCGTCGTCGACCACCGACCGGGCCTCTTGCTGGAGGCCCTCGAGGCGGCCGGCCAGCGCCGCGTCGGCCTCGGCCACCCGGGCGCGGGCGGCGTCGGCCGCCCGGGCGACCTCGGCGACCTGCCCGTCGACGCCGTGACGCATCATCTGGGTGGCGTCGGCGACCGCGCGCTCGGCCTCGCCCCGCAGCGCGGCGACCTGTGCCCCGGTGGCGGCGATCGCCTGCTCCACGGCTCCCTGGTGCTCGGTGGTCGCGTGGGCCACCCGGGCCACCGCCTCGTCGACCTGCGCCCGAGCGGCGGCGGCGGCCGCGTCGAGGTCGCTGCGGCCCACCGCGAGCGTCTCCTCGGTCTCGCGCCGGAGCTCGGCCACCTGCTCCCGGACCGCGCCGATCGCCTGCATGGTCTGGGTCCGGCTCGTCGTGACCGACTTCTCGAACGCCTCGAGCTGCGCCGCCGCCACACCCTCGAGCGCGGTGGACGCGTCGGTGACCGCACGGGCCACCGCGTCGCGGACGAGCTTGACCTGGGCCTCGCTGCCGGCGATCGCTTCGGAGATCGCGCCGTTGTGCTCGACCGTGGCGTGCTCCAGCCGGGCCAGGGCCCGCTCCACCTTCTTGTCGATCTCGGCGAGGCTGACGGACGCCCAGTTGTGGAGCTCACGGGTCCGCGCGTCGAGCTCGAGCACCCGCTCCTGGGCCGTGCGCTCCGCGTCACGCAGACCCGTGATGAGGGAGGTCAACGCCGTCCGATTGCCCGAGAGGATCTCGTCGACCCGCGCCGCGAGCTCGGCGTCGAGGTCGGCGGTGCGCTGATCGACGATCGCCGTCGCCGAGTTGGCGGCATCGACGATCTGGGACCGCTCCCGCTCCGACACCGACTCGAGGTTCTTCAGGTGGAGCTGGGCCCGCTGCTCGAGCTGCTGGGCCCGGGCCACGCCGACCTGGTCGAACGCGCCGCGCGCCGCGGTGACCTCGTCCTCCAGCGCGGCCCGGACCTTGGCGACCTCCTCGGCGAGGGCGTTGCGCGCACCGCCGAGGGCCTGCTCGAGGCCGTCGAGCTGCTCGAGGGCGGCGGCCGCCATCTCCTCCTCGGCCGACTCGATCCGGTCGACCACGGCGCGCGCGAGCCCCTTGCGCTCGGCCTCGGCGGCGCGCTGGATCTCGGCCCGCGCCTCGTCGGCGGACTCCTGGAGCGCCTCCACCAGCTTGGCGACGGCCTTCTCCAGCGCCCGGCGGGAGCGATCGCTGACGTCCTCGATCTCGGTCCGGCGCGCCTCGGCCAGGGCCGCCAGCTGCATCTCCCGGCGCTCGGCCAGGCGCTCGAAGGCCCGGGCCGGCGCGGCCAGCGTCGGATCACTCATGAGGACGGGCTCGTCGCTGAGGTCGGGCTCGGGCGGGATCCCCCCGGGCAGGCCGGGCACCGACCAGCCCGCCTCGGCGGCGGCCCGGCGGCGGGCCCGCCCACGCGGGGTCGCGTCGGCGCCCGTGGAGGGCTCCGGGTGGGGATCCCCGGAGTCCGGGCGGGTTCGGCGCTGCGGCGGCATCCGTGCAGTATCGCAGATGCACCCGCGCGGCCACCCGGCCCGCCCGGGCCGCCCGCCACCCGGCCGGGCCGGGACGGTCCGAGGCGAGATCGGGCGCGGCCCCGCCGGGTCCGGACGCCGACCGGGTCAGGGGGCGAGCACGATCCGGGCGATCGCCTCGAGCTTGGCCCGGCCGTCGTCGAGGTCGGGCTCGAGGTAGTTGCCCTCCGCCCACTCGTTCCAGGCGTTGACGAACACGACCCGCTCGTCGGCCGGGCGCTGCTGGAGCCCGTCCACCAGGGCCCCGAGGCGGATCGTGAAGTCGGTCACCGACCGGTTCCGCAGGATCACCGCGTGACGGCCCCGCCGCGGGGTGTTGTCCCAGCCCACGAACACCGTCGGGTAGGTCGGATGGTCGAGCTCGGCACGACGTCGGGCGACGGTCTCGACGTGGTCGAGGTAGTCGTAGATCCGCAGGCGGGGGCTCCACACGCCCGACCGCAGGTTGTGGAGCGTCCGTCCGACCGAGCGGCGGAGGCCCGAGCGGGTGCCGGGCGGGACGTTGCGGGGGAGGAGACCGAGGCTGGGCTCGAACGCGATGGTCCCGTCGAAGCCGTCGGCGCGGAAGTCCCGCCCGAACGCATGGGCGTCGAGCCCGAGCAGGAGCGGCTCCGGCACCCCCAGTCGCGCGACCTCCGTCCGCAGGGTGTCGGTGGTCCGTCGGGGATCGGGCAGATCGGCGGGCCGGAACACGCAGAAGACCGGCCGGCCGCCGATGCGCTGGTACCGGGGGTCGGCGAACGCCTCGGCGAGCCACCGGGCGTGGGCGAGGTCGTCCTCGTGCGAGTAGGCCTGGGCCTGGAGCACCCGACCGGTCCCGAGCCAGGTGTCGGTCCAGGGCTGGTTGGCCCAGGCCAGCGAGAACGGGAAGTCGGGCTCGCCCGAGGCGAGGACCTCGGCGAAGGGACGCTCGAGCAGGCGCCGACCGCCGAACCAGTAGTGCCAGTAGCAGAAGCCCTCGATCCCGTGCCGACGGGCCAGGTCCGCCTGGGCGGCGCGGCTCTCGGGGAGCCGCAGGTCGTAGAAGCCGAGGTCGGCGGGCACGCGGGGCTGTCGGTGGCCCCGGAAGAGCCGCGGGGCGCCGCTCACCGCGGTCCACTCCGTGAACCCGGGACCCCACCAGCGGTCGTTCTCGGGGATGGGGTACATCTGGGGCAGGTAGAACGCGAACAGCCGGGCCCGGGTCGCAGGGGGGACGGTCCGTTCGCCGGTCCCTTCGCCGGTCCGTTCGCCGGCCCGGATGCCAGGAGCGTCGCCGGGCTCGTCGCCGGTCACGATCGGCGCGCGCCGACCGACGGCGACGGGGGGGTGCGCACCGCGTGACCGTAGCAGCGGCCGGCGCCCGCACCGCGGGGCGGCCGGGCGCGCGGTCAGGCGCGCCAGAGGTCGAGCAGGAACGCCCGGTGCCGGGTCGCGGTGGCGACCGGGTCGTCGCCGCGGGTGGCCTCGATCGTGATCAGACCCCCGTAGCCGATCGCCGCGAGCGCATCGGCGGCCGCGACGAAGTCCACCCGACCCGTGCCGAACTCCACGTTCGTTCCGGCGGCGTCCTTGTCCTTGGCGTGGACGTGCCCCACCAGGGACGCGAGCGCCCGGATCTCGACCGCCGGGTCGAACCCGGCGGCGGTGGCGTTCCCGAGGTCGTAGCAGAGTCGGACATCGGGAACGCCGACGGCGTCGAGCAGCGCCCGACTGCGGTCGGCTGGGAGCGGCACCTCGAGGACGAGCGTGGTCCCGGAGGCGGCGAGCGACCGGGCCACGGTGGCGATCCCGGCCGCGAGCGCGTCGGGCCGCCCCTCGGGGGGCGCGCTCGCCTCGAACAGCGGGAGCACCAGGAGCCGCAGGCCCAGGTCCGTGGCCACGGGGCCCAGCGCCCCGGCGAGCTCCTCGGCCACCCCGGGCCGGTCGAGGGGCCGGTCGAGCACCTCCTCGGAGCACGCGCTCACCAACCCGACCCCGGCCGCGGCCGCGGCTGCGCGCAGGGCCGCCCGGCCGGCCGGGGTCCAGACCGGGTCGGCGGTCGTGCGCGTGCGGGCCATGAGCAGCTCGACGTGACCGAACCCGATGGCTCCGGCGAGGGCCAGCTCCTCGGCCCACCGGTCGCCCGGGTGGCACTGCAGCGCACCGGTCGCCGACGGGACGAGCCGACCCTGGAAGATCCCGACCGACGGTGTCGGCCCGGCGCCGGTCGCGCTCACCAGACGGTGCGGCCGCCGTCGAGGACGAGCGAGGCCCCCGTCATGTACGACGACGCGTCGGAGCAGAGGAACACCAGCGCGTCGCCGTACTCCCCCGGCTGGGCCATGCGCCCGAGCGGGATGCGCTGCGAGAGCCGGGCGACGAATCCGGGGTCCTGGTCGCGCTGCACCCCGCCGAGGCACAGGGCGTTCACCCGGACCCCCTCGGCACCCCAGTAGGTGGCCAGATACCGGGTGAGCCCGATGAGGCCCGTCTTGATCACGGAGTAGGTCACCGGCTTCACCGGCTGCTCGGCGTCGGCGAGCCCGTCGACCCGGTAGAGCCCCTGGTCCGGCGCGACCAGGGCGAGATCCGAGGCGATGTTCACGATGCTCCCCCGCCGCCGCTCGGCCATCGCCGGCCCGAACGCCTGCGCGCAGAGGAACGCGCCGGTGAGCCCGACCGCGAACTCCTGGTGCCACCGGTCGAGCGGGAACGTCTCGAACCGCTCCGAGCGCTCGAGCCCGCCGGCGGTGACGGGCGCGTCGAGCGCCGCGTTGTTGACCAGGGCGTCGAC
>CAIUKV010000033.1 GCA_903899845.1 uncultured Actinomycetes bacterium
CGAGCTGGTCCGCGACGCCGCGGGGGCCGACGTCCCGATCACGTTCGCCCCGCTGCCGGAGGACGACCCCACCCGCCGCCGCCCCGACATCACGCGGGCCGGGGCGGTCCTCGGTTGGCGGCCCGAGGTGCCGCTCCGCGAAGGGGTCGAGCGGCTGGTCGCCTGGTACCGGGCCGGACGACCGGCGCCGGCGCGCCTCACGGAACGGTGAGCGCGCCTTGGGCCGCGGTGGTCGTGAACTACGAGGCGGGTGACGCGCTCACCGCCTGCGTCACCTCCCTCCTCGCCGACGACTCGGCCGGTGGTCCGCCCGAGGTCGTGGTCGTGGACAACGGCTCGACCGACGGGTCCGTGGCCCGGCTGCGCGCCGACCACCCCGACGTCGCGGTGATCACCCCCGGGACCAACGCCGGGTACGCGGCCGCCGCCAACCGCGGGATCGCCGCGACGACCGCAGCGGTGGTCGCCGTGTGCAACCCCGACCTCGTGGTGCGCCCGGGCACGGGCGCGGTGATGCT
The DNA here is from genome assembly GCA_903899845.1 of uncultured Actinomycetes bacterium. Classification (GTDB taxonomy): domain Bacteria; phylum Actinomycetota; class Acidimicrobiia; order IMCC26256; family PALSA-555; genus CAIUKV01. Next base: position 519 of record CAIUKV010000033.1, read on the forward strand.
CGACGCGTTCGCCGATCCCGGGGTGGGCGCGGCCGGGCCGCGCGTCCTGGAGCCCGACGGCACGACCTACCCCTCGGCCCGGCGTGACCCGGGGCTCGCGGTCGCGGTGGGCCACGCGGTCCTGGGCCGGGTCCGGCCCGCCAACCGCTGGACCCGGGCCTACCAGGGACGCGACGCCGACCCGGGCGTCGCCCGCGACGTCGACTGGGTGTCGGGTGCCGCGGTGTGGTGCCGCCGCCGGGCGCTCGCCGCGGTCGGCGGGTGGGACGAGGGCTACTTCATGTACCTCGAGGACGTCGATCTCGCCTGGCGCCTGCGCCGGGCGGGATGGCGGATCCGCTACGAGCCCGGCGGCGTGGTCGTGCACGAGCAGGGTCGCTCCACACGACGCCACCCCGTGCGCATGGTCGTCGCCCACCACCGCGCCTCGCTGCGGTTCTGCGCCCGGCGCTGGCACGGCGTCCGCCGTCTGCTGCTCGTCCCCGCCGCGGTGTTCCTCGGGATCCGAGCCGGGGCGGCGGCCCTGGGGGCGGCCCTGGGTGCCCGCCGGCGGCGCCGGGGCGGCCCACCCGGCAGCCGGTAACCTCAGGAGCCGCATGGTCCGCCTCCGCCGCCCGAAGAACCGCGCCGCCCTGCGGGCCCGGGCGCGTCGCCCGCAACGGCGGGGTGGGGGTGGCTGGTTCACCGTGACCGTGACCGTGATCGTGTTGGTCGGCGTGATCGGCACGGTGCTCGCCGCCGGGCTGTTCTCGGACAGCGACCCCGCCGCCGCCGGCCCCTCGCCGCCCACGGCCGAGAACCCGTCGGGCGACCACTGGCACGCGGCCCTGGGCGCCTACGTGTGCGGCGAGTGGCTGCCCAACCCGGCCGAGTTCGAGACCGCCGCCGACCGCCCGGGCATCCGCACCGGGCTCCACACCCACGGCGACGGGTTCATCCACATCCATCCCTTCTACTCGAGTGAGGGCCTCGACAACGCCACGCTCGGGCGCTTCCTCGAGAACGGCGGCTGGTCGGCGTCCTCCGACGAGCTCTCGCTGTGGGCGGGCCCGTCGGCCGATCCGACCAAGACCCGCTGGAAGGACGGCGACCGCTGTCCCGACGAGAACGGCAACCCGGGCAAGGGGCAACCGGGACGGGTCGTGTTCGAGGTCAACTGCAAGCCCGAATCCTCCGACCCCGGCGACCACCGCCTGGCCGACCAGGAGGTCCTCACCATCGCCTTCGTGGCCCAGGGCCAGGACGTGGGACCGCCCCCGAACGCCCAGGCGGCACCCGACAACGACGGCGCGGCTGCGGCCCCCATCGACCGGAAGAGCTGCCGGCCGTCGGCCGCGAACAACCCGGGGTTGCCGCAGACCTCCACGGTCCCCACGACCGTCCCCACGACCCAGCCGTGAAGGCGGTCGTCCTCGTCGGGGGCGAAGGCACCCGCCTCCGGCCCCTGACCCTCGCGACGCCCAAGCCCCTGCTCCCCATCGCGAACCAGCCGTTCCTCGAGCGCCAGCTCGGGTGGCTGGCGGCCCACGGCGTCACCGAGGTCGTGCTGTCGCTCGGGTACCTCCCCGACGCGTTCGTCGCGCACTTCCCCGACG
>CAIUKV010000034.1 GCA_903899845.1 uncultured Actinomycetes bacterium
AGCGCTCCCGGGCGGCGGTCGATCGCCGACGCACCTCGGACAGATCGGCTGCAGCTCGCAGGGCGTCGGCCAAGGCGTCGGGGGTGGGGGCGACCGCCCAGCCGACGGTCGGGTCGACGAGATCGCCGAGCGCACCGACCGCAGTGGCGACCAGCGGTCGGCCCAGGGCGAACGACTCGGCGATCGCAGGGTGGGCCTCGAACCACAGCGAGGGCATGACCTGGACCGCGGTGGCGGTCCGGATCACCCGGAGTTCTTCGGCGGTGCACAGACCCTCGAACGTCGCCGACGCCGACCCGGCGCACCGAGCGGCGACCTCGTCGCGCAGGGGTCCGTCACCTGCGATCCGAAGTGGGAGGTGGCCGTCGAGGCCCGACGCGGCCCACGCGTCGAGCAGCAGGCGGATCCCCTTCTCCTCGGCGAGGCGCCCGGCGAAGCAGAAGCCCTCCCCGAGAGGGGGTGGGGGTCCGGGATCGACCACGGGGTTCGGCTTGACCCGGATCCGCTCGGGGGGCAGACCCCATGACGTGAGGCGCCGGGCGACGAAGTCGCTCACGGCCAGGAAGCGGTCGACGTCAAGCCACGCCCGGCGGTGGCGCGTCAGGGCGGTGGCCATCACCACCGACTGTGCGGTGGAGTCGCGGTAGCAGCCGTGGCGTACCCCCGGCCAGGGGACCGCCCGGTCCTCGCACTCGGTACACACTTGGCCGTCACGGAACAGCAGCCCGTTCATGCAGCGCAACCGGAAGTTGTGGATCGTGGTCACCACGGGGATCCCCATCGCCTTGGCGTCGGCGATCACGGTCGGGGAGATCAGCGGATACGGGTTGTGGAGATGCACGACCTGGGGGCGCACCGCGCGCAGGCAGTCCCGAAACTCCACCCGTGACGGTCGGCCGTCGATCGGTCCGAACGCGGCCAGGATTCGGGTGCCGGGCGGCAAGGTCGTGAGCTCGTCACTCGAACGGAAGAAGGTCGCCACGTCCACACCGGCTTCCCGCATCGCTGCCACCTCGTCGTCGACGACCCGGTTCTCCCCCGACGGGAGGTGGCTGCGATAGCGGTTGTGGACGACCAGGACCCGCATCAGGCCGAGGCAGCGAGCGAGCTGCGGTCGCGCCGCAGCACCACTCTGACGAACCGCAGGTTGCCGAGCAGGTAGCGCCGCCAAAGTCGACGCGGCTCGGTGGCAAGGCGGAAGCACCACTCCAGCCCCCGGCGCTGCATCCAGACCGGGGCCTGACGCTTCGTGCCGGCGAGGAAGTCGAAGGCGGCGCCCACGGCGACGTAGGTGGCAGGGCCGAGACGGGCCAGGCGGTGCACGGCGTCGTCCTGCTTGGGGGTCCCGAGCCCAACCCAGACGAGGTCGGCACCCGCTCCGTCCATCCGCTTGGCGGCGGCCCGCAGGTCGGCGTCGGTGAGTTCGCGGAACGGGGGTGACTCGGCCCCCACGACCTCGGCGCCCGGCCACCGGTCGGCGATCGCGCGCCCGAGGCGGTCGAGCACCTCGGGGGTGCTGCCGTAGAGGTAGTGGCGGACCCCGCGCTCACAGCCGCGGTCGAGGGCGCCGGCCATGAGGTCGGGACCGTAGACCCGCCCGGGGAGCCCAGGCGCACCCCGCCGGCGGCCGACCCACACGATGGGCATTCCGTCGGGCAGAACGAGGTCGTCGGCGTTGAGCAGGGCACGCAGGGTCGGGTCGCGGTCGGCGAGGGCGATCGTGTACGCGTTGCAGAGGTGCACGGCCCGGGGTCCGTTCTCCTCGACCAAGCGGGCGATGGCCGTGGGGAGCGCCAGCGCGTCGACGCGTACGCCCCCGACGACGAACGTCGCTGCGTCACCGGTCGTGGAGGTCCCCACTGTGCGCCCCGTCCTGGTTCTCTCGCTACTGCCGGCCGGATCGTACCCTGGCGTTCCGGGGGAATCGGGGTAGGCAAGGGCTGACAAGCGGCCCACGGGGCGACGCTAGTCTCATGGCCGAGACGGTGGTCGTCCCGACGGGTGGGCGAGGGGGCAAGCCAGTGCAGACCGAGATCGACACCGACTCCCGGATCTACGTGGCGGGCCACGCCGGGCTCGTCGGCTCGGCGGTGGTGCGGCGGCTCGAGCGGGCCGGATTCACGAACATCCTCACCGCCACTCGGGACCAGCTCGACCTGCGTGACCAGTCGGAAGTGTCCCACTGGTTCAAGGCCCATCGGCCCGAGTACGTGTTCCTGGTCGCGGGCACGGTCGGAGGGATCCTGGCCAACAGCACCCGTCCGGCCGAGTTCATCTACGACAACCTCATGATCCACGGCACCGTGGTGCACGCT
>CAIUKV010000035.1 GCA_903899845.1 uncultured Actinomycetes bacterium
CACCTCCCGCTCGTGGCCGTCGGTGTCGATGAAGAGACGGAGGTTCCGGTCACCGGTGCGCAGGAGCGCCGGCCACCAGTTCACCAGCAGGGCGGCTTCGAGATCGTGCTCGTCGAACGACGGATCGATGAGGACGAACGAGGTGCCGAGTTGGGCCTCGACTGCCGGATCGCGGGCTTCGAGCCCGAGGCGGCGGGCCATCGCATCCGCATCGTCGTTGACGAGAGGCCGGGCTTGCGGGCCCGTGTGATCCCCGAAGAGCGCCCATCCGTTGTACTGGTCTTCCCCGATCTCGTGGGGACGCCAGTAGGTGGCGCCCATGAGCCGGCGTGTGATCCCGGGCTCCCCCGCATCTTCGGTGAAGCAGGAGTAGGCGAGCACCGAGTAGATCTTGGACCCCTGGGCGACCGCGGCCTTGCCGTAGCCGAAACTGCCGCCGGCGCCGCGATGGCTCTGGGCCCATCCCACGTCGATCAGGGCTCGCGCCATCGCCGACCGGCCCTTGGCCCAGTTCCCCGGCATCCCGCCACCCCAGCGCTCCACCACCTCGAGCACCCGGAGCTCACCATGGAGATCGGCCAGACAGTCGTCGCTCCCGAGACCTGCGACCTCCCGCGTGATCGCCTCCGTGCGGTCTCGGAGTGCTCCGAGATCCACGTTCCTCCGAAGGTCACGACTCGCGCCCATGTCGAGGCTGCGGAACCGGAACACGATCTCGAGTTCTGGGTGCTCGTGATCCTCGGAGAACCAGTACGCGTCCCAGGAGTTGGCGACCGCTTCCCGGGCGAACAGTGAGGCGCTCAAGGACGCGTCCTGACTCGGAAAGACGTGCTCGAGGTCGCGAGGTGGGGCTGCACCCTCGGCCTTGAAGATGGCCATGATGCCACCGCCGATTCCCGGGTGGCCGGGGATCGGTTGGATCCATCTCCAGTGGGGCGTCGAAGTGTCGGTCATCTGAGGCCTCGGGGCAGTTGGGTGGGTAGAGAGGACGGCGTACCGTGAGGGCGAAGGTCGGATTTCAAGTGATTCCGGGTGTTCGGGCGAAGAGTCGAAGGGAAGATAGCCAGTGCCGCGCCCGGGCCGCATCTGGCCTGTGGGGCGACGGCCTGCTTCAGGTTCCAGGTGGCGACCCGGATGCCGGCGTCGCCACTCACGCTGCGACCCCCGCCTCGATGGCGTCGCCGACCGGCGCCAGGTCTCCCGGCGCGCATCCGAGGAACCGCCGCCGCCGCTCGACCCACTTGTAGTTGCAGGCGAGGATCTCGCCGATCCGGCGGTTGGACGTGCCCGCGCGGGCGAGGTGGGCGACCAGCACGTCCCGAACCTCCTCGGGGTCGGCGCCGACGGTGGCGGCAATCACCGTGATCTCGGTGCCGGCCTCGAACCACGTGACGATGTGGTCGGCGAGGTGGACGGACCGCTCGTACAGGGTGATCCCGCGCTCCCGGGCCCGCCCCCGCACGAGGCCGGCCAGGATCCAGGCCTGGCGGGCCGTGAGCCCGCCGTAGCCCGGGACCACCTCGTCGGTGCTGGCGGCCAGGAACCCCTCGGCGTTGGCCCGCAGGCCGTCGACCGCGCACTCGGTCCGCACCGGGCAGGCGCCACAGACCGCGGCCGCCGCCGGGCCGAGCTCGTCCGGACCCAGCTCGTCGGCGCCGGGGTCGCCCGGGTGGGCGGTGGCGTCGACGAACGCGGCCGGCCCGACGCCGCGGCAGGCCGCGTCGTAGTGCCACCCGGCGCGCTCGGACCACGGCCGCCCGTCCGCGGCCGCGGTCACGGCCCGGTCGAGGTCGATGGCGTGCAGGGCCGCCCGGTCGTCGGCAGCGGTCAGGTCGGAGGCGGAGACGGTGGGGACGGCGAGGGAAACGGTCATGCACGCTCCTTGTGGATCGGGGGAAGAGGGAGATGAGGAGTGAGAAGAAGATGAGGAGACGACGAGGAGACGCGGTCGGGGTGTCGGAACGGTCGGGGCCGGGGCGTCGGCCGGGGTGATGGGGGGAGCACGGACGACCGGCCCCCGACACCATGGGACGCGGCCGGGAGGGTGCCCGGCGCTCCCGGTGGGCTCATGCGGCCAGGGCGATCTCCGTCGGGCCGTCGGGGAGGAAGTCCTCGAGGTGCCGGACCGTGCAGCCCAGCTGCCAGTACCGGTGGTGGATCGTGCGCTGCCGTCCCACCACGACCACCTCGAGTCCACCGTCCTGGCATCGGCCGGCCAGATCGGCGAACCCGTGGTCGCCGCTGCCGATGACCAGCCGGTCGAACCGGCGGACGATCCAGTCGGGGGACGCCCACCCGAGGAGGGTCCGGTCGGCGCCGTCGGGCCCCGGGGCCGCCACCTTCAGCTGACATGGGAACGGCAGGTCGCACCCGACCCCGAGGATGAGGTCGGGGTGGGCGGCCACCACGGTGAGATCGCCGGGGGCGTGCCCGGCGGCCCGTCCGAGACCGGCCAGGTGGGCCCGGGCCGTGGGGGCGGTGGCCCGGGTACCTCCGACGAGGTTCTCGAGGTCGCCCAGGATCAGGGTGGCGGGGTGGGGGAAGTCGGTGGGCACGGCCATGGGGCGCTCCTCGAGTCAGGCGTTTCGGAAGGGTCAGGCGTTTCTGATGGTTCAGGTGGTTTCGGAAGAACGGGCCAGGGAGCATACCATAAAAATAAGCGGTATCTGGCGATTTCGGCAGGGCGATGCAGCCGATTCATCGGATTTGATCGCCGATGCAACCGTCCCAATCATCGCGAGGGGGTGGGACATCGACTCGATGACGGCCGGAATCCCTGCTGGCGGCGGCGATTCGGTCCGATGGGGAGCATCCAGAACGGGATACTCGTATCCATGACCCACTCCAGGCGTACAATCGCATCCACATGGACGGATCCCGCCTCGTGAAGCTGCAGCTCCCGGCCCGCCTGGTCGAGGCGATGGACCGGGCCGTCGACCTCGACGAGGCCTACCCGGACCGTTCGTCGTTCGTCGCCGACGCCGTCCGGAACCTGCTCGCCGACCTCGACGTCGGCCCGTCGGCGGCCGATGCCCTCCCTCGGGGGCTCGAGCCTCCCGCCGATCCCGAGTCGACGCTTGCGGCCCGGCGGCTGCAGGCCGCGCCCCGGTACTCCGGCGGACCCCGCCCGGGGTCGGGTCTGGCCCAATCGGCTCGGTGGGCGCTCGAGCCGGCGGCCAACCGGGACCACGCCGACCGTTGGGATCGGGCCAGCGCTCGGGATGCGGTCACCCCCTGGGAGCAGTGGATGCACCAGCTGCGCGCCCGTGGCCCCGTCGAGACGTCGGAGTGGCCCGACGCGCTCGACGCCCGAGGCATGAGCGACGCCGATCCGCTGGCGGCGCTCGAGGCCGAGCTCGTGCTGGCGGTCCCGCCCGGCGGTCCCCCGCCGCTCACCGAGGGGCGGATCGCAACGCCGGACAAGCCGACGTGGGGAATGCACAACCGCGACTGGCCCACCCTCTGGGCGCTCGCCGACCTCGCCCGTCGGACCGCGGAGCTCCGGGCGCCGGTGCCGTTCTCGCCCTGGCGTCAGGCGCTCGGTGAGCGCGCGAGCGAGCTCGCCGCTCGGCTCGAGGCCCTGGGCACCCGGTTCGACGTCTCCGGCTTCCCCGCCGCCCGGCGTCGGGGTGACGGTTCGACGTTGCGGTTCCTCGCGCTCTTCGTCGGGGAGCGGGTCGGGGTCGGGCCGCTGTTCTCCCTCGGTCTCGCCGGACCCGCCGAGCCGGCCGCCGACGCTCCCGGGCGGGGCCGGAGCACCCGGGACTTCCGCGCGATCGCGCTCACCCCCGCCGGTCTCGACCTCCTGCACAGCCTCGCCGGCTTCGCGCCGTGGCCCGCGCCGGTACCGGACGGCCGACGCCGAGCATGGGTGTCGCACCTCCGGACCTGGGTCCCGGCCGACTTCGCCCTGCTGGTCGCCGTGATGGAGGAGATCAGCGGTGGCCACGACACGCGCACGACCCTCGTCGACGCAGTCGCAATCCGCATGGGTTGGGAGCCGGGGAGCAACACGGCCAAGACCAACGTGGCCGGGATGATCGGCCGGGCCCGGGAGTGGAACCTCGTCCAGCGCCGGCAGGGGAAGGACCGCTACCGCTTGGTGCCCGACGCGCTCACGCTCGTGGCGGCAGGACCTGACCCGGGACCGTCCGGTCACAGCTCCGCTGCCCGCTCGACCTGACCGACGCCGGCCCTGATCCGGCACGGTCGCCGCCCCCCGCCGACCGATGTCCCACCCCCTCCCTATCTATAGGGAGACATCTCCGGTGCCCGGCGCTTGCAGTCGACCCCCCGGTCGACGCCGTCCCGGCCGGAGGTGTCCTCCGCGCCACGGCGCGTCATGCCCCAGTCCCCGTCACAAGGAGCACCGCTTGACCGGTTCCCACACCCACGACACCCCCACCCCGTCCACGGTCGACTTCGGCTGGTACCTCACCACCATCGACCACCCCGTCCTCACCGCCGCCGAGCAGCACGCGCTCGGTCGGCGCATCGCCGCCGGCCGTGCCGCCCGGGCCGCGCTCGGGACCGCCACCGGCGCCGCCGAGCGCCGGCGCCTGCGGGCCCGGATCGAGGCCGCCGAGCAGGCCGCGTGGACCCTCGTGACCCACAACCTGCGCTGGCTGCGGTCCGAGATCGCCGGCGATCGCAACGCCGAGGACCTGTTCCAGGAGGGGGTGCTCGAGCTGCTGCGGGCGGCCCGTCGCTTCGACCCGGACCGGGAGGCGTCGTTCCTGACGTTCGCCAAGCGGGGCGTGCGACACGTGCTGAAGCGGGCGCGCTGGGCCCTGCGCCGCAGCGTGGACCTCCCCGAGCGGCTGGCCAAGCAGGACAACCGGTTCACGGTCGCGGTCGACCAGCTCACCCAGGCGCTCGGGCGCGAGCCCACCGACGCCGAGGTGGCCGCGGTGCTCGGGTGGCGGGTCGACCAGGTGCGGGGCTACCGCCGTTGGCGCGACCCGCACCCCGGTGGGCTCGACGCCGATCGGGACGGGGCGTACACGTCCGCAGCGGACGACGCCCTCGTGGCCACCGACGACTCCCGTGCGGCGGCCGAGGCGGCGGCCCGGCTGCTCGGGCTCCTCGGGGAGCGCGAGCGTCGGGTCCTCGCGCTGCGTCACGGGATCGGCACCGGGGAGCCCTGCTCCGTGCCCGAGACCGCCGCCCGTCTCGGGCTGCCCGTGGAGGCGGTGAAGCAGGCGGAGGCCCGAGCCCTGGGGATCCTGCGCCACCCGGCGACCCTGGCGATGACGGGCGCGGCGGCCCTGGTCTAGGCCTCGACGTCGCCCTCAGTCTTCCTCGTCGTCCTCGTACCAGGCGCCGCTGTCGACCGCGGCGAGGAGGTCCCCGACGTCGTCGGTCACGTCCCGGACCCACAGGTCGGGCTCGACCCGGGTGCCGGCGCCCACCAGCACCGTGTGGTGCTCCCGCACGATCTCGATCATCTCGTCGGGGGCGAGCCCGGTGGCGAACCACGCCGCGAGGGTCTGGGTCAGGTCGGCCCGGGCGGCGAGCCCGAGGACGTCGTCGGTGAGTCCGGCCGCGTCGGCCCGCTCCACGATCCCGGTCAGCGCGGCGATCACCTCCGACCGCAGGCGCAGCGCGGCCAGGCACCGGGACCGGGTCAGCTCCGCGCTGAGGGTGCGGGCGTCCTGGTCGCCGAAGCGGGCCCGGCGTCCCTCGACCACCGGCCCGATCACGGCGAGCGCCTCCTCGGCCTCGCCGTTGCGCAGCAGCTGCTCGGCGACCAGCAGCATGGCGTCGAGCGTCGCCGCGTGGTCGGGACCGTGCTCGACGGCGATCGCGTGCATCTCGTCGCGCAGCTCGTCGAGCGCGTCGCGGGTCCCGAGCAGCTGGGCCCGGGCGATCGCCAGGTTGGCCACGGTGGTCTGCGTGTCGGGGTGCTCCGGACCGAGCACCCGCTCCCGGTCCTCGAGCAGGGCCGAAAACGTGGCGGTCGCCGCGTCGGCCTCGCCGAGCTTCAGCTGGAAGTGGGCGATGTGCCCGCGGGTGTCGAGCGTCGACGGGTGGTCGGCGCCGAGGATCCGGGTCCGGTCCTCGAGCAGGTGCTCGGCGAGCACGATCGCCTCCCGGGGGCGTCCGGCGCCGGCCACCGCCCGGGCGAGGTTGCCCCGGGCGACGAGGGTGCCGGAGGCGTCGGGGCCTTCGATCCGGGTGCGGTCGACGACGAGGTCGCCCAGGACGGCCTCGGCCTCGTGGTACCGGCGGGCCTCGGTGAGGGCGCGACCGAGGAAGCCGCGCCACGTGAGCACCCGCTCGCCGTCGGGGCCCTGGACGGCGGTCCACTCCTCGACCAGGGTGCGGCACAGCTCGACCGAACGCGCCGGGTCACCCTGGGCGAGCTCGTACTGGGCCTCGATCGACAGGTCGTCGAGGCGCTCCTGGTGGTCGGCGTCCATGGTGGGTCCTCCGGGCTCGGTGGGGGAGTGGGGTGGGTCGGTGGGGTCGGGGGAGGGGGAGGGCGATCGGGGGGTCGGGGATCCGAGGGGTCGCGGCGCGTCAGGCCGCGACGCCGAGGTGCTGCTCGATCAGGGCCTCGATCGACGCGGCGTCGCCCTCGAGGTCGGCGAACACCGCGGCGCGGTCCACCGGCGTGGGTGCGTCGGGGTCGGCGACGATGCACCAGCCCTGCACGGTGTCGAACCCGACGGTGATCTCGTGCGGTCGGCAGTCGAGGAAGCGGGCCACCTGACGGATCAGCGGGGTCGGGCCGCCCTGGGTCGTGGGGGACCAGCGGTAGTGGTCGCCGATCCGGGCCACCCAGGCGTCGCGCCCCCCGAGGGAGACGTGCAGGGCGATCGCCGCTGCGGCGTCGGGGAGCGGTCCGGCGACCACGATCGTGCGGGCGGGGAGCAGACGGTCGGCGCGGCCGGCGCCTCGGTCGATGGTGAGCACGGTGGTCCTCCTCGGGGCGGCGTCCTCCGGTCCCCACCGTGGGACTCCGGTGGGACACGGCGCTCCCGGGCGACCCGGCGTGAAGGGTCCGGGGGACCGGGTGCCGACCCACCCGGACGCCCGTCCCTAGGATCCGAGGCGTGGCGGGTTCCCCCCCGGGCCGGTTCGTCGTGGTGGACGTCGAGACCACGGGCTTCGGCACGTCCGACCGCGTGGTGGAGGTCGCCGCGATCCTCGTCGACTGGCGCACCGGGCGCGAGGTCGAGGTCCTGCACACGCTGCTCGACCCGGGACGGCCGGTCGGCGCCACGCACGTGCACGGCATCACCGACGCCATGGTGCGCGGCGCCCCGCGCTTCTCGAAGGTCGCGCCCGAGTTGCGGCAGCTCCTCGGCTCGGCGCCCGTGGTCGCCCACAACATCGCCTTCGACCGCCGCATGCTCACCCAGGAGTTCCGGCGCATCCGCTCGACCTGGCCGCCGACCGAGGAGCACTGCACCTACGGACTGACCGGCCAGAAGCTGGCGGTGGCCTGCGCCGAGCGGGGGATCGCCCTCGACGGACACCACCGGGCCCTGGCCGACGCCCGGGCCACCGCCGAGCTCTTCCGCGTCGTCACCCGCTGAGGGGGCCGCCCCGGCCCGGTGCAACCGGGTCCGCGGTCAGGTCGGTGGGTCGACCTTCGGGGGCAGGCCGTACTCCTCGAGGAGTTGGCGGACCGGTGCGGTCAGCGCGCCCCCGTCGTCCTTGGCGACCGCCGGGAGCGCACTGCGAAGGGCATGCAGCGCCGCCCGGAGTCTCGTCTCGTCGTCGGTCAGCATCTCCTCGTAGGCCGCGTCGAGGATGAAGCGGCGGTGGTCCCACGCCTGGTGGAGCAGGTAGTCGAGGAAGATCTCCACCGCGCGCCCGTCGGGCGCGTCGGCGCCGACCAAATCGGATGCGGTCGGCACGACGATCTCGAGGTCGTCCTCCCAAAGCCTGCGGGTCAGGACCTTGTCCTGGAGGAGCACGGCGGTGCCCGCCTTGCGGCTGCCCGCCTTGGGGCCGTTCTTCGTCTCGCCGCCCGTCCTGGCCGTGTCCGGTCTGGCCGGGAGCAGGCGGCGGACTTCGTCGATGATCCGGTGGAAGTTCGGATCGGTCAAGGAGAAGCCGACGAAGAGCATGTGCTGGGTGATCAGCAGGGCCTGCACGATCCCCTCGAGTGCGCCACGACGGTGCTCGTACCGGAGGTAGTCCTGGCGGGAGAGCACGATCTCGTCGGGCTCGGTGACGCACCCGTGCAGCTTGAACAGCCACCGTCTGAGTTCGAGGTCGGTGTCCTTGCCGAGCACGCGGAGCGGCTCGCCCTGGTCCGCGGCCGACCACTCCAGGAGCTGGTCGTAGTTCGTGGTCACGAAGTGCTGCACCGGAAGCCGGGTGACGAGCGAATGGGCCAGCGAGTAGCGCTCGAACGGCTCGAACATGTCCTTGATCAGGACTCCGAGCTCCTTCTCGGGTTCGAGCATCTTCAGGACCTGGGCCTGATCGGTGAAGTCGAGCTGGGCGAGCTCGGTGCGCACGACGTCGTCGATGTCGATGTGGGCGGCGAGATCCTCGAGCAGTCGGCCCCAGCTCGGCAGTCCCGCCGCCTGGCCGAGTCCCGCCCCGACGAACGCGACCAGGTCGCCCCGGCGGGCGTGGGCGGCGAGCCGATCGGCATCGTTCCTGGCTGCCTCGTCGAGCGAGGGGAATGCCCTTGCCGAACGCTGTGGTCCGGAGCGGGCCCGCTGCAGCGCGGCGAAGGCGACGGGCTCGAACGCGACGATGACGACGTCACAAGCGGCGTGCGCCACGAACTCGTAGGCGACGTCGAGGAGCGCCTCGGCGACCTCGGCCTTCCGCAGGTGCGCACCACCGGTGCCCGTGCCAACAAAGGGGACCCCGAGGAGCGGAAGCGTCCGGGTCAGACTTGCCGACCCGCCCACCCCACCCACCCCGCCCGACCCGGCGACCGGGCCCCGGCGCGTGACGTCGGCGAATGCGGTGTCGAGGAATTCCCGGACTCCGACGGCGATCCACCCCGCGGTGAGACCGTGCGCGCCGGTGATGGTCGGCCACGGCCGGGGCATCCCGGCGGTCGACGCGGCGAACGGGAACGTCCGCACTCCGGCGGCGCCCCAGCCGGCAGGCGTTTCCAAGTCGAGCACCTTGCGATCCGGGTCCCGGACTCCGGCGAGGTCCTTCCGGTACTCGAACCAGCTTTCCTGCGGCGCCCAGAGGTTGGCGGCGGTCGGCAGGAGCCAGGCGTCGCAGTGCAGGCGAGTCAGATCCCCTTGGGTGACGAAGACGTGGCCGGGCGCCATGACAGAAGCATGACAGGCGGTGGTCTCGCCCCGCCGGGCCGGGTTGCTGTCCCAGTGCCGGCGTAAGAAGCGGGGGTGGCCGCCGAACTGCCCGACCCCCGGACGATCCTCGCCGCCGACCGTCTGCTCCCCGAGCCGTGCGGTCACACCGCCGCCGAGCTCGGCCTCGTGTCCGACGGGCCGATCGACCTCGCCGACCGGTGCCGCGGGTCGTTGCTCGGCGGCGCGATCGGTGACGCCCTCGGCCGCCCCGGCGAGGTCCGTCCGCGCTCCTGGGTGCGCGAGGAGTACGGCCTGCTGCTGGACTTCGTGCCGTGGTCCGGCCACGTCGACGGCCCGACCGGGACGATCACCGACGACACCCAGCTGACCATGGTCGTGGCCGAGTGCCTGCGCGACAACGCGGGCCGCATCGATCCCGACGACCTCGCCCGCCGCCTGGTGGCCTGGCTCCCCGACGCCCGCGGTGCGGGGCGGGCCACCACCAAGGCGTGCCGGGCGCTCGCCGCGGGTGCGCCGTGGTGGTCGGCGGGGACGCCCTCCGCCGGCAACGGCGCGGCGATGCGGGTGGCGCCGGTCGGGCTGGTGCACCGGACCGCGCCCGACACGTTGCGGACCGAGGCCGCGATCAGCGCCGTGCCCACCCACCGGGACCCGGTGGCGGTGGGGGGCGCCGTCGTGCACGCGTTCGCCGTGTCGTGGTGCACGCACCGCGTCGGCCCGGTCGATCCCGACGCGCTGGTCGGCGCGATCGGGCGGTGCCTCGTCGGGGTGCACGATCCCGGGTCGGTGCCCCGCCAGCCCGACCGGACCGAGCCGGAGTGGCTCGCCGGCCGCGTCGCCGAGATCCCCGGGATGCTCCACCTCGACGCCGACGACGCCTTCGACCACTTCCACAACGGCGCCTTCGTGCTCGAGAGCCTGCCCAGCGCGCTGTGGTGCTTCCTGCGCCACGCCGACGACCCCGAGACCGCGCTGGTGGTCGCGGCGAGCGGCGGTCGGGACTCCGACACCGTCGCCGCGATGGTCGGCGGGTACGTCGGGGCGCTCCACGGGGTGGCCGCCCTGCCCGAGCGGTGGCGCGCCGACCTCGAGTACCACGACGAGCTCGTCGCCCTCGCCGACCGGCTGACCGACCTCGCCTCAGCCGACTGACCCGCCGCGGCTCCCGCCCGGGGTCTGATCGGTGTCCCACCGGTGGCCCACAGTGGGGGTCCGACGGCGCGTCCCCCCGAGCGGTCGGTCCGCGTGGCCCGACGAGACGCGGGCCGGGCGCGACGCGGGCCGGGCGCGACGCGGGCCGGATGTGGACGAGACGCCGACGAGCCGGGCCACGACACGAGGAACACGACGAGAGGAGCACCACCATGAGTGACGAGCGATCGGTCGAGCGCGGTCGAGGCCGCGTGCGCACGTACGACGTCGGGCTCTGCCCGACGATCGAGGTGCAGGTGGTGAACGGGATGCTGTACGCCGTCGACGTGGACTTCGAGGACCCGCTGGCCTACGTCGGCAACCCCGCCACCGGTCGGGTCGTCCAGCCCGACGAGGAGGGGATCCTGGGCGACGGCACGGACCTCGACGCCGAGGGACGACGCTGCCACGACGCCGCGCGCGTCGCGTCCCGGATCATGAACGACACCCGGTTCCAGGCGGACCTCCGCCGGGTGCTGAAGGAGGCGCTGGCCCGATGCGCGTAGACACCCGCAGCACGCCGCTGCCGGCCGACGTGTCGATCACCGAGCCCGGGCTCACCGCCCGCCTCGGGGTCGCCATGCACACCGGCTCCTACGAGATCATCCGCCTCGCGTTCAAGGAGCGCCAGATCGACGGCACCGAGCCGTTCGTCGCGGAGTGCGGGTTCCCCGGGTCGGCCGATCCTTGCGACCTCCTGCCCCTCGACGCCCGGATCGTGCGCTCTGCCACCAACGGCGCGACCCGGGCCGTGCTCGCCCGGGCCCCGGAGGGCACGGTCATCCTGCTGATCCACCGCGACGGATCGGTGATCGGCGTCAGCGCGCCGACCGCCGACGGCGCCGACCGGCTCCTCGAGCGACTCCAGGAGCGGATCCCGACCCACGCCCCGCCCGACACCGTGCCCGTGCGCACCTGGTACTCGACCGGCGACGGAACGGTGCACCACTCCCGCGATCTCGCGGCGCCCGAGTGGACCGAGGTCGCCGTCAACTACCCGGCCGCGGTCCGGACGCCGCTCGAGCACCTCCAGACCATGACCGCGCCCACGAGCGGTGGGAAGCTGATCCTGTGGCACGGGCCCCCCGGCACCGGCAAGACCACCGCCCTCCGGGCCCTGATGCGGTCGTGGGGTCCGTGGTGCGAGGCCCACTACATCGCCGACCCCGAGCGGTTCTTCGCCCTCCCCGGCTACATCGCCGCGGTGATCGGTGACTCCGGGCCCGCACCGGCGGCCTCGGCGCCGCGGTGGCGGCTGGTGATCGCCGAGGACTGCGACGAGTACCTCCGGGCCAGTGCCCGTCGTGACGTCGGCGCCTCCCTCGGCCGACTCCTGAACCTCGCCGACGGCGTCCTCGGGCAGGGGTACCGGACCCTCATCCTCGTCACCACCAACGAGGACCTCCGACACCTCCACCCGGCGGTCACCCGGCCGGGTCGGTGCCTGGCCCACGTCGAGTTCGCGGCGTTCTCGCCGGCCGAGGCCCGGGCCTGGCTCCCGCCCGACCTGGCCGTCCCCGCCGGGCCCAGCACCCTCGCCGAGCTCTACGCCCTGCGCGACGGCGGGGTGCCGATCATGTCGGAGCGCCGCCCGGCCCCCGCCCCGGCGCCGGGCCAGTACCTCTGACCGCAGCGCGGCCGGGGGTGTCCCACCCGGCTGCGACGGTGTGGGCACCCGACCGGAGGTGCGTGATGGAGACACTCGGACAGATCCTGCTCGTCATCTGGATCGTCGTCCTCCTCGCGGTGATCGTCGCCCTCGCCGGAGCCTTCCTCCTGGTCGCAGCGATCGTCGCGCTGCCGTTCATCATCATCGCCTCGGTCTTCCTCTGACCCGGGCGGTGACCCGCCGTCGCGACGCGCTCCTCAGCGTCCCTTCGCCCACGCGCTGAAGCTGGCCACGGACCCGGCCCGCGGTCGCTCGAGCCACGGCCACGGGTGGACCTCGACCGGGCGCAGCCGACCGGCGTGGCGCCGCCACCCCGGCACCGGCGTGAACGTGGCCGCGAGGGCGCGTCCGGCGAGCACGGTGCCCGGGTCCCCGAGGTGCACCTCGACGTCGCGCTCGGCCCCGAGCTCGGCCAGCCGCTCGGCGAGGAAGACGAGCCGCTTCGCCGACAGGCGCAGCCGGGCGAGGAGCGGCCGGTCGAACACGAACGCCACCGGCAGGGTCGGATGGGCGGCGAGGGCCGGGTCGTCGTCCCCGAGCGACTCGGCGGTGAGCCACACCGTCTCAGGTGGGTCGGACCGGTCCACCGTCGCCGGTCCGGCGGTGCGCGCCGGGTCGGGGTCGCGCCGCAGCCGGGGATCGGCGTCGACCGCGACGAGCACGGGGTCGTCGGGCCAGTCCTCGATCGGGCAGGCGTGGCGGTGCGCGCACTCCCCGCACAGCGCCGGGG
>CAIUKV010000036.1 GCA_903899845.1 uncultured Actinomycetes bacterium
CCACTGTCGGTAGAGACGGTCGGACTCTCGGGCAAGGTCGGCCGGATCGGCGTAGCGGCCGATCACCGCCTTCCCCGCCTCGGTGATCGCCCAGACGCCCCGGTCCTTGACCATCCATCCGGCTTTCACCGGGCCGATCGTGGAGAAGCGCACGACCTTCTCGTATCGCCGCTTGCCCGGTGTGCTCGGGTAGTCGGCCTGCTCGAAGGCGGTCGGCGGCAGGAGGCGCTCCAGCTCGGCGATGACCGCAGCGGCCTGGAGGCCGTCGGGATGGTCGCGCAGCACGGTCAGGACCGCCTCGATGATCTGCCCCAGTCGCTCCCGGGTGATCTCGGCCACCCCCACCTCCGCGTGCCACTCGCTCCGAACACGATGCCCAGGCCGGACAATACGTCGTCACCCGGACCAACAACCCAGCGGCCTGACCCGCCCCAGCCCGCCCCACCCCGCCGCTCCCAGGCCGTTCCCCCGCCGGACCGCCCCTCGGTTCAGGCGATTCCCACGGGTTCAAGCGGATTCTGCGGAAATCGAAGGCATCCGGCTTCTGTCCTGACCACGCGCGTTCTGCTGTTTACGCGGAATGTCCCAGTTCGGTGGTAGTCATACGGCCTGGCGGATCGTCCCGCACGGGGCGAAGCGGCGGAGGGGTGCGCCCTGGAACTCCACGAACTCAAGGCAGGGCTGCGGGTCCAGGGGCTGGTCGTCGGCCGCGAGGTGACCGTGGTGGCCGTCGAGGCCCACGGCGACGCCATCGCGAACGTCGTCTACCGCTCCGACGAGGGCGACGTCGCGGAGCGTCTGGTCTCGGCCGACGACGCCACCCGGCTGGAGGTCGCCGACGCCCGCCGCTGGACCTTCGACGCCGACGGCCTTGCCTTCAAGTTGGCGTCCGAGGCCCGCCGGATCGAGCTGGCCCACCTGTTCGACCCGTACACGGCCGTGCAGGCCGCCACGATCGACCCGCTCCCCCACCAGATCGAGGCCGTATACGGACGCCTGCTCCCGGCCCAGCCCTGCAACTTCCTCCTGGCCGACGACCCGGGCGCCGGCAAGACGATCATGTCGGGCCTCTACATCCGGGAGCTCATGCTCCGGGGCGCGCTGGAGCGCTGCCTCGTGATCGCGCCGGGGAGCCTGGTCGAGCAGTGGCAGGAGGAGTTGGCCGAGAAGTTCGGCCTGCGCTTCGCGATCCTCAGCCGGGGGATGATCGAGGCGGCACTGTCGGGCAACCCGTTCGTCGAGCAGCCGCTCCTGATCGCCCGCCTCGACCAGCTCGCCCGCAGCGACGACCTCCGGGCGAAGCTGGCCGCATCGGAGTGGGACCTCGTCATCATGGACGAGGCCCACAAGTGCTCGGCCCACCTCTACGGCGAGGAGACGAAGCGGACGCTGCGCTTCACCCTGGCCGAGTTGGCGCGCGACCGCTCCCACAACCTCCTGCTGCTGACCGCGACCCCTCACAACGGCAAGAACGAGGACTTCCTCCTCTTCTTGTCGCTGCTCGACCCGGACCGCTTCGCCGGGCGGCTGCGCAACGGGGCGAAGGTGCCCGACGTCTCCGACGTCATGCGCCGCTACGTGAAGGAGAAGCTCCTCACCTTCGACGGCAAGAAGCTCTTCCCGGAGCGCATCGCCACCACCGTCAACTACGACCTCAACCCGGCGGAGTGGCGGCTCTACGAGGCGGTGACGGAGTACGTCCAGGAGGGCATGAACCGGGCCAAGGCCATGGAGGACGGCGGGCAGCGCGCTCGCGGCCTCGCCATCGGCTTCGCCCTGGCCGCGCTCCAACGCCGTCTCGCCTCGTCGCCGGAGGCGATCCACCACTCGCTCCGCCGGCGCCGGGAGCGCCTGGCCGCCAAGCTCGCCGAGGCCGAGCGGCTGGGGCAGCTGGAGGCCCAGCGGCAGCTGGGGACCCGGCTCGACGACCCCGACGGCTTCGACCCCGACGACTTCGACGACGACGAGTTCGAGCGCCTCGAGGACGAGGCGATCGAGCAGGCGCTCCTGGTCGAGTCGATCCCCGAGCTCGAGGCCGAGATCGTGGAGCTGCGCCGCCTCGAGCTGATGTCCGACGAGCTGCGCCGGTCCGACGACGACCGGAAGTGGCTCGAGCTGCGGTCGATCCTGTCGAGCGAGGAGTTCCGGGGCCCCGATGCGGCGCAGAAGCTCATCGTGTTCAGCGAGCACCGCGACACGCTCAACTACCTGGAGGCGAAGGTCCGCACGACCCTCGGCCATCCGGACGCCGTGGTGACCATCCACGGCGGCATGCGGCGGGAGGACCGGCGCCGGGCCCAGGACCGCTTCCGCACCGACGCTGCGGTGAAGGTGCTCATCGCCACCGACGCGGCGGGCGAGGGCGTCAACCTGCAGCGGGCCAACCTGATGGTCAACTACGACCTCCCCTGGAACCCCAACCGCATCGAGCAGCGGTTCGGGCGCATCCACCGGATCGGCCAGACCCGCCCCTGCCACCTCTGGAACCTCGTCGCCCACCAGACCCGGGAGGGCCGGGTCTTCGAGCGGCTCTTCGCCAAGATCGAGCAGCAGCGCGGCGTCTACGGCGACCAGATCTACGACGTGCTCGGCGACGCCGAGGTCAACCGGTCCCTCCAGGAACTCCTGGTCGAGGCGATCCGCTACGGCGCCGACCCGGAGGTCAAGGCCCGTCACGACGAGGTCGTCGACGCCGAGATCGGCGAGCGCCTCAAGAGCGTGCTCGCCGAGCGGGCGCTGGCCGCCGACGTCCTCGACGCCGACTCGATCCAGGAGATCAAGGCGCGCATGGAGGAGGCGCTGGCCCGGAGGCTCTCCCCGGGCTTCGTCGGGGCGTTCTTCGACGCCGCACTCGACGACCTGGGCGGCCGGATGGCGGCACGCGAGCCCGGCCGGTTCGAGATCACCCGGGTGCCGGCGTCGGTCCGCTCCCGGGACCGTGAGGTCGCAGCCGGCGGGGCGATCCTGCCCACCTACGAGCGGGTGACCTTCGACAAGGCCCGGGTGTCGGAACCCGAGGGTGCGCCGAGGGCCGAGCTGGTCAGTCCGGGGCACCCCCTGCTGCACGGCGTGATCGGTGCGACCCTCGACCGTCACGGCGCCACCCTCTCGGCCGGGACGACGTTCGTCGACGAGGACGACCTCGGCGACACACCCCGGGTGCTGGTCGCCCTCGAGCACCGCGTCACCGACGGTCGCATGGAGGCGGGCGCGCGGCGGGTGGTGTCGAGCCGGTTCCAGTTCGTGGAGATCACGGAGTCGGGTGACGTGCGCAACCCGGGGCCCGAGCCCTACCTGGGCTACGCCACCGCCCCCGACGACGTCGGACCGATCCGCGACCAGGTCGACCTGGCCTGGACCCGCGACGGGATCGACCAGGTGGCGCGGTCGTGGGCGACGGCCAACCTCGCCACCCCGCACCACGCCGAGGTCGCCGAGGTCACCGCCGCACGGATCGCCCGGATCCAGCGGGCGGTGGAGCAGCGCCTCGACG
Organism: uncultured Actinomycetes bacterium; assembly: GCA_903899845.1. Lineage (GTDB taxonomy): Bacteria > Actinomycetota > Acidimicrobiia > IMCC26256 > PALSA-555 > CAIUKV01. Next base: position 3,494 of record CAIUKV010000036.1, read on the forward strand.
CCGAGATCCGCTACTGGGACGCCCGCGCCGCCGAGCTCAAGCAGCGGGAGCTCCAGGGGAAGAAGGGGCGGCTGAACTCGGGCCGGGCCCGCCAGCGGGCCGACGACCTCGAGGCCCGCAAGGCCCGACGCCTCCACGAGCTCGCGATCGAGGCCGACCTCGTGAACCACGCCCCGACCGTGGTGGCGGCGGCCCTGGTCATCCCGCGGGGCCTGCTCGACCGCCTGACCGGCGCCCCCGCCCAGCCGTTCGATCCCGACGTCGCCGCCGAGACCGACCGGATCGCGGTCGCCGCGGCGATGGAGGCCGAGCGGGCCCTCGGCCGGATCCCGGTCGAGCAGGTCCACAACAACCCGGGCTTCGACATCCTGTCGACCGACCCCGAGACCGGCACCGCCTACTTCATCGAGGTCAAGGGCCACCGCCCCGCCACCACCGAGATCAAGGTGCGAGCCCCGCAGGTCGTCAAGGCCCAGCAGAACCCGGAGCGCTTCCGCCTCGTGGTGGTCGCCGTGCCCGACGACGGGCGCAACCCGGTCGTGCGCTACTTCGTCCGCCCCTTCGACGGGTACGACCTGCACTTCGCGCAGGCGTACGTGCCCCTCGCCGTCGCCCAACTCGCCCCTCACGCCGTGGAGCCGCAGTGACGTACAAGAAGAAGCTGATCGAGGTTGCGCTGCCGTTGGTGAAGATCAACGAGGAGTCGGCACGTGAGAAGTCGATCCGCCACGGCCACCCGTCGACCTTGCACCTCTGGTGGGCCCGCCGCCCGTTGGCCGCGGCGCGGGCGGTGCTGTTCGCCCAGTTGGTCGACGACCCGTCGGCGCACCCCGAGCGTTTCCCGACCGAAGAGGATCAGGCCCTCGAGCGCAAGCGGCTCTTCGACATCATCGAGCGGCTCGTCCCGTGGGAGGCCACGAACGACGCCGAGGTCATCGCCGAGGCCCACGCCGAGATCGTGAAGTCGTGTGACGGTGACCTCCCCAACGTGCTCGACCCGTTCGGAGGAGGTGGGGCGATCCCCTTGGAGTCGCTCCGGTTGGGCCTCC
>CAIUKV010000037.1 GCA_903899845.1 uncultured Actinomycetes bacterium
ATCCCCTCGGTCCCGTCGGTCCCGTCGATCCCCTCGGTCGCGTCGGTCCCGTCGGTCCCGTCGATCCCCTCGGTCCCGTCGGTCCCGTCGATCCCCTCGGTCCCGTCGATCCCCTCGGTCCCGTCGGTACCGGCGGCCGCGGTGATACCGGCAGCCGCGGTGATCCCGGCAGCCACGGCGGCATCGGCGCCGGCCGCCGCGGGCACGGTCGGAGGCGGGTGGGCGGCGCGGGCGTCCTCGGTGACCGTCGGGGGCAGTGCGCCGGAACGGGCACGGCCCTCGAACAGGTCCCCGGTCAGGTCGTCGGGATCCCCGAAGCCCGGCGGCCCCCCGAGCGCTGTGGTGCGTCGGCTCCGGCGCCCGGCGCGCCCGCGCCCGGGCCCGGGCGCGGGTTCTGCGCCGAATGCCGGGTCGACCGCCGGGCCCGTGTCGTCGGACGACTCGTCGTCGCCGGTCCCGACGCCGGAGCCGAACGGGGTGGGGCCCGACGGGGTGGGGGTGGCGCTCCGCCGACGCCGGTTCGGCCGGTCCGTGTCGGTGTCGGCCCCCGTGGTCTCCTGGACCGGTTCGGTGCGCGGTGGGGTCCGGCGCCGACGGGTCCACGCCGGACGGTCCGGGGTGCGGACCGCCCAGGGCTCGTCCGGGTCCGCTCCGGAGCGGGCTTCGCCGAGGGCGGCCTGGAGGCCGCGAACCTCGTCGAGCGCCGCCCGGAAGAGAGCCTCCGCCTCGTCGAACGACCTGGTCGACTCGCGGTCGGCATCGGAGCCGCCGGGTTGCTCGCGGTCGTCGCCGGGGCGACGCGATCGACTCATACGCCATCCATGCTACGAGGCCGATCGAGCGGGCGGGAGGCCTCTCGTGGCGGGTCGCCGGGGCGCCGGGGTCGGAGGACGAGCACCATCGCGGCAACGCCGAGGAGCAGCACCACCGCGGAGAGGCCCACCGCAGTGTCGGCGGGCTGCACGAACCCGGCGAACCGGGCGGCGAGCAGCACGACACCGGCATGGACGACCAGTGCGCCGATCCCGCGTGCCGTCGCCGCGTGACGGGGGGTCACCGCCCGCCCCCGCCAGATCCGTCGGGCGATCGGCTCCGCGAGGAGGATCCCGAGGCACGCGACGGCGCCGATCACCGCCCCGGGGCGCCCGCGCCCGCCCACCGTGGCGACCCAGACGAGCAGGCCCACGACGCCGTACGCGCCCGCACCCTCGGTGATGCGGGTGACCGGGAGTCCGAGGAGCGCGATCGGGAGGAACACGCCCGCCACGACGAGGATCTGCTCGGTGTCGGGAACCGTCGTCCAGGCGCCGAGCGCGGTCATCGCCAGCAGGATCGGTGCCAGCCCCGATCCGGTGTTGGCGGTGTCGTAGTCGACCAGGAGGGTCCCGCCGATCAGCGTCGCCCCGACGGTGAACGCCGGGATCCACCACAAGGTGTTGTTCGGGCCGGCGGCGCCGCCCAGGATGACGGCGCCGGGAACGGCCGCGACCAGGGCGACCGCGGGCACCCAACGATCGTGCCCGAGGCGCCCGATGATCGTCGCGCCGACGGCGGGGAGCACGGTGACCACGACGAGTCCTCGGACCAGCGCGTCCGTCGACAGCACCGAAGGCCCGGTGCGGTCGAGCGCGACGAGCGTGGCGCCCACCGCCGCGAGGGCGGCCACCGGCACGGCGCGCGCGGTCGGGCGCCAGCGGCGGCAGGCGACGGCCACGACCAGCGCGCCGACGGTGGCGACGAGTCCACACCACCAGCCGTTGCGGAAGCCTGCGTCCTCGACGAGGAGCTCGACGATGAACACCGGGTCCGGGCGCGCGATCGATCAGCGCGTGGGGCGGGGAGGGGTGGTGCCGGGTCCGGAGGACACCGGGGGCAGGGACGCGCGCCCAGCCGTGCGGGCGGCGACCGCACGCCGGCGCTGCGGGGTCCCGATCGCTCGGGTGGGATCCGGCATCGGCGAAGGCGCAGGTGTGCTGTCCGTGCCATCCGGTTCGCGCACGAGGTCGCGGAACCGGGGGAGCGCGATGAGGACGAGGAGGAACGGGATCGCCTGGACCCGCTGGCGGGAGAGGATGCCGAAGTTGGCGAAGCTCGAGAAGGCGAAGACGAACACGACCAGGTACGTGAGGGAGTAGGTGAGGTACGGCGTCGTGCGCAGCAGACGGGGAATCGACCGGATCCGGTTCCGTGAGAGCACGAGCAGACCGATGAGGAACAGCCCCTCGAACGACGCGGCGAGTCCGGTGACGTCGCTGACCTCGAACGGGAACGGCCGGAACAGGACGGTGACGAAGGCCGGACCCATGTCGAGCGGC
>CAIUKV010000038.1 GCA_903899845.1 uncultured Actinomycetes bacterium
CCCGAGGCGGAACACGATGTTCGGGTCGCCGCCCACCAGACGGTGGTGCTCCGGATCCGGCGCGTGCATCGAGTTGGGTGCCGCCCGCCACGGCGCGACCCAGTCGGCGAACCACGCCGACGCGCCGATGGCGTACATCGCCCCACCGAGCAGCAGGTCGCGCACCCCGTCGGGATCCAGGCGGGGCGGCGGGGGCGGCGCGGTCAGGCACTCGATCGAGAGGTCGGCGGCGACCTCGGTCGCGGGGTCCATGAACGTCTGGCGGACGAGGATCATGCGCGAGTCGGGGGCGAGTCGCAGCCAGTTGCCCGGCCGGGGCTCCTGGCTGGCGATCACCTCGAACGTCCCGTCGGCGGCGAGGTGCAGCTCGTCGTCGTTGAGGTGCCCGGCCCCACCCGTGATCCGCTCGCGGCGCGCGTAGTTCTGGTTCTGCGCCGCGAACGACAGGTACGCGATCGTGCCCCGACGGCCCGAGATCCGGTAGTCGTGGCTCGGGTCGATCCCGGCCGACATGTAGACGTTGTCGGGGTTGTCGAGCCCGAACCCGGCGTGGGGTGGCAGCCGGCGAAACTCGGGGCGCAACGGGCCCGGGTTCTCGAGGGCGTTGACCAGGCCGACGCCGAGCAGTCGGGCGAGGTAGCGCAGGCCCTCGCCCCGGTCGAGGTCGGTGAGCCCCAGGTCGGGCCGCTCGAGCAGGCTCCCGGCCTCCTTGCACAGGTCGCAGAACTCGTTCCACACCTCGGTCGCGCTCGGCTCCACCGCCGGTCCCCCTCCCGCTCGGGCCCCGACGGCCGTCCCCGGCCCCGGGTCCGGTCCCGTCGTTGGCGCCGGGAGGGTATCGCTCCCTAGCGTGGGTGCGATGACCACCACCGCACCCCCGACCGTCCGGGCCCTCAACCACGTCGAGCTCGTCTACGCACCGGGCGACCGGGACCGGGCCCGGGCCCTGTTCGAGCTGCTCGGCTTCGAGATCCGCGACTCCGGCGGTCCGTTCCTCACCGGCATGATCGCCACCGGCCAGCAGGACTTCGCCAACAACGCCTGCTACGCCTCCGAGGTCACCCCCGAGCAGTGGGCGCTCGAGGAGGCGCTGCGGGCCGCGCTCGCCGACGGTCCGCTCGCCGGGCCGGCCACCGGGTACCTCCGGGACCTCGCCGCCCACCCGCAGCGGTCGTGCCACTTCGGCATCCGCTACCCGACCGCCGCGGACCTCGACACCGTGCTCGACCGCATCGCCACCGTCGCCGACCACACCCCCGACCTCGCCGGACGGGTCTCGGTGTCCGGGGTGTTCCGGCCCGGCGACCCCGGCTCGTACACCGACATGATGACCCAGGCCTTCGTGCGGACCGACGTGATCGCCTCGGGGCTGCTCGCGTTCGGCCAGCACATCGAGCTCCAGTGGCAGGTTCCCTGATGGACACGCGCACCGTCGGACGCTCCGACCTCACCGTCTCGGTGGCCGGTCTCGGCTGCAACAACTTCGGGATGCGGGCCGACGCCGAGCAGACCCGTGCCATCGTGCAGGCCGCGCTCGACGCCGGCATCACCTTCTTCGACACCGCCCGCATGTACGGCGGCGGGAAGTCCGAGGAGTTCCTCGGCGCCGCGCTCGCCCCCGTGCGGGACCAGGTGGTGATCGCGACCAAGTTCGGGGGCCGCCTGTCGCCCGACGAGACCTCGGGGTCGCGTGAGCTGGTCATGCGCGAGTGCGAGGCGAGCCTGACCGCGCTCGGCACCGACCGGATCGACCTCTACCAGATGCACTACCCCGACGCCCGGGTGCCGGTCGACGAGACGCTCCGGGCCCTCACCGACCTGGTCGAGCAGGGCAAGGTCCGCTACATCGGGTGCTCGAACTTCTCCGGTTGGCAGATCGCCGACGCGACCTGGACCGCGGAGACGCAGGGCCTCTCCGCCTTCGTGTCGATCCAGAACGAGTGGAGCCTGCTCGAGCGCGGCATCGAGACCGAGGTGCTCGGCGCGTGCACCCGCTTCGGTCTCGGCGTCCTGCCCTACTTCCCGCTCGCCTCCGGGGTCCTGACCGGCAAGGTGAAGCGGGGCGAGGGCGCACCCGAGGGCAGCCGCCTCAACCTCCCCTACTTCTCCACCTACCTGACCGACGCCAATCTGGCCGCGGCCGAGCGGGTGGCGGCGTGGGCCGCGGACCGGGGCCGCACCCTCCACGACGTCGCGCTGTCCTACCTGGCGAGCGACCCGAGCACCGCGTCGGTGATCGCCGGGGCGTCGTCGCCCGATCAGGTCACGGCGAACGCGGCCGCCACGCGCACCGACCTCGGCGTCGAGGACCGGGCCGAGATCGTCGCGGCCGTCCTGGGTGGCTGACGACCGCCCGCGCCGCGAGGGCCGCCCCGGCGGCCGGCCGGGGCGCGGGTCGGGTGGTGGGCAAGGCCGCGACGGTGGTGGCGGGCCGGGCACCGGACGCGGCGGACGCGGGGGGCCGACGCGGGGCGAGCGGGGCGACCGACGGCGGGACAGCGGCACCCGGCGGCGCTTCCCGTCGATCCAGATCACGGTCGCGGTCGAGGACCGGGACCTCACCGGGGCGATCGCCCGCCACCGGGTGATCGAGCTGGCCGGCACCGCCGCGGCCCCGCTCACCGAGCGCGTCCTCGGCGATCTCGTCGACCGCACCCCCGACGGCTTCCTCGTCGACGTCCGGGCCCACCGCCTGCTCACCCAGCAGCCGGCGCCGATGGAGACGGTGTGGCCCGACGTGCGCGACCGGCTGGCCCCCGCCCTGCGGGCCAAGCCGACGCTGTTCCCCGGCGAGCTCCCCCCGACCGTGCTCGACGCCGTGCTCGACCGCTTCGTGGGCCAGATCCGACCGCTGCACGAGTTCGACAAGCTCGGCTGCGTGGTCTTCCAGTTCCCCTCGTACTTCACCCCCGGCCCCGCGGCCCTCGACTACCTCGTGTGGCTCCGGGAGCGCTGCGGCGACCTCCCCCTTGCGGTCGAGCTCCGCCGCCGCGAGTGGGTCGACACCAAGCACCGCGACGAGACCCTCGCCTTCCTCGAGCAGCACCGCCTCGGGTACGTGTGCGTCGACGCGCCCCAGGGCACCGACACCGCGGTCCCCCCGATCGCCGCGGCGACCACCGACCTCGCGGTCGTCCGCTTCCACGGCCGGAACCTCGAGGCCTGGGAGCGTGGCGTCGACGACCCCACCGCCCGGATGCGCTACGAGTACCGCCGCCCCGACCTCGAGCCCTGGATCCCCCGGCTCGAGAAGCTCGCCGACGGGGGCCGTCGGCGCGTGCACGCGATCATGGCCACGGCGCCCGCCGACGGCGCCGGCCGCAACGCCGGGCTGCTCGTGAAGGTGCTCACCGAGCCACCCGACGCCCGGCCCGCCCCCGAGCCACCCCGCGCCGGGCCACCCCGGCGCCGGCGATGACCCGGCACACGCGCCGGCGATGACCCGGCACACGCGCCGGCGATGACCCGGCACACGCTGGACACGAACACCTGTTCGCTCTAGGATCGGGCCCGTGGGACCCGGTCACGCTCCCCTCCAGGGCACGCTGCTCGGCGCCGCGCCACCGGCGCTCGCCGACGCCGTCACGTTCGAGCGCGTCCACCTCGACCGGCACTCGTGGGTCGACGTCGCCCGGGGCTGGCTCCTCGGGGCCGAGACCTGCTTCGACCACCTCGTCGCCACCGTGCCCTGGCGCCAGCACCGACGCCGCCTGTTCGGCGAGCTCGTGACCGAACCCCGCCTGTCGCGTTGGTACCGCCGCGACGACCCGTTCCCGCACCCCGTCTTCGGCCCGGCCCGGGCTGCCCTGACCAGCCGGTACGGCGTGCGGTTCGGCGGCTTCGGCCTCAACTACTACCGGACCGGACGCGACAGCGTCGCCTGGCACCGCGACACCGAGCTGCGCAACCTGCACCGCACGCTCGTCGCCGTGATCACCCTCGGGGCGACCCGCCCGTTCCTCGTCCGGCCCTACCGGGGCGGCTCCTCGGTGGACCTGCGCCCGGGATCAGGTGATCTCCTGGTGATGGGCGGGCGGGCCCAGGCCGACTGGGAGCACTGCGTCCCCAAGGTCGCCGCCGCCGGCCCCCGGATCAGCGCGACCATGCGCTGGGCGGCGCCGCCCGTCCGGCGTCAGTCGGCCGACAGCGCCTTGTGCTCCGACCTCAGCCCGAAGGCCAGCACGATCTCGCCGATGCCCCGGAACAGCGCGGTGAGGCCGACCCAGATGATGATCAGCGCGGCCCGGGCCGGGTAGTACTGCTGCGAGGCCCAGAAGCCCAGCAGCACCTCGATGATGCCGACGGCGAGGCCCAGGCCCCAGAGCCCGTTGACCTCCTTCGTCATGACCGCGGCGATGATGTCGAACGCGCCCTTCAGGATCAGCAGGAGGCCCAGCACCGAGGCGAGCGCCCAGAACGCCTCCTTGGGCTGGATGAACGCCCACAGCGCGCCGAGCAGGAAGACGATCCCGAGGATGACGTTGAGCCACTTCCCCCGGGGCACGAGCCCGGCGATCACGAACTCGTTGACGCAGGCCACCGCGAAGACGATCCCGATGATCAGACCGACCGTGGTCACGGACCTCTCGTCGAAGCGGAGCACGACGAGGGAGATGATGAACCAGAGGATCCCGGTGACGAGGAAGACCCACCAGAGGCCCGACACCTCACGGGCGAGTTCACGCTCGGACACGGGCTGCGGGGCGACGGACATCGCACACCTCCTCGGAAGGTCCCCCCGACCCTAACGGAACCTGTCGTCGCGCGGGTGGACCGCCCCGGACGCGCCGGGGGCCGGGATCGCTCCCGGCCCCCGATCCGCGCGGCGTGCCGTCGGCTCAGCCTTCGATGACCTTGGCCCGCATCTTCTGGTACTCGGCGTCCGAGATCGAGCCCGAGGCCTTGAGCTGGTCGAGCTTCATCAGCTCGTCGGCGGAGCCGGTGCCCACGAACTGGCGCAGCTGCTCACGCTCGGCCTTGATCTGCTCGACGTTGCGCTCGGCCATGCCCTTGTGCTGGGTGAGGATGTAGATCAGGATCCCGAGGAACGGGAAGAGGATCACGCCGATGACCCACAGCGTCTTGGCGAGCCCGCCGATGTCGTGGCGGCGGAACACGTCGGCGAAGACCGTGATCAGGAGCCAGAACCAGATCACGAACAGGAAGATCCAGACGAGCCAGAGCAGGAACTCGCCGACGGACGGCGTCCCGCTGGTGGCCCCGAGGATGGCGGGGAGAACGGACATGGTGGTGTGACCTCCGGGTCGGGGGCGCCCACCGGGCGCCGACCGGTGACCCTACCGCCTGCGCCGGGCCCGGGCCGGGGACCGTCGGCCCGTCGTCACCCGGCGTTCACCACTCCAACCGCAGGTCGGTGGCCTGGCGGATCGCCGGCGAGAAGTGCAGGTCGACGTCCGGCGCGATCCGGTAATCGGGGATCCGGGCGTGGAACTCCTCGATCGCCACCCGCAGCTCCATCCGGGCCAGGTGCGACCCGAGGCAGCGGTGCGGCCCGGCCCCGAAGGCGAGGTGCCGGTTGCGCTCGCGGTCGAAGTCGACCGCCTCGGCGTCGGTGAACTCGGCCCCGTCGGTGTCGGCGGCCCCGAGGAGCATCACCGCGGTGTCGCCCGCCCGGGCCTCCACCCCCCCGATGGTGACGTCCTGGGCCACGACCCGGGGCACCATCACCACCGGGGTCTCGGTGCGCAGCAGCTCCTCGATCACGGCGTCGATCCGGGTCGGGTCGGCCACCACCGCCCGGCGCCGGTCGGGGTGGCGGGCGAGGTAGGCGACCATGCAGTCGAGGGTGGCGGTCACCGTGTCGAGCCCGCCGAGCATCAGCAGGTGGCACATCCCGAGCTGCTCGCCCCGGGTGAGCGGGCGGCCGTCGACCTCGCCGACCGCGATCCGGGCCATGAGCCCGTCGTCGGGTGCGTCCCGCTTCTCGTCGAGGGCGCGGTCGAAGTAGGCGGTGATCTGCTGACCGACCCGGTCGCGGATGCGCTGGGCCTCGGCGGGGTCGGTGGTGTCGGGTCGGATGGTGTCGTCACGCCACTGGAGGAACTGCCCGAGGTCGTCCTGGGACATGCCCATGAGCCGCAGGAAGATCGCCGAGGGCAGCGGCGTGGCGAACTCCTCGTGGAAGTCGCACGATCCCCGGTCGGCGAAGGTGTCGACGAGGCGGTGCACCAGGACCCGCACGTCGGGCTCGAGCGCGCGCATCTTGATCGGCGAGAACTCGGGGTCGAGCATGCGGCGGTACTTCGCGTGCTCCGGGGGGTCCACCTGGAGCGGGATCAGCGGATGCTCCTGGCCGATGTTCACCGCCCCGGGCGCCGACGAGAAGACCTCGGGGTGACGCAGCGCCCACATGACGTCCTCGTACCGGCTGAGGTAGAGGGTGTGGGCGTCGCCGCCCGCCCAGCCCGCCTCCCGTGAGACCGGGCACTCCGAGCGGATGCGCGCGTAGGTGCCGTGGGGGTCGTCGGCGGCCTCCTGGGTGAACAGCAGCGAAGCGACGTCGGTCACGGGGTCTCCTCGGGTCGGGGGTCTCGGATGCGTCGGGGGTCTCGGATGTGTCGGGGATCTCGTGCGGTCGGCGTGCGGCCGGGTCGCCTCAGGCGCGTCGGCTCAGGCGCCCCGGCTCGCGGCGCGGATCCGGTGGCTGTTCGAGTACGTGGTCACGTCGACCACGAACGCGAAGATCACGAGGAACCAGCCGAACCCGCTGACCCCGCCGCGTGGCGCGCTGGCCACCACCCACCCGAGCGTCGTCCAGGGCAGGAAGAGGAAGCCGAGCACCGGAATCCAGAACGAGTCGAACGCCGCGTCGACCCGGGTGCGGTCGAACAGCCACACCAGGAAGAGCGCGAAGCGGGGCGACACCGCGGCGACGAGGAGGACGAGGCATCCGCACACGCCGCCAGCGTAGGCCGCACCGGGGGCCGCCGTAGATTGCCGGGATGCTCTGCGTGTTCGCCGGCTCGGCGCCCGGTGCACCCCGGGAGGACCTCGCCCTCGCCGGCGCGGTCGGGGCTGCGCTGGGCGGGGCCGGCGTGCCCATCGTCTACGGCGGCGGGTCCACCGGGTGCATGGGCGCGATGGCCGACGCCGCGCTCGCGGCCGGGGCCCGGGTGGTCGGGGTGGTGCCGACCGGCCTGTTCACGGCCGACGAGGTCCACGCCGGGATCGATCTGGTCGAGGTCGCCTCCCTGCACGAGCGCAAGCAGGTGATGCTCGACCGGGCCGAGGCCTTCGTGGTCCTCCCCGGTGGGCTCGGCACCCTCGACGAGCTCGGGGAGGTGCTCACCTGGGCCCAGCTCGGCATCCACGCCAAGCCGACCGTGCTCGTGGATCCCGAGGGCTACTGGCGTCCGCTGGTGGAGTGGATCGACCGCGCCGTGCTGCGCGGCTACGTGTCGGTGCCCGCCCGCGACTTCCTCGTCTCGGTCCGCCACGCCGCCGACGTGCTGCCCGCGGTCCGGGCCTTCGTGGCTCCCGCCGCGACCCGCGGGCCACTCTCCCTCGACCAGGCCTGACCGGTCACCGGTCCGGTCGGCCGATCGTGCGCCTACCGGTTGTCGTCGGCCTTGAGGTCCCGCAGCATGGCGGCGGTGGTCCCCGTCTCCCGCCGGGTCTTGCGTACCTCGTGGAAGCCGGTGTCGACGTCGGCGGCCCGGGCCCGCAGGGCGCCCACGGTGCACTCCTCGCGCGGGATCACCGAGAACGGGTCGTACTGGTAGTGGCGCATCGCGTTGAGATGCGTCATCTTGTCGATCTCGTCGTCGGGCACGCCGTCGAGGCTCTTCATCAGTCGCTCGGGCGACGTGGGCCACGTGCAGTCCGAGTGCGGGTAGTCGCACTCCCACGTGATCATGTCGATCCCGATGTCGTGGCGGTTCTTGACGCCCGCGGCGTCGTCGATGAAGCAGGTGACCACCCGCTCCTTGAACACCTGGCTCGGGAGCTGGTCGCCGAAGTCCTGGCCGGTCCAGGCCTTGTGGTGCTCGTACGTGTAGTCGATGCGCTCGAGGAAGTACGGGATCCAGCCGATCCCGCCCTCGGACATCGCGATCTTGAACGTCGGGAACTTCCGGAACACCGGCGAGAAGACGAGGTCGGCGGCCGCCTGCACCAGGTTGATCGGCTGGAGGGCGATGAGCACGTCCATGGGCGCGTCCTCGGCCGTCACCACCAGCTGCGACGACGACCCGATGTGCATGTTGACCACCGTCTGGGTGTCCTCGCACGCGGCCCAGAACGGGTCCCAGTGGTCGGAGTGCAGGCTCGGGAGGTCGAGGCGGGCGGGGTTCTCGGAGAAGGTGACCGAGTGGCAGCCCTTGTCGGCGAGTCGCCGCACCTCGGCGGCCATGAGCGCGGGGTCCCACACCGGGACGAGCCCGCACGGGATGAAACGTCCCGGGTAGGCGCCGCACCAGTCCTCGACGTGCCAGTCGTTGTACGCGACGAGCAGGGCGAGCGCCATCTCCTTGTCGGGGGTCATCTGGAACTGCCGGCCGGCGAAGCCGGGCCACGACGGGAAGTTCAGCGAGCCCAGCACCCCGTTGGCGTCCATGTCGCGCACGCGCTGGTGGACGTCGTAGCAGCCGGGGCGCATGTCGGAGAAGGCGGCCGGCTCGAGCCCGTAGTCGGCGGGCGGGCGCCCGACCACGGCGTTGAGCCCGACGCTCATCGAGAGGTTCCCGAGGTACTCCCACGCCTCGGTGCCGTCGGGCATGGTGATCAGCCTCGGCGCGAGGTCCGCGTACTTCGCGGGCACCCGGTCGACGAAGACGTCGGGTGGCTCGACGACGTGGTCGTCGACACTGACCAGGATCAGGTCCTCGATCTGCATGGCTCCCCCTCCACGGTGCGGCCGGCGCCGGGACCGGCGACGGTCAGGTTCGCACACCGGGGCGCCGCGGGCCAAGCGCTCCGGACCCGGACGCGCCGGGAGCCGGGTCCGTGGACCCGGCTCCCGATCGTCGTCCGTGGCCACCCGGGCGGACCCGGGTCGCCGCCGACCGCTCGTGACTCAGAGCGCTCGGACGTTCTGGGCTTCCTCGCCCTTGCGGCCGGGAGCGACGTCGAACTCGACGCGCTGCCCTTCGGTGAGGGTGCGGTACCCGTCACCCTGGATGGCCGAGAAGTGGACGAACACGTCGGGGGCGCCTTCCCGGGCGATGAACCCGTAGCCCTTCTCCGCGCTGAACCACTTGACGGTTCCGGTGGTGCTGGCCAATGCCGTGCTCCTTGCGTCGTCGCCGTCCGGGTCAGCGGCCGGAGGCGGATTCCCAGACGATCCGGCGGGAGTGCCGGTCGCCGGCGCGTCTCACAGGGTCGAACCAATCCCCTGACGCAGCCTGGGAGGTGCGTGTGGAGCAGGCCTTGCCGTGAAAACGTTCCGGTCCGGGGCGCCCGGGTGGGCGTCCGTTTCGAACCGAAGGTGCTGACTCCGATGACGGTAGCACCCCCCACGGGGCCCTGACACCCCACCCCCGGGCGGCGGCGGCCCGCCGGGCCGAGGGTGCCCCCCCGGACCCGGTCGCTGTGTGCGAACATCTCGGACATGCAGGCGCCGCCGGTCGAGCACGACGCGACCCCGACCCTGCGCCGGCCCACCGCGACCGAGACGGTCGCCGCCGCGGCGGCCGCCGGGGCCGGGCTCGTGCACGCCGCCGCGGCCGGGAGCCACGGGGGCGACACCACCCTGATGTGGCTGTTCGCGTGCACCGCCGCCGCGCAGCTCGCCTGGGCGGCGGCGGTGGTCCTGCGTCCGGGCCGGGCCACGGCCCTCGCCGGTGTCGGCCTCAACGGCGCTGCGGTGCTGGCCTGGGTGGCGTCGCGCACCGTCGGCCTCACGGGGCCCCTCGCCGGGGTCGAGCCCGTGGGCACCCAGGACCTGCTCGCCGCGCTGCTCGGCGGCATCGCCACCCTCGCCGCGGCCCTGGCCCTCCGCCCGCGCCGCCCCGAGCCCCGCACCGGTCCCGCCCACCACGCCGTCGTCGGGCTCGCGGTCGGCGTCGTGATCCTGCTCGCGGTGCCGGGCATGGCCGCCGAGCACGCGCACGGGGGCCACGACGACCACGCGCCCGGCGCGGGCACCGCCGCGGCCCACGACCACACGAGCGCGGGGATTGGCGCGACCGGTGCCCACGACCACGGCGGCGGCGCGACCGGGGCCCCGAAGGCGGTCGACGCGGCGGCGACGAAGCCGATCGTCACCGTGGACGACCCCCGGCTCTCGTCGGCCCAGCGCCGCCGCGCCGGCGCGCTGTTGGTCGCCTCGCGGACCGCGCTGACCCGGTTCCCCGACGAGGCGGCCATCGTCGCCGCCGGCTACCGGTCCATCGGCGACGGCCGGGCGGTCGGAGGCTTCGAGCACTTCGTGCACGGCGAGTACCTGCGCGACGGGCGCGAGCTCGACCCCGACGCGATCGAGTCGATCGTGATGCAGCGCCAGGCCGACGGCACCAAGCGGGTGGCGTCGGCGATGTACATCCTCGAGCCGGGCAAGACCATGGGGAACGTCCCCGAGATCGCGGGGTCCCTCACCACCTGGCACGACCACCAGGACCTGTGCTGGAACGACAACGGCCGCCTCGCCGGCCGCCTCGTCAACGGCGTGTGCGTGCCGGGCGGGACGTTCCGGCCCACGCCGCCGATGCTGCACGTCTGGGTCGACGACCCGGCGTGCGGGCCGTTCACGGGCATCGAGGGCCACGGCGGCGGCGACTGCTCCCACAGCCACTGAGGCGGCGGCGCCGGTCCGGGGCGCTCAGCGGGCGTGGCAGTGCTTGGCCTTGCGGCCGCTCCCGCAGGGGCACGGATCGTTGCGGGGTGCGTCCCGCAGGGTCGTCATCACCTCGTCGGCGTAACCGCCCCGGCGGAGCCGGTCGGCCATCAGGCGCACGGGGCCGTCGACGTGCCCGAAGAAGGCCCGGTACCCGGCGCAGAGGTAGTTGAGGCCGGGCTCGCCGGTGGGGGTCCGCCGGATCCGGTTCTTCGGACACTCGCCCTGGCAGGCGAAGCGCACCTCGCACTCGATGCAGTAGCGCGGCAGCGTGTCGCGCTTCGCGGCACCGAAGGCCCGCTGCTCGGGTGACGCGACCAGCTCGACCATGTGCGTGGTCATGATGTTGCCCAGCCGGTGCTCGGGCTCCACGAAGTGGTCGCACGAGTAGAGGTCGCCGTTGTGCTCGAGCGCCAACGCGTTCCCACAGGTCTCGGCGAAGATGCACATGCTGGCCGGGAGCCCGAGCCACGCGCCGAGTGCGGCATCGAACATCTGGACGAACACCGTCCCCACGTCCCGGGTGATCCACTCGTCGAAGACCGCGGTCAGGAAGGCCCCCCAGGCGACCGGATCGACCGACCGGTCGGTCACGGCCGCGTCGTCGGGGACCCCGGTGTCGTCGACCCGCTCCACGATCGGGATGAGCTGCAGGTGACGCGCGCCCAGGTCGTCGCGCAGGAACCGGTAGACCTCGAGCGGGAACGCCTGGTTCGCCGCGTGCACCGTGCACAAGATGTTGGTGTCCACTCCGTGGCGCTGGAGCAGGTCCCAGCCCCGGCGCACCTTGGCGAAGGTGGCCTCGCCCCGCTTGTCGACCCGGTAGACGTCGTGGAGGTGGGCGGGACCGTCGACGCTGAGCCCGACGAGGAAGCGGTGCTCGGCGAACAGCGCGCACCACTCGTCGGTGAGGAGGGTGCCGTTGGTCTGGATCGTGTGGTGCAGGCGCTGCCCGGGCCGGGCGTGCGCCTCGGCGAGCGCGACGGCGCGGCGGAAGAAGTCCACGCCCATGAGGGTCGGCTCGCCACCCTGCCAGGCGATGGTGACCTCGGGCGCGGTCTCGGCCTCGATCGTCTGGCGGATGTAGGCGGCGAGGACGTCGTCGGGCATCCGGAAGCGGTCGCCCGGGTACAGCGCCTCCTTCTCGAGGAAGAAGCAGTACGAGCAGTCGAGGTTGCAGATCGGCCCCGACGGCTTGGCCAGCACGTGGAACGAGGCCGGCGCCGTCGGCGGCCGCGGGTCGGGCGGCGGCGGGGACGGGCGGGCGTCCGGGCCCGACCGCAGGGTCACGGGCGTCTCCACCGGCCGGAGCCTACGATCCGCGACGCCGCCGCGCCCGGCCGGGCGTCGGGCACCGCAACGACCCGGGCGGGACCGCGCCCGGGACCGCAGACCGACGGGCACACCGGCGGGTCGACCGACGGAGGGGACCATGGGAGCACTCGACGGACGGGTGGCGATCATCACCGGAGGTGCGCGCGGCCAGGGGGCCGCCGAGGGACGGCGGTTCCGGGCCGAGGGCGCGGTCGTCTACCTCACCGACGTCCTCGTGGCCGAGGGCGCCGCGGTGGCGGCCGAGATCGGGGCCACGTTCCTCGAGCACGACGTCACCGACGTCGACCAGTGGAAGGTCGTGGTCGAGCACGTCCTCGCCGAGGCGGGCCGCATCGACGTCCTGGTCAACAACGCCGGAGTGCTGCACTGGGCGACGATGACCGAGACCACGCTCGACGCATGGAACCGGGTGGTCGCGATCAACCAGACCGGGGTGTTCCTCGGGATGCAGGCGGTGGCGCCCGCGATGAAGGCGCAGCAGTCGGGGAACATCGTCAACATCTCGTCGGTCGCGGCGTACAGCGGCAGCGGCCCCTGCTTCGCGTACGGCGCGACCAAGTGGGCCGTGCGCGGGATGACCAAGGGCGCCGCTCAGGAGCTCGGCCCGTTCGGGATCCGGGTGAACTCGGTGCACCCCGGGGTCATCGACACCCCGATGATGGCGGGCACCCCGCTCGAGCAGCTGGGCGGTGGGGTCCCCCTGCGACGCTACGCGACCGCCGACGAGGTCGCCGGGCTCGTCTGCTGGCTGGCGTCCGACGAGAGCGCCTACGCCACCGGGGCCGAGTTCGTGCTCGACGGCGGGATGACCGCCTGACCCTCGGGTCGCGACCGGTCAGGCCCGGACCGGAGCCGGCTCCGGGGCCGCGATCCCGTAGAGGGCGGCACCGTTGTCCCAGAGGATCTTGCGCCGGACGTACTCGGGCACGCCCGCGAGGCTCGCCTCCATCCGCTCGTGCACGTTGCCGTACAGGCAGGTCGGGTGGGGGAAGTCGGTCTCGAACAGGATGCGGTCGGCGGGGAGGAGCCCGAGCATCTCGGTGGTGGCCGCGGTCTCGAACCAGTAGCAGGCGTAGACGTTGGTCGCGAAGTACTCCGACGGCATGCGGTCCCACTCGGAGGTCCGGTCGACGCGTCCCTCGCGGTAGTTGTGGTCGACCGCCTCGAGCACGAAGGGGATCCAGCCGATCCCGCTCTCGACCGACACGAACTGCAGGTCGGGGAAGCGCGGGAGGATGCCGCTCATCAGCAGGTCGGCCACCTGGAGGCCGTTCTTCAGGAACATCTCGATCGCGGTGTAGGCGAAGGTCGCCGCGGTGCTGGTGGCGGCGACCCGCTCCGGGGTGAACGACGACGCGGTGTCGCCGCTGCCGATGTGGAAGTGCACCGGGAGCCCGAGGTCCTGGGCGGTGGCCCAGAGGGGGTCCCAGTGCCGGTCGGCGAGGAAGGGGAGCCCGAAGCGGTGGGGCTCGCCGGTGAACAGGATGCCGCGGTGGCCGGCTTCGGCCCCCCGCCGGACCTCGGCGACCGCAGCATCGACGTCCCAGAACGGGGTCGACATGATCGTGACCAGTCGACGCGGGTCGGCCGCGGCCCAGTCCCGCAGGAAGTCGTTGTAGGCGCGCACGCAGACGAGCTTGAGCTCGTCGTCGGGGAACGACAGGAAGCGCTGTCCCCCGAACGAGGCCACGTTCGGGTACAGCACCTGGGCCCAGATGCCCTCGTCGTCCATGTACGCGAGCCGCGCCGCCGGGTCGTAGGCCGCCGGGTGGCACTCGTCGTAGTTGCGGGGACCACCGGGGAACGGCTCGGGCCACCCCGCGACCGCAGTGAGACCGATGTTGTAGAACGGCTGCCCGTCGAGCACCCACTGGTCGACCCCGTCGGCGCTGCGCTCGACGTGCGGCACCCGGTCGCGGAAGCGGGCCGGCACCCGGTCGACCCACACGTCGGGTGGCTCGGTGATGTGGGTGTCGGCGTCGATGAACCAGTCCTCGGACGGATGGGTCGGCGCGCTCGCGTCGTCGGTCATGCGCGCACCGTAGCGCGGCCGCCCAGGGTCCCACGAAGCCCGATCCGACCCCGGGACCGCCCCCGGTCAGGGACGCTGGAACAGGAAGTCGGGGAGGTCGAGCGCCTGCCCGGCGTGGTGGCCGCGGTCCATGACCAGCTCGGTGCCGTTGCACAGCCGGGACTCGTCGGACGCGAAGAACACCGCGGCGGGGGCCACCCGGTCGGGGCCGCGCTCGGGATCGGGCGGCAGCGCCGGCCAGTCCTCCGCACCGACGATCGGGGTGTGCATCTCCGGGTTGCCCGCCTCGGGGCACACGATGTTGCAGCGCACCCCGAACCGACCGTTCTCGATCGCGGTCACCTTGGTGAGGCCCCGCATCGCGAACTTCGACGCGGTGTAGGCCGCCGTCAGCGTGGTGCCGAACACCGAGTCGATCGAGCCGAGGTTCACGATCGACCCGTTGCCCGAGGCCCGCAGGAGCGGGAGGCAGGCCCGGGTCCCGAGGAACGCGCCCAGCACGTTGACCCGCAGGATCCGCTCGAACTCGGCCGGCTCGGTGCGGTCGATGGTGGCGAGCAGCAGGACGGCGGCGTTGTTGACGAGCACGTCGAGGCGGCCGCCCTCGGCGGCGAGGTCGGCCGTGACCGCGTCCCACCCGGCCTCGGACGTGACGTCGAGGTGCACGTAGCGCGCCACCGGACCGAGGGAATCGGCCAGCGGCGCACCGAGGTCGTCGCGCACGTCGGCGATCACGACCCGCGCCGCGCCTTCGGCCACGAAGGCGCGGGCGATCTCGGCGCCGGTGCCCCGGGCCGCGCCGGTCACCAGGGCGACCTTTCCGTCGAGGCGCCCCACGGGTGCTACCGCCGACCGATGTGCTGGAGCTCGACCATGAAGGGCAGGACGAAGCCGACGTACGCGCTGGTGAGCACGTACTCCGATGCGTCGCCCTTGGTCAGACGCGACTCCACGTCGATGATCTGCACGCGGTCGTCGGCGGCCTGACGCGCCTTGGCCCGGTCGACGATGCCCTGGAGCTCCTCGAGGGTGGCGACCTGGTAGCCGAAATGGTCGAGCCGCGGGCAGCGCAGCGGGTCGTCGCCGGGCAGCAGGTACACGAACTCGGCGAACTCCCCCGTGTAGAGGATGAGCGGGTCGTGCTTCTCCATGGTGTTGTCGCCCTCGGTCCAGCCGAAGACCTCGCCGTAGAAGTCGAGGATCTCGGCCCGGCCGGCGTCGTCGAGGAGCGACCGGTCCATCGTGAACGCCACGTGGTTGAGGCGGGGCCGGAACTGCTCCGGTGCGGTCGGGGTCTCGCTCACGGGTTGCTCCCTTGCCGGCCGGCCGGGGCGTGGACCTCGGGCCGGACCATCACCTTGGCGGGGATGTCCCCCGCCGCCAATCGGTCCATGGCGTCGCCGAGTCCGTCGAGCAGGACGTCCTCGGCGTGGATGAGCAGCTCCACGGGGAGCGCCCCCGACGCGAGCAGGTCGAGGGCGGGCTGCCAGCCCTCGGGGTCGTAGTTGTACGCCCCGAGCAGCGAGAGCTCGAGGATGATGACCCGGTTGTGGTTCACCCGGGGCGGCCGGTGCCCGGTGCCGACGAACACGAACGTCCCGGCGAAGTCGAGCTGGTCGAGCGCCGACTCGCACGCCGAGGCGTGCCCGGAGCACTCGAACGCGACCGAGAACGGTGCCGCGACCGGGCGTCCCATCTCGGGGACGGGCAGGTCCTCGGGGACGATCACCGCCGCGGCGCCGACCTCGAGGGCCCGGACCCGGCGGGCGGCGGCCGGCTCCGAGACGACGACGTCGTGGACGCCGCGTGCCCGCAGCACCGCGAGGATGAGCATCCCGACGGGCCCGGCCCCGGTGACGAGCACCCGGTCCTCCGGCGTGACGCCCGACAGGTTGACCGCGTGGATCGCGATGGCGACCGGCTCCGTGAGCGCGGCGTGGCGCAGCGAGAGCCCGTCGGGGACCCGGAGCAGCCGGGCCGCGTCGGCCTGCACGTAGCGGGCGAACGCGCCGCGGAACGAGAGGTGGTCGACGGGCGGGCGGCGCAGGCACACCGAGGGACGGCGCATCCGGCACGCCCGGCACGCTCCGCACCCCGGGACCGGCCCGCACACGACCCGGTCCCCCACCGCCCACCCGGTGACCCCGTCGCCGACCGCGGCGATCGTCCCCGCCCACTCGTGGCCGAGCACCGTGCCCGGGCGGGCGATGCGCTCGTGCACGAGGTGGAGGTCGGTGCCGCACACCCCGCAGTGCGAGATCTCGACCAGCACCTTCCCCGGGCCGATCTCGGGAACGGCCACTGCGTCGACCGTGAGGGCCCCGTCGCCCGCGTACACCGCCGCGAGCATGGTCCCGGCACCCGGTTCGGTCATCGTCGCCCTCGGGAACGCGCGGCTCAGGCCGGCCGGGTCTCGGGCAGCCGGACGAGCGGGATCCGTCGGTCGGTCTTGGCTTGGTAGTCGACGTACCACGCCCGGTCGGCGGTGAGGCCGGCCCAGATGCGGTCGTACTCGTCGCCGTCGAGGATCTCGGGCACCGACCAGAACTCGCCCCGCTGCACCCGCACGTACACCTCGGGGTTGGCGGCCCGGTCAGCGAGGTTGACGAACCACGCCGGGTCGCGCTCGGCGCCCGCGTACGACGCGACCACGATGCGGTGGCCGTCGGGATCGCGCCAGAACGGCAGCGCGACCTTCTGCTCGCGCCCCGACTTCCGGCCGATCACCCGCAGCATCACGTGGTGCATGCCCGCCTGCTGCCAGACCTCGTCGATGTCGAACGCCTCCATCGCCTGCACGTGGGCGGCGGTCAGCGTGACGATCTCGTCGGCCGACGGGGTCTCCCAGACCTGGTCGACCTTCTGGCTCGTTCCCGGCTGGTCGCTCATGCCCGGAACCTACCGCGTCGCCGGACGGCCCCGCGTCGCCGGACGGCCCCGCGTCGCCGGGCGGCCCCGCAGCGCCCGGGAGGCGGCGTGGGTGTGCCACCATCTGCCCCGTGCCGGAACGTGTGCTCGTGATCGGCGGGACCGGCCCCACCGGGATCCCCCTCGTCCGCGACCTCGTCGCCCGCGGCGACACCGTGACGATCCTGCACCGGGGCACCCACGAGCGGGCCGAGACCCCGCCCTCGGTCGAGCACCTCCACGCCGACCCGTTCGACGCCGACAGCCTGGCCGGGGCCCTGGCCGGGCGGACCTGGGACGTCACCCTCGCGATGTACGGGCGCCTGCGCCGGATCGCCGAAGCCACGGTCGGGCACACCGGTCGCTTCGTCTCGGTCGGTGGCGTGCCCGCCTACCTCGGGTGGATGAACCCGTGGGCCCACCGACCCGCCGGCCTGCCCGTCCCCGTCGCCGAGGACGCACCCACCGTCGACGACCCTGCGCTCGACGAGAAGGGCTTCCGCATCGCGCGGACCGAGGAGGCGGTGTTCACCCACCACCCCGACGCGGTCCACTTCCGCTACCCCTACGTGTACGGGCCGTACCAGCTCGCACCGCGTGAGTGGTGCGTGGTGCGGCGCGTCCTCGACGGCCGCCGCCACATCGTGCTGGCCGACGACGGGCTCACGCTGCACCACCACGGCTACACCGAGAACCTCGCCCACGCGCTGCTGCTCGCGGTGGAGCGCCCGGACCCGGCGGCCGGCCTGGTCTGCAACGTCGGCGACGAGGAGGTGTGCACGGTCCGGCAGGTGGTGGAGATCGTGGCCGGCGCCCTCGGCCACGAGCTGGAGATCGTGTCGATGCCCCACGACCTCGCGGTCCCGGCCCGCCCCCTGCTCACCCAGCCCCTGCCGACGCACCGCGTGATGGACCTCACCCGGATCCGCACCACCCTCGGGTACCGCGACCGGGTGCCCGCCCGTACCGCCCTGGTCGACACCGCCCGCTGGCTGGCCGCGAATCCGATCGCCCCCGGTGCGGCCGAGGAGATCGTCCTGACCGACCCGTTCGACTACGACGCCGAGGACCGCTTGATCGACGCCTGGCGGGCCGCGCGCGACTCCGTCGCCGACGCCGTCGCCGCGTTCGCCCCGGCGCCGGGCTACGGGCTCGCCTACAGCGGACCGGGTGGGAAGCCCCGGAGCGCCGAGACGTTCGAGCCGTGACCGGTCCCCGCGCCCCCCACGGGCCGCTGCGCGGCATCTCGGTCCTCGACTTCTCGATCGCGCTCACCGGCCCCTACGCGGCCGCGCTCATGGCCGACCAGGGCGCGACCGTGATCAAGGTCGAGCGCCCCGGCTTCGGCGACGTGGCCCGGTACGTCGGGGTCATGGTCGGCGGGTGCAGCGCTCTTTACCACTCGTGCAACCGCGGCAAGCGATCGATCACCGTGGACGTGCACGCACCCGAGGGTCGCGACCTCCTGCTGCAGATCGGACGCGACGTCGACGTGGTGATCGAGAACTACCGGCCCGGGGTGATGGACCGGGTCGGGCTCGGCTACGAGGACTTCCGGCGAGTGAACCCCGACGTCGTGTACGCGTCGCTCACCGGGTTCGGCCCGGTCGGCCCCTACGCCCACAAGGGGGCGTACGACACCGTCATCCAGGCGTACGGCGGCTTCGCCGCGAACCAGCGCGACGCCACCGACCCCGAGCCCCGGTTCCTCAAGCAGACTGCGGCCGACAAGACCACGGCGCTGTACGCGGCCCAGGCCGTCACCGCCGCGCTGTTCGCGCGCGAGCGGGGTGACGGCGGCCAGCACGTGCA
This sequence comes from uncultured Actinomycetes bacterium, assembly GCA_903899845.1. GTDB lineage: Bacteria > Actinomycetota > Acidimicrobiia > IMCC26256 > PALSA-555 > CAIUKV01. The sequence continues at coordinate 18,879 of CAIUKV010000038.1, forward strand.
GCTGGCCATGCTCGACGCGGTGGCGTCGTTCCTCTGGGCCGACGCCGCCGGCAACGAGGTCCTGATGGATGCCGACGGCACCCTGCCCTCGAGCTTCGTGTCGTCGTTCCGGCCATTGCGGTTCGCCGACGGCTGGGGCATCGTCACCCCGACCGCCGACAAGGACTTCCCGGCGATGTGCCGGGCCTTCGGCGTGGACGACTCCGACCCCCGCCTCCAGACGATCATGGACCGCAACGCCAACCGTGAGTTCGTGGCCGAGGTGATGGACGCGGTCTACGCCGTCGCCGAGACCGTGCCGGTGGCCGACGCCATGGCCGCGCTCGAGCGGGAGCAGGCGCCGTGCGGGGTGGTGCTCTCCCCCGCCGACCTGCCCGAGGACCCCCACGCCCGGGCGGTGGCGATGTTCGAGATCCACGAGCACCCGCAGTCGGGGCGGGTGCGCCACCCTCGGCACCCGGCGCAGTTCGGGGTCACCCCGGCCCGGCTCGCGGGCCGGGCCCCGATGCTCGGCGAGCACACCGACGAGGTCCTCGGCGAGCTCGGGCTCGACCCCGGCCGGATCGCCGCCCTCCGGGCGGCGGGCGTGCTGGGCTGAGTCCCGGGGCCCGCGGCTCAGACCGCGGCTCAGACCGCGGCTCAGACCGCGACGAGCCGCACGTTGCGGGCCTCGGCCCCACGGCGGCCGTCGCCGATCTCGAACTCCACGGTCGCACCCTCGCGCAGCCGGTGACCGGCGACGTCGAGACCGCTGTGGTGGACGAACAGGTCGGTGCCGGTGCCCTGGTCGATGAAGCCGAAGCCCCGCTTCGTGTCGAAGAACTTCAGGGTGCCGCGGGCCCGGGCCGCCGACCGCGACGTCGTGCGCTCGCGCTCGGGCGCACGCTCCCGCGGGCGTTCCCGCCCCCGCTCGCGCGACTGCGGCGGGGCCGGCTCGGCCGCCGTCGCCTCGACCCGGGGCGCCGCCACCACGAGCACCGGCTCGAGGCCGAGGGCGCCGACGTCGGGCGGCGTGATCGCCTCGGGTCGGTCCAGGGTCCGCTGGAGCCGCCGGACCGCCTTGTCGAGGTCGGGGGTCACGAAGGTCACGACGGTGCCGCTCGCCCCGGCCCGGGCCGTGCGGCCCGAGCGGTGCAGGTAGTCCTTCTCGTCGGCGGGCGGGTCGAAGTGGACGACGCAGGCCACACCGTCGACGTGGATGCCGCGGGCGGCGACGTCGGTGGCGAGGAGCGCCGGCACCCGGCCCGAGGCGAAGGCGTCGAGCGCGCGCTCGCGCTGGCCCTGGGACCGGTTGCCGTGCAGGGTCTCGGTCCGCACGCCGAGGCGGCCGAGCTTCTTGGCCAGCGACTCGGTGCCGTACTTCGTCCGGCAGAAGACGATGGTCGGTCCCGCTGCAGCCAGGACCTCGGCCAGCACCGCCACCCGGTCGTCACGCTCGGTCCGCCAGAAGTGATGCGTCATCCGGCCCCGGGCGCTCGGGTCGTCGGCCACCTCGTGGCGGACCGGGTCGGACTGGTACGCCCGCACGAGCGTGTCGACGGCACCGTCGAGCGTGGCCGAGAACAGCAGCGTCTGGCGGTTGGGCGGCGTGCGGTCGAGCAGCTTGCGGACCTCGGGGAGGAACCCCATGTCGGCCATGCGGTCGGCCTCGTCGATGACCACGGTCTGCACGGCGTCGAGGTCGACCGCCCCACGCCCGATGAGGTCCTGGAGGCGCCCCGGGCAGGCGACGAGCACGTCGGTCCCCCGGCGCAGCGCCTGGAGCTGCGGACCGAAGCCGGCGCCGCCGTAGACGGCGAAGACCCGCCGCTTGCGGGAGCGGCCGAGCCAGGTGAGCTCGTCGGCGACCTGGCGGGCCAACTCCCGGGTCGGCACCAGCACGAGCGCCGTGGGCCGGCCGGGCCCGGCCCGGTCGATCCCGGCGACGAGCGGGATCCCGAAGGCCAGGGTCTTGCCCGAGCCGGTCTCGGCCTTGCCCGAGACGTCGCGGCCGGCGAGGCCGTCGGCCACGGTCAGGGCCTGGATGGGCGTGGGCGTCTCGATCCCGTGGCCGTGCAGGGCGCGGTCGAGGTCATGGGGAACGCCGAGATCGGCGAAGGAAGGCACAGCAGTTGCTCCGATGCGGTCGGGGAGTCGACGGGCGCTCGGAGACGGGCGGGCACGGACGTGCAACCTGCTGTGGAGCGATCGGGGAGTCCCGGGTCAGAAGTCGGCAGAATCTCCGACGAATCCCCACCCTACCCGCTCCGAGCCGTCCGGAGGTACCGCCGTGCGCACCTTCCTCAGGGAGTTCCGCGAGTTCGCGTTGAGGAGCAACGTCGTCGACCTCGCCGTCGCCGTGGTGATCGGCGTCGCGTTCAACGCCGTGATCAGCTCCCTCGTCAACGACATCGTCATGCAGCTGATCGCCGCGGTGTTCGGGAAGCCCGACTTCAACGAGCTCGTGCTCCGGATCGGTGGCACCCCGATCCGCTACGGGAAGTTCCTCACGACCCTCGTGGACTTCCTCATCGTGGCGCTGTCGCTCTTCGTCGTGATCCGCAGCTTCGACGAGCTCCAGAAGCGGACCCGACTCCGCATCACCGCCGACGCCCCGCCGAAGCCCGAGGAGACGCAGGTCGCGCTGCTGACGGAGATCCGCGACGCCCTGCGCGACCGGCCCTGATCCCGTCACGATCCTCAGGACACGACGCGTCGCGCGAACCCCTTGACCCCCTGCCAGGTGAACAGCGCCGAGAACCCGACGAGCACCGGGTACACGACCCACAGGCTCATGTGCGGGCTGTCGGTCAACGCGGCCCGGAACCCCTCGCACATGTACACGAGCGGATTGGCCAGGACCAGGACCTGCAGCCAGCGGATGGGCTCCAACGCCTGCCACGGGTAGTAGATCGCCCCGAGGAACGTGATCGGGATGACGACGATCCCGAACAGCAGCGGGACGGTCCGAGGATCGAAGCGGGTCCCGAAGAACAGGCCCAGCGCGCCGCACATGTAGCAGCACAGCGGCGTGAGCGTGCAGAGCACGAGCCAGTTCACCCGGAGGTCGACCGGGGTCGCGGGCACGAAGGCGGCGATCGGGAACACGAGCAGCGCCGAGAAGAGGCTGGCCAGCGCGCCCCACACCGCCTTCTCGACCGCCACCAGAGCGATGGGCAGTGGCGCGAGCACCCGGTCCTCGATCTCGCGGGTGTAGCCGAACTCCTGGACCATCGGGAGCGCGACCGACTGGATGCCCTGGAAGATGATCGCCAGCGCGACCACGCCCGCGACCAGGATGGTGGAGAACGCGGCCTCGCCGCCGGCGCCCCCGACCCCCTGGCCGATCTTCGGGAACACGTACGTGAACACGAAGACGAGCAGGAACGGCTGGAGCAGGGTCCGGGGCAGGAACTCGCGAAGGGTCTTGCGCAGCACGACCGCGTCGCGCAGCAGCAGCGCCCCGAACGCGCCCCGCGACGCGGCGGCCGGGCTCCGTCGCGGAACGAGCGGCGACTCGGGTGGCGACACGGTGCTCATTCGCGCAGGTCCTTCCCGGTGAGGTTGATGAACACCGTCTCGAGCGACGGCTCGGCGACCGAGACGTCGGTGATCGCGATCCCGGCCGCCTCCGCGGCGGCGAAGACCCGGGGGACGATGCCGTCGGCGCCGTCCACCTGCGCCACCACCTGCTCGTCGACCCGCACCGCCTGCTGCACCCCGGCCACGCCGCCGAGCACGCCCGCGAGCCGGTCGAGTGCGTCGGGACGGGCGACCACGGTCACGATGGTGTCGGCACCGGTGGTCGCCTTGAGCTCCTCGGGCGTGCCCAGTGCGAGCAGGCGGCCGTGGTCGATGATCGCGAGCCGGTCGCAGAGCTGGTCGGCCTCCTCCATGTAGTGCGTCGTGAGGAGGATGGTCTGGCCCTCGGCGTGCAGCTCGCCGAGCACCTCCCACAGCGCGAGCCGGCTCTGGGGGTCGAGCCCGGCGGTGGGCTCGTCGAGGAAGATGGTCGCCGGCCGGTGCAGGATCGCCCGGGCCACCATGAGCCGCTGGGCCATGCCGCCCGACAGCGCAGCCACCGGCTGGGTGGCCCGGTCGGCGAGGCGGAACTGCTCGAGCCGGCGGTCGGCCTCGGCCCGGGCGGTCCGGGCGTTCATGCCGAAGAAGCGGCCGTGGAAGTACAGGTTCTCGAACACCGACAGCGAGCGGTCGAGGGTGTTGGTCTGGGGGACCACGCCGATGACCTGCTTGGCCGCCACGGGGTGCGCGACCACGTCGATGCCCGCGACCCGCGCCGTGCCGCTGGTGGGCACGACCCGCGTGGTGAGCATCCCCGCCGTGGTCGTCTTGCCCGCACCGTTCGGACCGAGCAGCCCGAAGATCTCACCCGACCGCACCGACAGGTCGAGGCCGTCGACGGCGCGGATCCCACCCGGGTAGTCCTTGGTCAGCGCCTCGGTGCGGATGACCTCGTCGACGACCGTCACGGCCTCCCACCGTATCGGCCCGGATCGGTTCCGCGTTGCCTGCTGCGACCGGCACCGCCACCGGAGGCAGCGTCGCAGTAGCGTCCTTCCCGTGCACGGCGTCCCGTCCGGTTCGGTGACCGGGCGGCCTCCGGCACCCGTGCGGGCGGCACGCGCTCGGGAGGCACGGGTTCGGGGTCGCGCGGTACCGCGGTTCGTGGGTCAGCGCCTCGTCCGGGCACGGCGCGCCGTACCGGTCCACGAGATCCGTCACGCGCTCACGGCGCGGGACCGGTTCCGACGCTCGACCCGACCGGTCCTCCGGTGGATCAAGGGCGACGGCCGCGACGACGCCGTGACGCGTGCCGCGCTCGGGCAGGCCACCCGGGAGTTCGGCGATGCGGTCGACTACTGCCTGTGCACCGTCGACCTCCCGCGGGCTCGGGTCGCCGCCGTCACTGCGTGGGCGACCCGGCCCGTGCACTGGTGGCCGGTCCGCGCCCGCGACCACCCCGGTCTCGCCACCGCGCTCCGCCGCGCCGGATGCTCCCGCGACGACTTCGGCTACTGGTGGAAGTGGTTTCCCGACCGCGTGCGGCCGGCCGCACCCGAGTGGGTCCTCGACGGCGACATGGTCGTCGTCGGCCGGCCCGCCTGGTTCGACGCGTGGGCCGCCGGCGTCGACCCCGTCCGGGTCGCCCAGAGCCCCGACGCCCCCCTCGAGCACTACGGCGAGTACGCCGACGAGTGCGACCCCGACCGGATGTTCTACTCCGGGCTCGTGTCGCTCCCGCCCGGCGCCGACTTCGGCGCGGCGATGCTCGACCTGCTCGCCCGCCGGCCCCTGCGGCCCGGGCACGACGGCCGTCGCAACATGAGCGAGCAGGGCGTGGTGGCCGTCGCCGCGGCCGCGCTCGGAGCGGTCCCGATCCCACTCCACGAGTTCCCGTTCGCGGTGGCCGGCCACGACACGCTCACCGTCGGCCCCGCGGGTCCGGTCGGGCCCGTGTGGGGCTACCACTTCGGCAACGCGTTCCGCGGTCCGAACGAGTGGTTCGACCGGCTGACCCGCGACGGCACCGTCTTCTCCCCGGAGGCGGACCGGGGTCGTCGGTAGGCTGACCCCCCGGCGCGCGGGCGGGGACGAGCGGGGTCGGGGGACGGGGAACGGGGGGCGGGGCCATGCTGGGGACCACACGGCGAAGCGACCTGCGACCGGGCCGGCGAGCAGGCCGGCGACGGCCGGGAGTCCGAGCATCCCTCGCCGTGATCGTGGGTGCCGTCACGCTCGCGATGCCGGTCACCGGGACCGTGCCGTCCGCCGCGGCGACGACGTCGACCGATGCGTTCTACGCCACCCCCGACCCGATCCCCCGCGCTGCGCCCGGCACGATCGTGCGGACCGAGCCGATGCCCGCGCCCTTCGCCGGCGCGCGGGCCTGGCGGGTGATGTACACCTCCCGGGGGATCGACGGCGTGGCTCCGATCGTGGTCACCGGCATGGTCTTCGCACCGACCGCGGCCGCCGCCCCCGGCAGTCGTCCGGTGGTCTCCTGGGCCCACCCCACCTCGGGCATCGTCGACAAGTGCGCGCCGTCGCGCTCGCCCAAGCCCTACGGCGACGTCCAGGGCCTGGCCGAGTTCATCCGGAAGGGCTGGGTGGTCGCCGCGACCGACTACCAGGGCCTCGGCACCGACGGCCCCCACCCCTACCTCGTCGGCACGAGCGAGGCCCACGGGGTGCTCGACGCCGTGCGCGCCGCCATCGCGATGCCCGAGACCGCGGCCGGCCCCGACACGTTCCTCTGGGGCCACTCCCAAGGCGGGCAGGCCACGCTGTTCGCGGCCCGGCTCGCCCCCACCTACGCGCCCGAGCTGCGCGTCCTCGGAGCGGCCGCCGCCGCACCCGCGGGCATCCTCGCCGAGCAGTTCGACCTCGACCGCGACAGCATCGCCGGCAGCATCCTCGGGTCGTACGCGGTGGCGTCGTGGCAGGAGGTGTTCGGCTACGACCCCGCCACCGTGGTCCGGCCCCTGTTCCTCGGTCGGGTCCGCAGCGCGGCGGGTCGCTGCGTGATCGGCGGTGGCGCGCTGAGCGACGCGGCGCTCACCGCCGACGCGCTGGTGCTCGAGGGCCGCATGTGGAGTGCCGACCCGGCCACGACCCCGCCCTGGCGCGAGCAGTTCGAGGCCAACACCCCCACCCCGCCGGTGGCCGTGCCCGTCCTCGTCACCCAGGGCACCGAGGACCAGGTGGTCCGGCCCCCGACCACCGCCCGCCTGGTCGAGCGGTTCCGCGCCGCCGGCACCGACATCGAGGAGCGGATGCTCCCCGGGGTGAACCACCTGCGGGCCGGGAAGGTCTCGGCGCCCATCGTGGCCCGGTGGTTCGGCCGGATCGCCCGGTCGGCCTGAGCCCGGGCCCGGTGAGCGCCCCGAGGGTCGGCGCGTCCTAGGCTGAATGCCATGACCTACGAAGACATGCCCAAGCCCGAGCCCAAGGAGATCGACGAGCAGAACTGGGTCGTGCTGGGCCACCTCATCTCGAACGAGGTCCTCCGGGGCCGGCCGCAGGGCGACGAGCGCTGCGACAACTGCCTCTACTACATGGACCCGTCGACCGACATCTCGTACTGCTGGCACCCGCGCGTGCGGATCCTGGTCGGCGACCAGTGGTGGTGCCAGTGGTGGGAGCCGATCACGGAGTGATCCCGGTCACCGGGCGGCGGTGAGGAGCATCGCCCCGCCCGGGGTCAGGCCCCCGTTGGTGAGGACGGCGACCTCGGCGCCCGCGACCTGACGGGCCCCGGCGTCACCCCGCAGCTGGGTGACCGCCTCGTGGAAGAACCCGAACCCGTGCGTGCGGCCGTGCGAGAGCTGGCCACCGTGGGGGTTGAGGGGGAGCTCCCCGCCGAGGCGGATGCGGTCGCCGCCGGCCAGGAAGTCGCCGGCCTCGCCGATCCCGCAGAACCCGAGCGCCTCGAGCCACGACAGGCAGTTGAACGAGAAGCCGTCGTAGAGGAGCGCGAGGTCCACGTCGGCGGGCGTGAGGGCCGAGCGGCTCCACAGGTGCGCGCTCGGGCCCAGGATCTGGGGCTCGTGGCTGATGGTCCCCTGGTCCCACTCGATCGGCTCGAGGATCTGCGTGCCCACCGACTCCACCAGGACCGGCGGGCGGGCCCGGTCGGCGGCCGCCTCGCGCGCCGACACGACGATCGCGATGGAGCCGTCGCACGGGATGTCGCAGTCGTAGAGCCCGAACGGCGTCGTGATCATCCGGGCTGCGTAGTAGTCGTCCATCGTCATCGGCTCGCGGTAGATCGCGTCCGGGTTGAGGGACGCGTGATACCGCTGCGTGGTGGCGATCGCCCCGAGCGCGTCACGTGTCGTGCCGTAGCGGGCGAAGTGGTGCGACGCGTTGATCGCGAGGTTCACCGCGGCCGACCCCGCGCCGAACGGCAGGCTGAAGTCCATGGGGGCGGCCACCGCGCCCCGACCGTGCGGGCGGTCGAGACCCTGGCGCATCCGCTCGGTCGCGGTCGCCTCCCAGACGGTGCGGAAGCACAGGACGTGACGGCACAGGCCGGCGGCGACCGCGAGCATCGCGTTGACGACCGCGCCGCCCTGTCCGGGCAGGTCCCCACCCCCGGCGAACCAGGTCGGGCGCAGGCGGAGCGCCGCCTCGAGCGCGACGATGCCGCCCTCCGAGTGGCCGCCGGGCGCGGGGCCGGCGGGATAGGTCGACAGGCCGTCGATGTCGGCGAAGTCGAGGCCGGCGTCGGCCACCGCGCGGCGGCAGGCCTCGACCGTGAGCCCGAGCGGGTCGACCATCAGCCGCCGACCGAGCTGCGACATGCCGATCCCGGTGATCGCCACCCGTTCCTCGAACTTCTCGGTGGTCCGCATCGGCCGGACGTGTCGCCGGGTCTCCTCGGGGTCGACCGCGAGCGGCGGAAGCTCGGGTGCGGGGGTCTCGCCGGTGGGCCGGAACAACGGGAACCAGGTCCCGCCGTCCTCGGCGAACTCGACCGCGACCGGCATCCCCACGAACACCTCGTCGGGGGCCACCCCGACCACGTTGGTCGTGCAGAAGACCCGGGGGTCCTCCTCGAGTGCGACCGAGGCCACGACGTAGGGCGGCGCGAACATCGGGAGCCACTGCTGGTGGTTGACCGTGCAGCCGACCACGGTGCCCCGGCCGCTCACCGGGGTCGGGGTCAGGCGCGCCCCGCGGCAGTAGTGGCACACCGGCTTGGGCGGGTGCACGAGCTGGGCGCAGTCGTCGCAGCGCAGCACCCGCAGGACCCCGTCGGCGCCCGAGGTCCAGAAGAACTCCGCCTCGGGCATCCGGTAGGGCTGGGGACGGTCGGTGACCACGGGAACCTCCGGGCTCGGGCGGGCTCGGGACGGACGCGCGCGAGCCTGGCCCAGGCGCACGCGCCCGGGCGAACCGTCGGGGGCGCGCCCCGGCCGGGCCCCGGGGCCGTCCCGGTAGCGTCGCGTGCATGAAGATCGTCGTCGCCGCCCTCAAGGGCGGGGTGGGCAAGACCACCACCAGCATCTACCTCGCCGCCCTCGCCGCCGCCGCCCGCAAGGACGTCCTCGTGGTGGACGCCGATCCCCAGGGCAGCGCCGCCGACTGGATCGAGTCGGCCGAGGACCCGGCGCTCGAGCAGGTCGCGCTGGTGGAGGCGCCCACCGAGCGGCTCCTGGCCAAGGCGCTGGCGGGCGCCGCCCCCGAGCAGGTCGTGGTGGTGGACTCGCCCCCGGGCAACGAGCGGATCATCGGCCACGCGCTCGAGCAGGCCGACGTCGTGGTGATCCCGACCCGGGTCGGCGGGGTCGAGTGGCCCCGGGTCGACGTGGTCCGCCAGATGATCCCGCGTCGCACCCCGTTCGGGCTCGCGATCTGCTCGGCCCGGACCTTCACCCGCGACTACGGCGAGACCGTGCAGTACTGGGCCGACCACGACGTCGAGGTCTGGGGCACGATCCCCGAGCGGGTCTCGGTCGCCGCCGGCCCCGACCGGTTCCTGTCGGAGGACGGCCTCGACGCCTACCGCCCGCTCTGGCGCACGGTGCTGCGCCGCTCCGCCTGACCCGGGCACCCCGGGCGTCGCGGGCCCCGTCGGCGGGCGCTACCGTCTCTGACGCTGCGTCAGATCCCCGGGGCGGGCGCCCCGGAGCCACGGAGGGTCCCATGGCCGACCGCTACACGATCATCTCCACCGACACCCACGCCGGTGGGAGCCACGAGCAGTACCGCGAGTACCTCGACCCGGCGTACCGCGACGACTTCGACGCGTGGCGGGGCCAGTACAAGAACCCCTGGAAGGACCTGCGCGACACCGACCTGCGCATCCGCAACTGGGACGACGACCGCCGCAACGCCGACCAGCTCGCCGACGGCGTGGTCGGCGAGGTGATCTTCCCGAACACGGTCCCGCCGTTCTACCCCGGGTTCGTGCTCTTCGCCCCGCCGCCCCGGCCCGACCAGTACGAGCACCGCCTGGCCGGGATCCGCGCCCACAACCGGTGGCTGGTCGACTTCTGCAACCAGTTCCCCGAGCGGCGGGCCGGCGTCGGCCAGATCTTCCTCAACGACGTCGACGACGCGATCGCCGACGCGATCTGGATCAAGGAGCACGGCCTGCGTGGCGGCATCCTGCTCCCCAACATCCCGCCCGACTGCAAGCACGTCGCCCCGCTCTACGACCCGGTCTACGACCCGCTCTGGAAGACCCTCGAGGAGCTGGAGATCCCGGTCAACGCCCACGGCGGCACCGGATCCCCCGACTACGGCAAGCACGCCGCCACGCCGCTGCTGCTCATCACCGAGGTGCCCTTCTACTCGCAGCGGCCGCTCGTCTACTTCATCCTCGGCGGCGTGTTCGCGCGCTTCCCGGACCTGAAGTTCGTGCTCACCGAGACCGGGAGCGCCTGGCTTCCCGGCCTCCTGCGCGACCTCGACCGCACGCTGGGCCAGGTGCGCAAGGGGTCCATCGGCGAGCTCAAGTACCGCGCCGAGGACGCGATCACGGGGTCGGCGACCGACTACGTCATGCAGAACGTCTACGTGGCGGCGAGCCAGCCCGGGCCGCTCGACGCCAAGATCGCCGACTTCCTGCCCGCCGACCGGTACATGTGGGGCAGCGACTACCCCCACGACGAGGGCACCGGCCCGTACACCCGGGAGCACCTGCGTCAGATCTTCCACGACGCACCCGAGGACAAGCTCCGTCGGATCCTCGCCGAGAACGCGGCGAAGCTCTACGGCTTCGACCTCGACGCCCTCGCGCCGCTCGCCGCGGAGTACGGACCGACGGTCGAGGAGATCCGCCAGCCCCTCACCGAGCTGCCCGAGAACCCGAACATGGCCCTGCTGCGGGGCGCGGCGGCCTGAGGCCCCGCACCCCCGGCGCCGGTCCGGGGGGCATCAACCCGTCGCGGGTCGGCCCGGGACGAACGGCACCCGCTTGAAGCCGTGCACGTTGCTCATGTGCACGCGCTCCAGGCCCGCCTCGTCCACCGAGTGGTCCGGGAACCGGCGGGCCAGCTCCTCCAACGCCACGCGGCTCTCGAGCCGGGCCAGCGCCGCCCCGAGGCAGAAGTGGACCCCGTGCCCGAAGCCGAGGGCCACGTGCTCACCGCGCGCGATGTCGAAGCGGTCCGGATCGGGGTACGCGCGCTCGTCGCGGTTGGCCGAGCCGGTGAGCAACAGCAGCCGCGCGCCCGCCGGCACGGTCACGCCGTGCCGGGTCACCGGCTCGGTGCACACCCGACCCTGGTACTGCGACGGCGCCCAGTAGCGCAGGGTCTCCTCGACCGCACCGGGGATCGTCGACCGGTCGGCCAGGACCGCGCGCCACTGGTCGGGGTTGCGCTGGAAGAGCACGACCGCGTTGGCCAGCAGCTTCGTCACCGTCTCGGTGCCCGCCGAGCCGATCAGCTGGCAGAAGCCGAGCACCTCCTCGTCGGTGAGGCGGGTGGCGACCCCGTCGTCACCGACGACCTCGGCCTCCAGCAGCCGGCTCAGCATGCGGTCGTCGGGCCGGGCCCGCTTCTCGGCGAGCAGACCGGCCCAGTACTCGTGCATCTCCACCATGGCCACGAATGCGTGCTCGGGAATGTACGGGGGCTCCTCGGTCCGCTCGAGGGTCGCGTCGATGACGGTCCGCAGGCGGTCACGGTCGGCCTCGGGCACTCCGATGAGCTCCATGATCACGTTGGACGGAAGGAGCGCCGAGAAGTCCTCGACGAAGTCGCCCCCACCCTGCTCGGCGAGCCGGTCGAGGAAGCGTCCGGCGAGGTCGCGGACGAACGGCTCGAGCTCGTTGATGGCCCGAGGCGTGAACGCCCGGCTCACCAGCCGACGCTGCCGGTCGTGACGGGGCGGGTCCATGAAGATGATCATCGGCGGGATCACCGAGGTGTCGATCTGCTCGAGGGTCGTGCCCTCGGCCGACGACAGGAGCGTGGGCTGCTGGGAGCCCCACAGCACGTCCTCGTGGCGCGACCACGCGTACCACCCGTCGGGGTGCCGGTACACGGGATCGTGGTCGCGCAGCCACCGGTAGACCGGGTACGGATCCTCGTGGAACTCGTGGGAGAACGGGTTCAGCTCCACCGTGGGGCTCCTCGGATCGGTCGCGGCGACGGGGTCGACGGCTCCGCTCACTTCACCGCGAGGGGGTTGAGCGGCGTCCCCACCGCGTTGGCGATCTTCAGGGCCGGCGCGCAGAGCAGGAACTCGTAGACCCCGTCGGTGGCGCAGTCGGCGGCGAGGGCCTCGAGGTCGAACATCTCGCCGAGCGTCATCCCCATGTCGCGGATCAGCACGTAGTGCACCGGCATCCGCAGATCGGGATCCGGGCACGGGTACTGCTCGACCCCCCAGTTGTCGGCCGCCACCGCGGCGACGTCACGTTCGTGGAGCCAGCGGCAGCACTCGACCGTCAGACCCGGCTCGCGCATCATGAAGTCGGTGGCCGACTGCTCGCGGAACACCCGGGTCCATCCGGTGCGGAGCAGGACGATGTCGCCGTCGCGCACCTCGACCCCCTGCGCTGCGCACGTGGCGTCGAGCTCGGCGGGGGTGATGCCGTGGTCGGGCTCCAGGCAGTCGACGCCGTGCAGTCGGGCGACGTCGAGCAGGACCCCACGCCCGATGACGCCGCGGGCCAACGCGTCGATGGCCAACCGAGACGCGCCCCCACGCGCCGTGACCGCGTCGATCGACACGCCGTTGTAACAGACGTCGTCGTAGAACACGTGGGCGAGGCCGTCCCACTGCGTGGCGCACTGCAGGGGCATGAAGATGAAGTCGTCGGTGAAGCCGCCACCGTCGGGGAAACGGGGCTCGCCGGTCACCGACATCAGGTGCACCGGGTTGATGCGGCCGCCGAGGCCGATCTGGGGGCCGTTCGCCCCGAGCGTGTAGCCGAGGTCGAAGACGCGCCCGGTGCGGGCCAGGGCCGCCGCCGCGGCGACGTGGGCCGGGGTGACGAGGTTGAGCGTGCCCAGCTCGTCGTCGGGACCCCACCGGCCCCAGTTCGACAGCTCGCGCCCCAACGCCCGGAAGTCGATCGCCACGGTGTCCCCCCTCGTCGGCGCCTCGTCGGCGGTCCGGATCGTAGGCCGGAGCCGGCGCCCACGCCCGGGGCGCTCAGGCCGGGACGGCGCGGGTGGTCGCGACCGCGGCGATGCCCCCGGTCGACGCGTCGCGCACCTCGACCCGGGCCATGCCGCCGTGGGCGTCGGCCGTGGCCACCGCCGGGCCCACCCGGACCCCCCGGACGAACCGCAGGTGGATCGACTCGAGCCGGGCCGCGCCCGGATCCGCCGCCAGGGCCGCCTCCTCGGCGACCACTGCGAGCATGCCCCCGTTGATCGCCGCGGCGCCGTTGTGCACCACCGAGGTGCTCGGCAGCACCGCGGTCCCCGGGCCGGTGCGGACGCAGCCGATCCGCTCGGCGATCGGCACGGAGAGCGTGCCGCGCGGCGTCCCGAAGCGGCCGAGCACCTCGTCGAGGTCGGGGGACCGGAACCCGGGTTCGGGGATGGCCATGAACGCGCCGCTCCCGTAGCCGACCACCCGGCCGGCGGGGGACCGGAACTCCATGTCGGTGACGATGACGTTCCGGCCCGCGCGCACCAGGCGCGACACGCCGAGCATGCGGTCGAGGCCGGCCGCCTCGGGGAAGAGGTGCACGTCGAGGTCGAGGGTCACGGGGAGCCGGGGCGCGAGGGCCCGGATGGCGTGGAGCCCGAGCACGGCGTCGGCCTGGGTCGCCGCCACCGAGGGCCGCACCACGTCGGTGCCCGGGGTGCACATCGTCTCGAGCACGGGGAACTCCCCGTGCAGCTCGTCGCCCACCGCCACGATGGTCAGGGCGAGCTCGGGCAGGACGCTGTCGTCGGCGAGCTGGTCGCCGGCGCGCTCGGGGGACGGGGCCGTCATCGGGGCGGGAGGCTAGGCCGTCGGCCCCGCCCGCGCCCCGCCCGGGCCCGGACCCGGGGGTCCGGACCGGGGGGTGCGGCGCGGGTGGTGGGGCGGGGGTGGTGCACCCCGGCCGGAGTCGGTACGTTCCCCCCGGACGGCACCGGGAGGGTGCCCCGTGACGGGAGGGCCGATGCGGCAGATCCGGGTGCACGGCCCCGACGACGTCCGCCTCGACCGGGTCGACCCACCGCGACCCGGGCCCCGCGACGCGGTGGTGCGGGTCGGCGCGTGCGGCATCTGCGGCTCCGACCTCTCCTACATCCACATGGGCGGGCTGACCGGGGCACCCATGTGCCTGGGTCACGAGGTGGCCGGGATCGTCGACTGGGTCGGCGACGAGGTCCCCGGGGTCGTCGCCGGCGACCGCGTGATCGTGTACCCGACCGCTCCCGACGGCACCTCCATCGGCAGCGGCGCCGACGAGGGCGGCCTCTGCGACGCGCTCCTCGTGCGCAACGCCGCGGCCGGGGGTCGGCTGTTCCCCGTCCCCGCCGGGATGCCGCTGGCCCACGCCGCGCTCGGCGAGCCCCTCGGGATCGGGATGCAAGCGGTCAACCAGGCCGACGTCGCCCCGGGGGACTCGGTGGCGGTGTTCGGCTGCGGGCCCATCGGGCTGATGGCCGTCGCCACGCTGCTGGACCGGGGGATCCACGACGTCGTGGCCGTGGACCTCAGCCCGACCCGCCGGGCCCTGGCCGAGCGCCTCGGCGCGCAGGCCGTGCTCGACCCGGCCGCCGACGACGTCTGGGCGGAGCTGGCCCGGCTGCACGGGACCGCACCGTTCCGCTTCGGCCCCACCCCCGCCACCGACGCCTTCATCGAGGCGTCCGGCGCACCGTCGGTGATCGGCGACGTGATCCGCCACGGCCGGGTGGACGGGCGGATGGCCGTGGTCGCGCTGCACTTCGCGCCGGTGGCGACCGACTACCTCACCCTGCTGATGAAGCAGTTCACGATCCGGGGCTCGATCGAGTACCCGCCCCGGTTCGAGGACGCGGTCGGGCTCCTCGCCCGGCGCGACCTCTCCGACCTCGTCACCCACCGCTTCGACCTCGACGACTTCCACGCCGGCCTCACCCTCCTCGAGGGCTCCAAGGACTGCGGGAAGGTGATGATCACCATGGGGGTGGAGTGATGCCGGGACGCAACGCCGTCACCTTCGACTTCTCCGGCGCGACCGTGCTCGTCACCGGCGGCACCAGCGGCATCGGGCACGCCGTGGCCACCGCCTTCGCCGACGCGGGTGCCGCGGTGACCGTGACCGGGACCCGCCCGGCCCCGTCCGACTACCCGGACGTCGCGCTCGACCGGTTCACGTACCGCACGCTCGACACCCGCGACGCCGACGCGGTCGACCGGCTCGCCGCCGGGATCACCACGCTCGACGTGCTGGTGAACAACGCCGGCGCGAACTTCGCCGGCGGCGACGAGTGGGACCCGGACGGGTTCTCGGCCGCACTCGCCTGCAACGTCGAGGGGGCCGTGCGGCTCACGACCCGGCTGCGCGACGTCCTGCGGGCCAGCGACCTCCCCGGGGGCGCATCGGTCGTGAACGTCGTGTCGATGACCGCCTACCGCTCCACCACGATCGTGCCCGGGTACTCGGCCGCGAAGGCCGCCCTGCTCGCGATGACCCGGAACTTCGCCGTCCACTGGGTGGGCGACGGCATCCGGGTCAACGCGGTCGCCCCCGGCCTCGTGGCCACCCGCATGACCGCGCCGATGCACGACTGGCCCGAGCTCCTGGACGCCGAGCTGGCCAAGGCGGCGATGGACCGGATGGCCACCCCCGAGGAGGTCGCCGCCGCCGTGTGCTTCCTGTCGTCGTCGGCCTCGGCGTACACCACCGGAACCGCGTTCGCGGTCGACGGTGGGTACTTGGCGGTGTAGCCCGTGCCCGCCGACATCCGCATCGACGACCTGGCCCGGCCTGAGCTCACCGGATTCCAGCGCGCCGCGCTCGAGTTCGGCGAGACCCAGACGGTGGACCTGTCGGTCGACGCCGTGCTCGGCGCCGCCGTCGCCGCGAGCGGGCTCGACGACTTCGGGCCCGACGACTTCCGCGCCCGTCTCGACCTCTGGCTCCGCGAGGTCGACGAGGACCCCGACCGCACCGGGCTCGGCCGGCTGATCCTGTTCGGCAACGTCGTGCGCTACGCCACCAACCGACTGCGCACCGTCGATCTCCTGCGGCGTCACCCCGAGATCCACGACGTCGAGATCACCCGCCCGGTGATCGTCATCGGGCTCCCCCGCTCGGGCACCACCAACCTGGTCAACCTGATCGGCGCCGACACGCGGTTCCGGTCGATGCCGCTGTGGGAGAGCTACGAGCCGGTGCCCGACCCCCGGGAGGCCCCCGGGCCCGACGGGGTCGACCCCCGCTGGACCCGCTGTCAGCAGATGTGGGAGGCGATGCGCACGAGCACGCCCCACGTGGCCGCGATGCACCCGATGGAGCCCGACCACATCCACGAGGAGATCGAGCTCCAGCTCTCCGACTTCGCCTCGTACAACCAGGAGTGGGTCGGCCGGGTCCCCCGGTGGCGCGACCACTACCTCGCCCACGACCAGACCCCCCACTACGAGTGGATGCGGACCGGGCTGCAGATCCTCCAGTGGTACCGACCGCGCGAGCGCTGGGTGCTCAAGTCGCCCCAGCACCTCGAGCAGATCGGTCCCCTGCTGCACGCGTTCCCCGACGCGACCATCGTGGTCACCCACCGCGACCCGGTCGCCGTGGTGCAGTCGACCGCCACGATGATGGCCTACGCCGCCCGCATGAGCTACCGCGACACCCGGCCCGAGTGGTACCTCGAGTACTGGACCGACCGGATGCGCCGCCTGCTCGACCGTGGGGTCCGGGACCGCCACCTCCTCCCGGCCGACCGGACCCTCCACGTGCACTTCGACCGGTACATGGCCGACGAGGTGGGCACGGTCGCCGAGGTCTACGACCTCGCCGGGCTCGCGCTGACCGACGAGGCCCGGGCCCGGATCGAGGCGTACCGGGCCGCCCACCCCCGAGGCAGGGACGGCCGCGTCGTCTACGACCTGCGGGCCGACTTCGGGGCGACCCCCGAGCAGGTCCGCGCCCCCTTCGGCTTCTACTTCGACACCTACGACGTACGGATCGAGGTCCGGTGAACATCTCCGAGCAGGTCGACCACCTCATCGACACCCGACCCGGCCGCGTGCTGCTTACCCCTGCGTACGACGACCCGGCCCACCCGATCGTCGACGGGCTCCTCTACCGCTCCGGCGGCACCACCGCCGCCTACCTGCTCCTCACCGACGCCGGGCGGGTCGTGGTCAACACCGGCATGGGCTACGAGGCGCCCCACCACAAGCGCCTCTTCGACGCGATCCGGCCGGGGCCGACGCACCACATCATCACGACCCAGGCCCACGTCGACCACGTGGGTGGCGTCGACCTGTTCCGGGAGCCCGGCACCGTCTACGTCGCCCAGGCCGCCAACCCGGCCTGTCAGGCCGACGACGCCCGCATCGCGGGTCTGCGCATGCGCACCGCCGGCATCTGGTTCGACATGCTCGGCACCGACGCCCGCCGGATCGCCGAGCAGAACCCCGGTGTGTCGATGCGCCAGTCCCGCCCGACCCCGGACCTCACCTACGAGCACCGCATCGGGCTGACCGTCGACGGGCTGCGCATCGAGCTGCACGCCGCGGTCGGCGAGACGGTCGACTGCACCGTGGTCTGGCTGCCCGAGCACCGCATCGCGCTGGTCTCCAACCTGTTCGGCCCGTTGTTCCCCCACTTCCCGAACCTCAACACCATCCGGGGCGACAAGTACCGCTTCGTGGAGCCCCAGCTCGCGACGAACCGGATGGTGCGGGCGCTGCGACCGGAGATGCTGGTGACCGGTCGGCACGACCCGATCGTGGGGGCGGAACTGATCGAGGCCTCGCTCGAGCGACTGCACGACGCCGTGGTGCACGTGCACGACCGGACCCTCGAGGGGTTCAACGCCGGCGTCGACGTCTGGACCCTGATGCGCGAGATCACGCTCCCGCCCGAGCTGCGGGTCGGGCAGGGGTACGGCAAGGTCGCCTGGGCGGTGCGCACGCTCTGGGAGCAGTACGTCGGGTGGTTCAAGCTCGAGTCCACCACCGAGCTGTATCCCGACAGCACGCCCGCCGCGCTCGACGAGCTGATCGCCGCCGCCGGGACCGAGGCCGCGCTGGCGCGCGCCGAGGCCGCGCTGGCCCGGGGCGATGCGGTCGTGGCCATCCGGATCGGCGAGGCGGTGGCCCGGGCCGTCCCCGACGATCCGCGACTGCGCACGCTGATGGCCGGCGCGCACCGCCACCTGCTCGACCACGGCGGCGACGTCAGCTTCTGGGAGCACGGCTGGCTGCGCACGGAGCTGGCCCGGTGGGAGGCCCCGTGACCGGGGTCGGACCCCCCCGGCCGGATGCCTAGGCTGACCGCATGGCAGCTTCGGCCTTCTCCCGCCTGCTCGCGTCCGGCGCCATCGGGACGATGACGCTGCGCAACCGAATCGTGATGCCGGCGATGGACCAGAACTCGTGCGACGGCGACGGGCACATCACCGATCGCAACGTCGCCCACTACGAGGCCCGGGCCCGCGGCGGGGTCGGGCTCCTGATCCTCGAGACGTCCGCGGTGGCGTACCCGGTGGGCGCGACGTCGCGGCACCAGCCCTCGCTCTCCGACGACGCCTGCATCCCGGGCCTGGCCCGCCTGGCCGAGGCCGTGCACGCCCACGGCACCCGCATGGCGGTGCAGATGTGCCACCACGGCAAGACCGCGGGCATCGACGTGATCGAGGGCCGGGAGCAGATCATCCCGTCGGTCCCCGTTCCCGACGACGAGATGTCGTTCGACCACCTCACCATGGACGAGATCATGCGGCTCGCCGGGACCACCGGCGGCAAGATGCCCGAACGACGGGCCGCGACCATCGACGAGCTCGCCTGGGTCGTGCAGTGCTTCGCCGACGCCGCCGCCCGCGTCCAGCAGGCCGGGCTCGACGCGGTCGAGATCCACGCCGCGCACGGCTACCTGATCTCCACCTTCCTCTCGCCGAAGTACAACCGGCGCACCGACGAGTACGGCGGGTCCACCGAGAACCGGGCCCGCTTGCTGTGCGAGGTGGTCCGGGCGATCAAGGCCCGCTGCGGCGACGGGTTCCCGGTCATCGTGCGGCTCGACGCGACCGAGCACTCCGAGGGCGGGATCACCCCCGACCTCGCCGCCGACCACGCCCGCCTGGCCGAGGCCGCCGGCGCCGACGCGATCCACGTGTCGGCGAACTCGCCGCGTGCGGTCGGGACCGGCTTCACCGATGCCCCCCTTCCCCGCCTCCCGGGGCAGTACGTCGACTACGCCCGCACGGTGAAGGCGGCGGTGTCGGTCCCGGTGATCGCGGTCGGCCGCATCATGCCCGAGCAGGCCGAGGCGGTCCTCGCCGAGGGCGTGTGCGACTTCGTGGCCATGGGCCGCCAGCTCCTCGCCGACCCCGATCTCCCGAGCCGACTCGCGGCCGGCCGCCCCGACCTGGTGCGCACCTGCATCAACTGCTACGTGTGCGTGGCCGAGAACTTCTGGGACGGCGCGCCCGTCTGCGCGATCAACGCCGACCTCGGCCACTACGACCGGCCTCCCGTGGCCCCCGCAGCCCCGGCGCGCCACGTCGTCGTCGTCGGTGGTGGGCCCGGAGGGCTCGAGGCCGCCCGGGTCGCTGCGGGACGGGGCCACCGGGTGACCCTGCTCGAGCGGGCACCTCACCTCGGCGGCACCGCCCGGTTCTCGGCCCTCACCACGCCCATGAACGGCGAGCTCGTGCGCTACCTCACCGCGGCGGTCACCGACGCCGGGGTCGACGTGCGCTGCGGGGTGACCGCCACCCCCGAGTCGGTGGCCGGGCTCGCGCCCGACGTCGTGGTCGTCGCCACCGGCGCCCGCCGGGACCGACCCGACGTCCCCGGCGCCGATCTCCCGCACGCCCTGTCGGGCGACGACCTCCGGGCCCTGCTCACCGGCGACGACCCTGCGGCCGCCAAGCGCCTCGGCCTCGGGGCCCGCGTGCTGGTCGGCACCGGCCGCCGCCTCGGCCTCACCGACGACATGGACTCCGTCCGGCGTCTCTCGACCCGGTGGATGCCCGTCGGCCGCACGGTCGTCGTGGTGGGCGGTGGGCTCGTCGGGCTCGAGCTCGCCGAGTTCCTCGCCGAGCGCGGCCGCACGGTGACCGTGCTCGAGGCGGGCGACAAGCTGGGGACGGAGATGGCCCACCCCCGGCGGGCCCGGGCCATCCACGAGGCCCGCAGCCACGGCGTCACCCTGGTCACCGGCGCGACCCTCACCGCCATCGGGGCCGACACCGTCACCTTCACCGTCGGCGACGAGACCCGCACCGCGCCGGCGGCCCACGTGATCTTCGCCACCGGGGTCCACGGCGACACCCGGCTCGCCGACGCCCTGCGCGACCGCGGCCTCGAGGTCCACGTCGTGGGTGACGCCGGCGAGGTCGGCTACATCCAGAACGCCGTGGCCACGGGCAACGCCGTGGGCCGTTCCGTCTGACCGGCGGCGCCGTGACCCTGAGCGTGGCGATCGTCGGGAGCGCCGGCGCGTGCGGACGTCAGCTCGCTGCCCAGCTGCTCGACCGGCGCACGGTCGCGCCGACGGCCCGCCTCCAGCTCGTGGTGCACCACGACGGGATCAGCGCCACCGAGGGACACGGGCTCCGGGCCGATCTGCGCGACGCCTTCGCCGACGACGCGCCGACGATCGAGCTGGTCGAGCACCCCGACGACGTCGTCGCCGACGTGGTGGTGATGCTCGCCGGGGCGACCCTGCCGAGCGACCCGAACGCCGCCATCGACCGGGCCGGTCTCGCGACCGGAAACTTCGCGGTGTTCCGTGAGTACGCCGATGCCCTGAGCCGCCGCGGTGGACCCGCGCCCTGGGTCGTCGTCCAGTCGAACCCGGTCGAGCTCGGCGTCGCGGTCTTCGCCGAGGCGCTCGGTCCCGACCGGGTGATCGGGGCCGGCGCGTACTCCGACACCCTGCGCTTCCGGCGCGAGATCGCCGACGGACTCGGTCGGCGCCGCCCCCAGGTCCACGGCTTCATGGTCGGCCAGCACGGCGACCACCTGGTGCCGGCGTGGAGCACCGTGGCCGTCGACGGCATCGACGCCGATGCGCTCGCGGACTGGATCCGCGGCCAGCGCCGGGACCGCCCGCTCACCGGGCTCCCCGACGAGATCCGCGCCACCCGCGACGCGTTGGTCGCCCAGGTGGGACGGGGCGAGATCGACGAGGCCTTCCGGGTCCTCGCCGGGTGCCCGGCCGACCTGCGGGCAGCCGTGAAGCCCTTCCTCGTGCACTACACCGCCGGGCGGACCACGGAGATGGTCACCGCCCACGCCGTGGCCGACCTCATCGGGATCCTCACGCGCGGCACCCCCGAGGTCGTGTCGGTGCAGGTCGCCCTCGACGGTGCATCCGCCGGCGCGGGCCTGACCGGGGTCGGGGCGATCCCCGTGACGCTCGACCGTGTGGGCTGGACGCCCGCTCCGGTCGTGCTCGCCGACGACGAGGACGCCGCGCTGCGGGCCGCGCTCGACGCCGCGCGGGCGCTCCGGGCGCAGATGCCCGACCGGGCCACCTGAACGCCACCCGACCGGCGCCTACGCTCCTCCCGTGCTCGACGGGATCTACCGCCTCCCCGGCTGGCTGGTCGTGGCCATCGGGCTCGTCCTGTTCTCCGCTGCGGCCCTGGCTGCCCGCGGGCTCGCCGAGCGCCGGGCCGACGCCGGGCGCCGGGCCCGCATGGCCACCATCGCGGCCCCCCTCACCCCGGCCTTCGCCGCGCTGTTCTCGGTGATGATCGCCTTCACCGTCGTCGCCGAGGCCCAGCACCTCCGGACCGTCCAGAGCCTGGCCAACGACGAGGCCGCGGCGGCCGCGCGCCTTGCGTGGGCCGCGACCGCTTCGGTACCCGAGCGGGCCCGGATCCAGTCCGACCTCGCCGAGTACCTCGACGCCGTCATCGCGGTGGATTGGGGGGACCGCGACGAGAGCGGCCGCACCCCGGCTCGTCTCGCGCGCGCCACGCAGCGACTGGAGACCGCAGCCCGGGGGGCGGCACGGGGTCTCACCTCACCCGAGGCCGCCGAGACGCTCAGCGCACTCGACGCGGTCACCACGCTCCGACGTCAGCTCGTCGCCGAGTCCAGCCGCACGCTGCCGGCGCCGTACCTGCTCGTGCTGCTGCTGACCGGGCTCGCCCTCGTGGTCAACGTCTCGGTGCTCACGCTCGGCGCCGGCCGCCGCGCGCTCTGGCTGATCCCCGGGATCGTGGTCGTGGTCGTCGCCGCCCTCAGCCTGTTGGTGGGGATCTCCGCGCCGCTGTCCGGACCGCTCCAGCTGAGCCCCACGGCGATCGAGCGGGTCGCGATCGACCTGCGCGCCGGGCTCTTCCGACTGGCGCCCTGAGCCCGTTCCGGGCTCAGCGGGCGACGACCCCGGGGAGGTCGGCGAACTTCACCACCTCGCACGTGGGGGTGACGATCTCGCCCTCGGGGAGGAAGAACCGGAAGAACATCGTGCCGAGGTTGCGGCCCTCGGTGTCGATCCAGTTCGGGTGGCCCGGGTCGGTGTGGGCGAGCACGAGGGTGTAGCCGCCGTCGGGGTCGAGGACCGTGTTGGCCCGGTTCCGGCTCACCTGCCGGTTCACGTAGTCGTACATCTGGGACCATCGGTTCCAGAGGCAGAGGTTGGCGAAGCGGCACTCGGGCCACCGTCCCCGGACGACCAGGGCCTCGTCGTCGCCGATGAGGAACGGCGCCATCGCGTACGCGGCGTCGAACGCGGCGAAGGCCAGGTTGCCCGGCACCACCGGTGGACGGAACTCGTTGGGCACCCGCGACACGAAGGGGATGTCGACGTCGGGCGCCGGGGCCGGGTTGGCGATCGTCTTGGTCCGCACGTGCGTGATCACCCGCTGCAGCGCGGCCGCGACCCGTTCGTCCCCCCAGCGGGGTGGGGCCGGGGGCCGGTCGATGCACTCGATCGCGAGGGGCACGTGGAGGTCCTGCGCGGCCGCGGCCGACACCGGCCACTCGAAGTAGTGGCGCGTGGTGATCCGACCACCGCCCTCGGGGACCGCGAGCCAGTTCCGATCGCTCGGGGCTCCACCGAGTCGGATCGTGTACGCGCCGTCGGGAGCGACGTCCATGTCGTCGTCGCGCAGGACCCCCGAGGTGTGCGTCGCGTACGCGCCGTCGGCGGCACCCGCCTCCATCGTGAACGACGTGTAGACCGCGCCGGCGAGGTTGCCGCGCACCACGTACTCGTGTCCGGCGGCGACGGGCGTCTCGAAGTAGACGGCGTCGGCGTTGTCCCCGGTGAACGACCGGGTCGGCGACACGATCCGGTGGAACACCGGCCGCAACGGATCGAGCTCCTGGTGCGAGTAGAGCGCGCTCTGCAGGATGTGGGTGAGGTTCCGGAAGCCCTCGGCGACGTCGTCGTCGGTCATGCCCGGGCCGGGCACCACCCACTCGTCCGCCACCTGGCCCAGCAGCGCCACCAGCTCGGCGAACCTGGCTCGGGACTGCAGCTCGCTCACGGCTCCCCCTCTCGGCCCGGGACCCGGGCCCGGCGGGGGCCATTGTCGCCCACGCCCGGCGGGGGCGCACGGGGCCGGGCCGGAATCCCCCGGGCGCCGCGCCGGTTGGCCCCGTCCGTGACGTGGACTCCCCCCGACCTCGCGGTGGTGGGCTACCCCCAGCGCCTCGTGGCCGACCACCGGGCCCTGCTCGCCGCCGCCGCGGACGCCGGGCTCGCCGCCGAGCTGGTCGATCCGTCGCGCCTCGGCCTCGCCGTCGTGGACGGACGGGTGCAGGGCCTCGTGGACGGGGAGCCCCGCACCCCGGCCGCGGTGCTGCCCCGGGGCGTGAACCGCCCGTGGCCCTTCGTCCGCCAGGTCTGCACCGCGTGGGCCCGGGCCGGGGCGGTCGTCCTGCCCACCGTGGCCGCCGCCGACCGTTGCGCCGACAAGCTCGAGACGCTGGGCCGGCTCGCCGAGCGCGGGGTTCCGGTGATGCCCGCGGTCGGCGTCCTGCCCGGACCCGGCACCGCCCTCGGACCGCTCGCCGCGACCCCGGTCCTGGTGACCAAGCCCGCCCGCGCCTCGAAGGGCCGAGGGGTGTCGGCGGCCGACGCCGCCACGACCCACGACCACCTGCGGACCGTCCTCCCGCTCGTGGACGGGCACGCCGACCACCAGGTCGTCCAGCCCCGCGCCTCGGGCTGGGGCGTCGACCATCGGGTGGTCGTCGCCGACGGGACGGTCGTCGCGATGACGCGACGGACCGCGCCGCCCGGCGGCCTCGTGACCAACGCCCCCGAGGCCCGGGTCGAGGATGTCGTCGATCCCGCCGGCGACGAGCCCGAGGTCGCCGCGGTCGCGCTCGCCGCCGCCGCAGCGCTCGACCTCGAGTTCGGCGGCATCGACGTGATCGTCGATGCGGGCCGGGCGGTGGTGCTCGAGGCCAACGCGTGGCCCGGCCTCGCCGCGCACGTGCGCGGCCCGGGCGTCGCCCGGGTGCTGGTCGGGCTGGTCCGGCGGGCACTGGAGCCCGCCGTCGATCAGGTCGGGACCGCTCTGCGCCCGCCGTGGACCCACGCCGCGAGGGCCGGCGGCACCTGGGCCGCGATGATCGCCTCGTAGTCGGCCTCGAGGTCCGGATCGAACGCCCCGCTCCGGCGGGCGGCCCGGAAGAACGCGGCGTCGTCCCGCCACATCCCGACGACCGCGTTCGGCGCATAGTCCGACGCCCGGGCCTGCATCTGGGAGAACGCGACCGCATCGGCCACGGCGGCGTCGCGGGCCGCGTCGGGCCCGAGCCCGAGCAGCGCCGCGATCCGGCCGATCTCCGCCGTCCGGTCCTCGGTGAGGTCGACGTAGTGGAACAGCCCGATGGCCGGATCGTCGGCCGCGTCCCAGAACGTGCGCCAGTGGTGCAGGCAGCGCTGCAGGGACGACAGCGAGTACGGCGGGTTCGTGCGCACCCACTCGCGCAGGCGCACCTCGGGATCGGGTGGCGGCCCCGGCGTCGGCCCGAAGTCGGCGAGATCATGGTTGCCGACGGCGCGCTCACGCAGCGCGAGCACCCGGTCCATGTCGAGGTTGGCCTGATGGTCCACCATCGAGCGGGCCATGTCGTGGGGGTCGCGGCCCACGCACACGTAGGTCACCCCGGGCTCGCGCGGAAGCCCGTCCATGGGCGTGTGGGTCTTGATCACCCGCCGGCCGTCCTGGGCGTCGAGGACCGCGACCACCACGTCGATCGCCTCGACCTGCTGGTCCAGCCACGGCGACAGGACCGAGACCGGTGCCCCGAGCTCGACCGTGCCCCGCACGAGCATGCAGCAGATGGTCTGGGTCCAGGTCGTCCCCGCCTTGGGCGGCGTGCTCACCACCACGTCACCGGCGCGCAGCGCGAAGCGCTCCCACCGGGCGCTGTCGTGCATGAGGCTTCGGTAGCGGACGCGTTCGGACATGGCGGCCTCGGGGCGGGCGCGGCGCGGGAGCGGGGACCGCAGTCTCGCCCGCTCGGCGGTGGTGCCGCCATCCCGGTTCCCGGGCCACCGGGTTTGTTACCGTCCGCCCGTGACCTACCTCCGCCGCCTCGGGCACGCCGTCATCGACGTCGACTGGGCACCGGTCTCCCTGGTGGCCGCGCTCCGCTGTGGCGCGATGGTCACCGTGCTCCTCGCCTGGGGCGTCGCCACCGACGAGGTGGCGCCGCTGATCGCCGGCGCGATCGGCATCCTGTTCGTCTGCGTCGCCGATCCGCCGGGGCCGGAGGGTCGGCGCGTCCGGACGATGGCCTGGTTCGCGCTGTGGAGCACGCTCGCCACCCTGGTCGGTGGCCTCGCGGCCGACACGTTCGTCGTGCACCTGGTCGTGGGCGTAGCGGTCGCCGCGATCGCCGGCTACGGCGGCGCCGCCGGGACCACCGGCCCGGTGATCGGGATGCTGTCGCTCGTGGTGTTCGCGGTCTTCTCGGGCACCCCGGTCGCGATGGACGTGGCCGGGACCGATGCCCTCGTCTACGGGGCCGGTGCGCTGGTCGGCGGGGTCGTCATCGCGCTCCCAGGCCTGCGGAACCGGGCCCGAGGCCCCCGGGGCGCGTTCACCCGCCTCGCCCGCGGGCTCGGCCACGCCCGGGTCCTCGACCCCTTGTCGGCCGGCGCCGCGGTGCACGCGACCCGCGAACGTGAGTTCCTCGAGGCCGCCGCCGCCGACCGCCCCGCCCCCGAGGCGGCGGTCTGGTTCGACGCGTTGGCGGCCGCCGCGCACCAGGCCCGGCTCGGCACGCTCGGACTCGCCGTCCACGCCTCCGACGCCTCCGGCGCGGCCCGCACTGCGGTCGTGGGGTTCCTCGAGGCTGCGGCCGCCTGCTGGCGGGCGGCGGCCACCACCACGGCCTGGCCCGCGCGCCGCCCCACCCTGGCCCGGGCCCGGACCGCCCTGGACGCGGCCGCGGCCACGCTCCGCGCCGGCGCAGACCCGACCGCGGTGCGCCTCGCCGCCGACGTCCAGAGTGGCCTCGACGCCATCGCCGACACCCTCCTCGCCCCCTGGCCGGTGGGGATCCGGACCGGTCGACCCACCGCGCCCCGGATCGCGACCGCCGTCGCCGCCCGCTGGGCCGAGACCCGGCACCGGATCGTCGCCCACGCCGGTCGCTCCGATCCGCTCGTCCGCCACGCGGTCCGCCTCGCCGTCGTGTTCGGCGTGGCCATCGCGCTCTCGCAGGCACTCGACCTCCCCCACCCCTACTGGCTGCCGATGACCGTGGCCTGGATCAGCCGGCCCGGTCAGGGCGACACCACCGTGCGGGTTGCGGCTCGCGTCGCCGGCACCGTCGTGGGAGTGCTCGTGTCGGGCCTCGTCGTCCTCGGCCTCGACCCCGGCCCCTGGGCCCTCGTCGGGTGCATCGGGCTCAGTGCCGTGCTCGCGATCTCGTTCCTGGCCGCGAACTACGCCATTGCGGTCACCGGGATCACCACGTTCGTCTTCTTCCTCTTCACCCTCGCCGGCGAGCCGGTCGGATCGTCGCTCTCCTCGCGCCTGCTCGCGACCGTGCTGGCCGGGATCCTCGTCGTGCTCGCCGCGTTGATCTGGCCCACCCGCACGGGCACCGCGGTCAGTGCGAGCCTCGGCGACTACGCCGCCGCGCTCGCGGCCTACGCCGGGCCGACACTGGCGGGCACGGCCCTCCTCCCCGACGCGCGGGAGGTCGCGCACGGCACCGTGCTCGACGCCCGGACCCGGGCCGTGACCGATCTCCACGCCGCCGAGTTCGAGATCGGGGCCCGACGCCTGCACCCCGAGACCGCCCACTCGGTGCTCGAGGCCCTGCACCGCGCGACCGCCCTGTGCCTCGCGACCGAGCTGGCCGGGGCCACCGCCGACGACCGGGCCGCCGCGGCCGCGGTGCGCACCGAGCTCGTCGACCTCCAGACCCGCCTCACCGAGACCGACACCGGCCGCGGCGTCCCGGCACGCGACCATCCTCCCGGCCCCGATCACGCCGTGCACCGGGCGATCCGCCGCGCGCACACGGCGCTCGACGCGGACGCGGCGCGGCACGCCCGGGCCTGATCGTTCCGCCCGACGCCCCCCGGTGCCGCGCTCCGGCTCCGGGCGCAGGCGTCGGGCTCAGGAGCCGTGACGACCGAGCGCGCCGCCGTGCCGGTCGCGGAACTCGCGCACCGAGTACCCGGTCACCACCGCGCCGGCGGGGCCGCCGCGCGCGGTGCCGGCTCGGGCGAGCCCGAAGACGGGCGCCAGCTCACCGAAGTACCCGCCCGGCGCGACCACCTGGAGGATCTCCTCGCCCCCGCCGACGAGGGCCCGGACCACCTCCACCGCACCCGTCTCCACCTCGTAGACGAGCTCGCCCCGGTCCCCCTGGCGGAACAGCACCTCGCCGGCCCCGAGCTCCCGCCGCTCGGACGCGTGCTCGGAGGGTGCGGCCCGGGGGGTGAGCTCGACCAGCCGATCGGCCAGCGGGACCAGGCGCTCGTCGTGGGTCGCGATCACCACCGTCCGGCCCGGCGCGGCCAGGTCGCGCAGGTGACGGATCACTGCGTCGACCTGGATGTAGTCCAGCGATGCCGTCGGCTCGTCGGCGATGATCAGGGGCGGCTCGAGCGCGAGTGCCCGGGCGATGGCGACCCGCTGCTGCTGGCCACCCGACATCGCGCCGGGGCGGTGGCGGGCGCGCTCGGCCAGCCCGACCATGGCGAGCAGCTCGTCGGCCCGGGCGGCCGCGTCGCGGCGGGAGACCCCGGCGGTGACCATCGGCAGGATCACGTTCTCCCGGGCGGTGAGGCTGGCGATCAGGTTGAACCCCTGGAAGATGAAGCCGAGACCCCGCTGGCGGTAGCGCATCAGGTCACGCCCGGCCAGCGCGGTGACCTCGGTGCCGCCCACGGTCACCGTGCCGGAGGTCGGGGTGAGCAGCGACCCGAGGATGGAGAGCAACGTCGACTTGCCCGAGCCGCTCGCGCCCAGGAGCAGGACCATCTCCCCCGACTCCAGGTCGAGGTCGTATCCGTCGAACGGACGTACCGCGTACCCACCGCTGGAGTACTCGACGACCAGGTCGCGGATCTGCACGTGCGCCATCACGACCCCCCGAACGCCAGGGCCGGGTCGACGGTCAGGGCCCGACGGGCGGCGGCGATGCTGGCGAGGACGCCCACGACCAGTCCGACCACGACCAGCTGCACCACCGACGCCGCGGTCATCTCGGCCCGGGCCGGCATGCCGAGCTCGATCAGCCAGGCGATCGGCACGGCCACGACCGCCGCGACCAGCGACACCACGACCGACTGCACCAGGAGGCTGCCGACGATCACCCGCCCCGGCGAGCCGGTCGCACGCAGGATCGCGAAGCTCCGGGTCTGCTCGATGACGCTCAGGTACGTGATCGCGCCGATCACGCCGAGCGCGACCAACCAGGTGAGGAGGGCGACGAAGTCGATCGTCCCGGTGGCCCGCTGCACCACCAGCGTGAGGCCGTTGATCGTGTCCTGGTTGGTCGCCACCGCGGTACCGGGCGGAGGGTCGACGATCGACCCGTCGACCCCGATCCCCATCACGAACGGCTGCCCGTCGAGCACTGCGGCCTGCGCGCCGTCCACCGTCATGAAGATCGTCGGCGACCCCGCGTAGTACATGCCCCGGTCGAGCAGGCCGACCACTTCGACCTCACCCACGGTGGAGCGCAGGCGGCTCCCCAGCCCGACCCTCAGGTTCTTCGTGACCACCGCCTCGTCGTCGGCCTGGGGCATCCGCCCCTTGCGCAACCGGAAGTCGGCCGGCTCCTCCGTGGTGCCGAACCCGACCAGGTTGACCACGGCGTTGCGGGGCGCGAGGACGGTGGCCCGTCCGGCCACGACCGGGTGGACGTCTCGGACCCCGGGCGCAGCGGCGACGGCGGCGACCTCGGCCTCGGGGATGAGCGCGATCCCGGTGAAGGGGCTGCGGGTGCCCTCGTGGACGACCCATTCGTCCACCCCGAGGAGCTCGGTCAGCTGGCGGGGCTCGGCGTTCAGCGCGACCTTGATGCCCTGGACCGCCAAGGCGATCGCGAACACGACCGCGACGACCAGCACGGCGATCACCACGCGGCGCAGCCGGTGCTGCAGCTCACGAAGGCTGTACATCCACATCCGAGGACCCCTGCGGCCGACCCGACCCGACGACCGCCGGGAAGTTAGTCGCGGTGTGCCACCCGGGCGAGGCGGGCCTTGAGCGCGGTGGTGGCGCCGCCGGGGTAGGCGCGGCCCCGCACCGGCACCCGTCGGCGTCCCAGTGCGAGGTCGAGCCGACGGGCGTCGACCACCGCTGCGGTCCGGGCGGTCGAGAACCCCACGGACAGGCCGACCGACGGCGCATCGCCGACGACCACCCAGTGGAAGACGTCGGCGGGGATGAAGACGCCGGTCTCGGGATCGAGGTGCACCACCTGGGCCGGCGGGAGCGCGACCGGGTCGGCCGGGGCGCGGTAGTGGGCGTGCACACGCCCGTCGTGGCGGCGCCGGTCGGGCTCGGCCTCGACCCACACGGTCTTGGCGCCCGAGATCTGCAGCAGCAGGTTGTGGTGCCGGTCGGCGTGGGCGGGCACCACCGCTCCGGGCGGTGAGACCAGCGCACCCAGGTTGACCCGGATGACCCCGCCCTCGTCGGCGCCGACGCAGGCCCGCACCTCGTGCTCGATCGCCCGGGCCAGGTCGGCGAACTCGGCCAGCAGCTCGAGGTTGGCCAGGGTGACGTAGCCGGGGACGGTGGCATCACCCCGCACCGCGGCGACGGGATCGGGGTGCGGCGCGGCCAGGCACCGGACCGCGCGCGGGTCGGACTGCACCGCGGTGCCCACCACCCACGCCCGGGGCGCCCGGGACGCGATGCGGGCGAGGGACTCCGGGTCGAGCGGCGCGCCGGCCGACACGCAGTGCCCGAGGCGGGCCGCCGGCACCGCTGTGAGCGCGGCGAGTCCGTCCGGCAGCGCCACCCGGGGCGCGGCCTGGGCGGTCGTCGGGATGCTCAATCCTCGCCGCGGGCGAACGCGGCACTCGGGAGCCCGGGATCCGAGAGCTTGACGATCCCGATCAGGGCGCAGTCGACCGGTGTCCGACGGGCGATGCGGGGGGCTTCGTACGCCACGGCTCCCGACCCGCACGGGGCGTCGCGGTGGAGATCGGACACGGACATCCTCCTGCTCGTCGGTCCCGTCACGCTACCGGCGCCGGGGGCGGCCCGCCACGGTCCGCCGCCCGCTTCGCCTCGAGCGCGGCCGCGGTCGCCTCGGTGACGTCGGTGCGCAGCACCGCGGTGAGCGCCCGCGAGCGGCCGGTGCAGCCGGTGACCGCGTGGAAGCAGAATGCAGGCAGCGCGACCGCGTCGCCCGGCTCGAGGACGATCTCCTCGATCCGGTCGGGCAGCCGGTCGGGGTTGGCCCGGTTGCGCCCCACCGACACCGCGCGCATCGTCCGCTCCACCTCCGGATCGTCGTACCAGCCGACCGCCAGCGTCTTGGTGCCCTCGAGCTGGAGCAGCACGTGGTGGCCGACGTCGCAGTGGAACGGCACCCGGGTCCGGTCGGCGCCGAGGAACACGATCAGGTCGACCCCGGTCGGGGTCTCACCGGCGACCCGGGCGGCGAGCTGCAGTGGCGCCGCCAGCCGGAGGGCGGCCGACCGATAGGGCTCCACGGTCGCGAGCCCGGTCAGCATGACCCACGAGTCCCCCCGGTCCAGGTCGGCGATGACCTCGGCGACCGGGCGGGGGTCCCGGGTGACCCGGCCGTCGGGGAGCAGGTCGGGCAGGTCGACCGCCCGATGGTGTTCGAACCGTTCGGGCGGCAGCGTGGCCGCGACTTCGGCCAGGGCCGGGAGCGTGAACGCCTCGGGCTCGGGGATCGGCACGGACACCCGCACCGGCTCGGGACTGCGCAGATCGATCACGTCGGTCCGATCAGGGCGTGCCGCCGGGACGCACGTTCACGTCACCCGACGACGAGCCCGGCCTCGAGCAGCTCGGCCAGGAAGGCGGAGACGTCGGTGGTCACTGCGTCGGCCGGTGCATCGGGGAACGCGTCGCGCACGGCCGCGACGATCGTGTCGAGGTCGGCCCCGTCGCCGAGCGCACGCCAGACCGCCGACCCGGTGGGGTTGAGGTCGAGCAGCTCGTCGCCGGCGGCGGTGATGAGCACCACGATGCCGTCCACGTCCTCGGCGAGCACCCCGTCAGCAGGTCGGTAGGTCACCGGGCGAGGCTACTGCGCCCCCGGCTCGCGGATCAGGGCGCCGGCTCCGGGCACGGCTTCGTCGGGGGGAACAGGAGCACGTCGCCCGCGGGCAGGTCGGTCCAGTCGCTGCGGCCCCGGGCGACCACCGCCGCGGTCCCCCGGACCCCCCACCACTCCTCGATGCAGTCCACCCGGAAGGTCACCGCGATCGAAGGGCCGCTCGAGACCCGCCCGGAGGCGAGGCGACCCTCGAGCTGTAGCCTGCCGTTCGGCTCCCACGGCACGTGCACCACCACCGTCCCGCCCACGGCGACGACGGAGAGGTAGGGCGGTTCGGACATCCCCCATGACGCAAGACACGCACCGCCGCCCGCGTGCAGGCCGATCCGCGACCCGTCGAGCAGCGTCAACGTCACCTCGGAAGCCGCGCTGGTGAGCACGCAGTCGCCGAGGTAGAGGGGTGCCCCGGAGCTCACCGTGAGGTAGAAGGCGCCCCCCTCGGGCATCCGTTCGGCCGATCCCCACGTCACGGTGATCACGCCGATCGGGGTCGAGGCGGCGGACGGCGCCTCGACCGGTGCGGCCGCACGCCGCCACCCGTCCGCCGCTCCGTCGGCGCGGCCACCGGCGCCCGGCGCGCCCGGCGCGCCCGCCCCGGCCGCGGCCGCGACCACGACGACGACCACGAGCCCGAGCAGGACGGTCCGGATGCGCCGAGCCATCGCGGCACCGTACGGTCGTCGACCGCCCCGGCGGAGGGGCCGACGGCTCGCGCGCGCGGGACCCTCGCCCCCCCGAACCGGCCGCGGCCGCGGGTCAGGCCGGGGTCGCGGGCAGCGGGCCGTGGTCGAGGTGGGGCAGCACCCACTCCCCCACCCGGCGGCACTCGTCGCGGTGCGGGTACCCGGAGAGGATGAAGGCCTCGATCCCGAGCGCGCGGTACGCCTCCAGCTTGGCCACCACCTGGTCGGGGTCGCCGACGATCGCCGCCCCGCAGCCGCTGCGACCGCGGCCGATCCCGGTCCACAGGTGCTCCTCGACGAACCCGTCGTCGGCGGCGGCGCCGCGCAGCTCGGCCTGGCGGCGCACGCCGGTGGACGCGCTGTCGAGCGAGCGGGCCCGGATCGCCGCGCCGGTGGCGTCGTCGAGCGCGGCGACGATGCGCTCGGCCGCGGCCCGGGCCTCGGCCTCGGTCGGACGGACCACCACGTGCACGCGGTAGCCGAAGCGGAGGCGGCGGCCGTGCCGCGCCGCACGCGCGGTGAGGTCGGCGATCACCTCGGCGATCCGGTCGAGGGTGTCAGGCCACATGAGGTAGACGTCGGCGTGCTCCGCCGCGACCTCGCGCGCCTCCTCGGAGAGCCCGCCGAAGTACAGCGGCGGGCACCGACCCGAGACCGTGGTGATCCGCGGCGGCTCGAGGTCGAGGCGGACGAACTCCCCGTCGGCGTGCACGGGGCTGCCGTCGAGCAACGCCCGCAGGGCCGCCATGGTCTCGGACGTGCGCCGGTAGCGGGCCGGGCCGTCGAGCGCCTCACCGGGCATCTCCGACGAGATCACGTTGACGGTCAGGCGCCCGCCCGACATCCGGTCGAGGGTGGCGATCTGGCGGGCCAGCTGCGGGACCCAGAGCTCACCGCAGCGCATGGCCACCAGGAGTCGGATCCGGTCGGTCCGGGCCGCGACCCCGCCCGCGAACGTCACCGCGTCGATGCCCAGCGCGTAGCCCGAGGGCAGCAGCACGTTGTCGAACCCGAGCGCCTCGGCCTCGGTGACGATCGCGCCGCAGTGCTCCCACGAGCTCAGCAGCGCCGGATCCACCACCCCGAGCTGCTCGTAGTCGTCGTCGCAGAGCGCGGCGAACCAGCTCACCTCGCAGGTCACGGGAGCGGTACCCCCTCGGCCGCCTCGATCAGGTCGTAGACGGTCGAGCGGTCGAGCGACACCGCGGCCGCGTCGACGAGAGCCCGCAGGCGATCGGCATCGCGGGTGCCCACCAGCGCGACGGGCCGGGTGGGGTGGGCGCACACGAAGGCCACGGCCACCCCGGCCCGGTCGAGCCCGTGCCGTTCGGCCACCGTGTCCATGGCTGCGCCGAGCCCGGGCCGGATCCCCTCTCCGGTGACGAGACGGCCACCGCCGAGGGGGCTCCACGCGAGCGGCACCACGCCGGTCTCGGCGCACAGGTCGAGCGTGCCGTCACGCAGTGGGTCGAGGTGGGCGAGCGAGTACTCGGGCTGGGTCGTCGCGAGCGCGAACGGCAGGTGCGCGACCAGCGCCCGGGTCTGGGCGACGGTGTGGTTCGAGACCCCGACCGCCCGCACCAGTCCACGCTCGCGCAGCGCGACGAGCGCACCCGCGACCTCCTCGGGGTGCGCGAACGGGTCGGGTCGGTGGATCTGGTAGAGGTCGACGTGGTCGACGCCGAGCCGGCGCAGCGACGCCTCGCAGGCGCGGGTGATCGCCGCCGCCGACGAGTCGTACGGCACGCCGGGCACGATGCCGCCCTTGGTCGCGAGCACGATCCGGTCCCGCAGCCCCGGCGCCGCCGCGAGCACCCGACCGAGCGTCTCCTCGCAGGCACCGAAGCCGGTCCCACCCCAGTCGAGGCCGTAGACGTCGGCGGTGTCGACCAGGGTGATCCCGGCGTCGACCGCCGCCCCGACCCAGGCGCCGTGGGTGGCGTCGTCGGCGCCGGTCATCCGCCAGCAGCCGAGCCCGACCCGGCCCACCGGCCGTCCCGCCACCTCCGGGCCCGCCACCCCCGGGCCCGCCACCCCCGGGCCCGCCACCTCCGGGCCCGCCACACCGGTCGCACCGGCCGCTCCGGTGGCTCCGGTCGGGGTGGGCTCCCGCTCCTCGCGCACCACCCGATGCTAGAGCGACCCCGCGGCCGCCGGGCGCGGCGCGGTCGGCGCACTACGGTCCCCGGGGTGGCGACCCCCGACCCGCCCGACGCCGACGAGCTCCCCCGCCACGTCAAGATCATCGCGACCATCGGACCGGCGTCGCACGACGTCGCCACCCTCACCGCGATGATCGGCGCCGGGATGGATGCGGCGCGCATCAACTGCTCGCACACGCCGGCCGAGCGGATCCCGGAGCTGGTCGCGGCGGTGCGCGCCGCGGAGACCGCCGCCGGTCGGCACGTCGCCGTGCTCGGCGACCTCGCCGGGCCCAAGCTCCGCATCGACGGGCTCGACGGGCCGGTGGAGCTCGCCGCCGGCGACGCCGTCCGCATCGGGGCCGCCGACGCCGTCCGACCGCCCGATGCGGCCGACCGCGCCGCCGGGATCTGGTTTCGGGTCCCCGCGCCGGAGCTGATCGCCTCGTGCGCCGTGGGCGACACCGTGCTCCTCGCCGACGGCGAGGTCTCGGTCGAGGTGCGCGCGGTCGAGGCCGACCAGCTCCGGGGCGTGGTCACGACCCCGGGCGCCATCGGACCCCGCAAGGGCGTGCACGTGCCCGGGATCGATCTCGCCGGGAGCGCGATCACCGAGGCCGACCGGCGGTCGATCGCCGTCGGGCTCGAGGCGGGCATCGACGTGTTCGCGGTGTCGTTCGTCCAGCACCCGTCCGACGTCGCGACGGCGCGGGAGCTGATCGGGGACCGCGCGCTGATCATCGCGAAGATCGAGCGGGCCAGCGCGGTCGACGAGATCGACGGCATCCTCGAGCTCGCCGACGGGATGATGGTCGCCCGTGGCGACCTCGGGGTCGAGCTGCCCCTCGAGGAGGTGCCCGGCATCCAGAAGGACCTCGTGTACCGGTCCCTCATGGAGCGCAAGATCCCCGTGGTCGCCACCGAGATGCTCGAGTCGATGATCACGAGCGCGCGACCGACCCGGGCCGAGGTGTCCGACGTCGCCAACGCCGCCCTCGACGGCGCCAGCGCGGTGATGCTGTCGGCCGAGACCGCCATGGGCGCCCACCCGGTGGCGACCGTGGCGACCATGGACCGGATCCTGCGCCACGTCGAGCACCACCGGCGCTACGCCGGCTCCCTCCTCGCCACCCAGGCGGCGCGCTTCGCCTCGAGGGCGGTGGACGCACCCCTGATCGACAGCACCTCGTGGGGTGCTCCGCTCGCCGACGCCGCCACCGAGCTCGCGCCCCGGGTCGGCGCCGCCGCCATCGTCCTCATCACCGAGACCGGGCGCACGGCTCGCCTGCTCGCCGCCGCGCGCCCCGAGTGCCCCATCGTGGCCGCCTGCTTCAGCGAGACCGTCGTGCGGCGCCTGTGCCTCTCGTGGGGCGTGGTCCCGGTGATCATCGAGGCCGAGGGCAGCCGGTCCGACCTGCGCCACCGGGCCGCGGCGGCGGCCGGACGGGTGATCGGGGGCGACGGCGGGGTGGTGGTGGTGCTCTCGGGCCCGGTGGGCGACCATCTCCGCTTCGACGACCTGCGGGTCATGCTCGTCGACGGCCGCGGCGCGGTGATCCCCCACGCCTGACGGTCACCCGGCGGCCACGCCCCCGACGAGGTCGAGCCGCCCCGCGCGCCGCGGGCCGACGGCACCGACCCGGGCCGCGACCGCGGCGCGGTAGACCGCGAGGTACCCCGCCACCATGGCCGCGCCCGAGAAGCGGGCCTCGACCGCCTCGCGGCAGGCCTCGGGGCGGATCCGCTCGGCCCGGGCGACGGCCGCGACCATCTCGTCCACGGTGTCGCACAGGAAGCCGGTGACGCCGTCGAGCACGATCTCGGGCGCGGCACCCAGCGGCCGGGTGATCACCGGGGTCCCGCAGGCCAGCGCCACGGCCTGCCGGGCGTAGTCGGGCCAGCGATGCTCGGTCCGGGCGCGCGCGACGTGGTGGACGGCGCCGCTTCGCCACGCGTCGACGCAGGGGCCACCGCCCGTCGCGTCCTGGACGGCGTCGAGGGCGGCGACCACCCGATCGGTCGCACCCACCGTGATCGGCCGACCGTCGACGACCAGGGTCACGTCGGCACCGTCGCAGGCCGCGAGGAGCGTCGTCGCTGAGCGCGCCACCTCCGTCGCGGTCCGCTCCACGTCCGGTTCGACCCCGATGACCGCCGCTGCGTCCATCGGGCGATCGTGGCGTGGTGGCGTCACGGGCGTATGCCGATCCGGTCCCGGCCCGGTCTCACCGGACCGCGTGTTCCACCGGAACCCCAGCCCCCGATGGGTCGTGATCACCGCCTCCGGGCCGCCCGCCTGACGGAGCTTCTGGCGCAGCCGGGACAGGTTGACGTCGATCACGTGGTCGTCGCCGCACCACCCGTCCCAGACGGCGTCGACGAGCTGCTCGCGACTCATGATGCGGTCGGCGTGCTCGGCGAGGAACTCGACGATCGCGTACTCGGTCCGCGTGAGGGTCACCTCGGTGGCGCCGACGGTGACCCGCCGGGCGACGAGGTCCACGGCCAGCGATCCGGATCGCACCACCGGACCAGGTCCGGGATCCCGGTGCCGGCGCAGGTGGGCCTGGAGCCGGGCGACGAGCAGCGGCGGGTGGAAGGGCTTGGGGATGTAGTCGTCGGCCCCGGCCGCGAACCCGACCAGCTGGTCGGTGACGTCGGTGGCCCCGGTCAGGAAGAGGACCGGGACGTCGGTGAAGGTCCGCAGCCGCCGGCACACCTCGGTGCCGTTGAGGCCGGGGAGCTCGACGTCGAGCAGGACCGCGTCGGGCCCCTCGGTCCGGGCCACCTCGAGCGCCCGCGGCCCGTCCCCCGCCCGGACCACGGCGAACCCGTGGCCGGTCAGGAGCACGTCCAGCGCGGCGCACAGATCGGCGTGCTCGTCGACGACCAGCACCATGGGCTCCGACCGGTGCGGCACGCCCGCCAACCTAGGACCGCCCCGATCCACCGAACAGGGCAAAAGGTCCCGATTCGCCGGTCCGGCGGCCGGCCCCCTCCCCCCCCCCGTTCGACGCCGTTCGCCCGGGATCTGCGGGGTCGGCGACGTCACCATGCCCGAAATCTAACTCTTATAACGCTTTTCGCCTACTGAGACATCCTCACAGGACGGTCACGATCCCCGGGGTCGCGGGGGCGCGCGGTGGAGGTCACAGCGGGGCAGCGCGGCCACGGGATCGAACTCGGCCCGCACCCACGCCTCGAGTCGCCGGGGCACGAGCGGGTCGTCGGCCCGCCGCGGTGGCCGGCGGGGGTGCAGGCAGACCCACTCGGCCTCGCCCCGACGGAGGCGGGCGATCACCCCGGCCTCGTCCGCGTGCCCGAGATCGGACCGTTCCACCATGTCGTAGGGCAACGGATTGCGCGTCCGCGACCGGAGGTAGAGGAAGCCGGCGTCCTCCCGGGCGATGAATACGACGTCGGCCCCCTGGTCGCGCAGCGCGGCGCCCAGCCGGGAGGCCGGACCGGCCTGGCCCCCCCGCAGCGGCGCCCCCCAGAAGCCACGGGCGTCCCAGGTGAAGGCCGACGCGCGTTCGGGGCCGACCAGCGGACCGAGCGCGGCCACGACGGCGAGCATCGCCATCACGCCACCGACCACGAGGGCCGGACGCACCACCCGGGCCGACCGGGCCGGCTCCGGCCGGCTCCGCCCCGCGACCGTCCACACCCCGGCGACCCCGGTGACCACCCAGGGCATCACCCCGGTGAAGTGGTTCACCCCGGGCCGGGGCAGCACGGCGAGCAGCCCGGCCACAGTGGCCGCGACCAACGCGGTCACGACCGGCGCGGGGGCCCGGCGGGCCCGGACCGCGCCCCAGACCAGCAGCGGCGCCACCACGATCGGCGTGGCCTGGATCGAGGTCCGGAGGAGGAGTCGCCCGTCGCGCGGGACCCGGCCGTCCAGCAGGATCTCGAGCCGGTTGCGCAGGGCCGGGAGGTAGCCGAAGCCGACGTCGACGTAGACCCCCTTCGACCGGACGACCTGGTCCACGAACGCCCCACCCGCCCCGCCGGCCACGACCACCGCGGCCGCCACTGCGCACAGCGCGAGCGCCGTCCCGGCCATCCGGGCGAGGTCGACCAGCACCGCCCGCCGCCGCCGGGGCTCGGCTCCGGCGGCGAGCACCACCGCGGTCACCAGCAGCGCGACCGCGGCCAGGGCGCCGACGTTGGGCTTGGCCAGGAAGCTCACCGCCCCCGCAGCGCCGACGACGTACGCGGCGCGTGCGTTCCCGTCCTGCACCCAGGCCAGCGTCGCCGCGAGCGCCACGAGCGCGCCGAGCACGGCGAGCGCCGAGTACAGGCTGATCCAGGCCACCGCCGGCGTGGCCACGGCGAGGAGCACGAGCACGAACACGACCTGGGCGCCCGTGCGCATGCCCAGCCGCCGGACCACGCCGAGGCCGACGAGGAGCTCGGCGGTCAGCACTGCGGCCGTGAGCACGCGCAGCACCAGCACCTCGGTGCCGAACACGCGTACCAGGCCGGCGAGGATCCAGGCCGCGAGGGGCGTGGTGACGTTGTAGGCGTTGCGGTACATCACCGCGCCGTGGGCGACGCGATCGGCCAACCAGAGCTGCCACACCTCGTCGCGCACGTTGACGGGACGGTCGAACCCGAGGACCATCACGACGACGAAGAGCACCAGCCCGAGCAGGCCCCAACGCACCGGGGTCGGCACCCGGCGGGCCCCGGGGTCGGCCGGGCGCACCGCGGGTTCGGTCACGCCCGGGCCCGGACGGTCACGGCGTCGCGCCCCGCGCGCAGCACCCGGCCCGGGTGGTCGCCGGTCAGGGAGCCGCTCCGCACCACGTCCACCCCGGCGACCATCACCCGGTCGACGCCCACCGCCCGGGCGACCAGCCGGCGGGCCCCGGCCGGCAGGTCGGCGACCAGCTCGGCCGGGCCGGGCGCCACCGTCGCCGGGTCGAACACGACCAGGTCGGCCCGCCGCCCCGCGGCGATGCGCCCGCGGTCGTGGAGGCCGAGCAGCCGGGCCGGGACGTCGGCGAGCCGGTGCACCGCCTGCTCGAGCGTGAGCCAGCCCCGGCCCCGCACCAGCTCGGCGAAGGTGGCGGTCGGGTACTCGGTGTTCACGGTTCCGTCGACGTGCGCCCCGCCGTCGGACGCGCCGAGCAGCACCGCCGACGACGCCAGGGCCGCGCGCCGCTGGGCCGCGATCACCGCGTCGCCCTCGTCGTACGCGTACCGGCAGAAGCCGACGCCGAGCCGCGTCTCCACCGCGAGGTCGAACAGCACGTCGAGCGCGTCGTACCCGTCGTCGTCCCGCCGCGCCGCCAGCTCGCCCAGGGTGCGCCCCACCCGGTCGCCGAAGCGGTCGGGGTCCGCCACGTCATTGACCACGACGCGGGGCAGGTGGTCGCGGTAGAGCGCGGCGAACGGGTTGTCGGCGGTGGCGAGGTCGTGGCGGAGCGCCCGGCGCGTCTCCGGGTCGGCCAGCAGCGCGACCCGCGCGACCGGGTCGGCGGCGAAGAGCCGGTCCCAGCCCGGCAGGTTCCGGAAGCCCAGCTCGGCGTCGAGCAGGTCGGTGCGGGTCCGGTAGTTGTGAGGGATCATCTGGGGGACCACCCACCCGCCCCGCGACCGGGCCGCCTCGCTCGCCGCCAGCTGGCGCCGCCACAGGTCGGGATCCGACGGGCTGAACATGAGGGTGTTCCAGTTGAGGTGCCGGTCCGCCCGGGCCGACAGCTCTGCGAGCAACCGGGCGTCGGCGTCCGTGAACCCGACCATGAACGACCCCGGGATCACCTCGAGGCAGGTGCCCGGGAACTCGCCGACCACCTCGGCGCACGCCAGCAGCTCGTCGGGCGTCGCGAAGTTCGGCGGCGTCGGCCGACCGTCGCCGTCGCGATGGTTCGCCGCCGTCGCGCTCGAGAACCCGAACCCGCCCGCGGCGAGCGCAGCGCGCAGGAGCGCGGCCATCGCGTCGCGCTGCGCCGGGCTCGCCGGGTCGGACGACGCCGCCTC
Organism: uncultured Actinomycetes bacterium; assembly: GCA_903899845.1. Lineage (GTDB taxonomy): Bacteria > Actinomycetota > Acidimicrobiia > IMCC26256 > PALSA-555 > CAIUKV01. Next base: position 59,527 of record CAIUKV010000038.1, read on the forward strand.
GCCCATCACCGCGCGCCGCAGCGCCGAGTGGCCGACCATGAACCCGATGTCGACGGCCAGGGGCCGGGACGCGACCGCGTCGAGGTACTCGGCGAACGTGCGCCAGCGGATGTCGACCCCGGCCGCGAGGGACGCGATCGGGATCTGCTCCACCCGGGCGAGCAGGCGCACCATGAAGTCCTCGTGCTCCGGCGCGATCGGGGCCAGGGTCAGGCCGCAGTTCCCCGCGATCACCGTGGTGACGCCGTGGTACGGCGACGGCGTGCACGCGCCGTCCCAGAGGACCTGCGCGTCGTAGTGCGTGTGGATGTCCACGAACCCGGGCGCCACGACCCGGCCGTCGGCGTCGACCACCCGGGCGGCGCCGTCCGCGCCCGCGTCGGGGCCCACGGTCACGATGCGCCCGCCCCGGATGCCCACGTCCGCCCGGCGGGCCGGCGCGCCGGTGCCGTCGACCACGGTCCCGCCCCGAACCAGCACGTCCAGCACCGGGGCAGTCTCGCGCCCCGCCGACGCCCGGCCCGGCCCGGTGCCGCCCGCCCGGGCGCCGCCGGGGGGATCGTGGACCCCGAACGCGGGACCGGGCCGGAAGTTGCCAGCATCGTCCCGTGACCGCCCCGCCCCCCGCCCCCACGTCGCGGGCCGGGGGCCGGCGGCTCCGGCGCTTCTGGCGGCTCCGGTGGATCGTCGCGCTCGCCGTCGCCGCGGGACTCGCCGCCGCCGCTCCCGGCGCCGCCGCGACCACCGCACCGACCGCCGCACCCGGTGGAGCGGTCGCCCCGGACGATCCCCGGACGGCGCCCGACGGGCCCGGCCCCGGCGGTTCCGACATCATCCGGCCCGAGGTCGTGGACGAGATCCCCGGAACCCGGGTCGAGTCGCTGGCCCTCCCCGCCGGTGCCGCCCGCTTCGTGCCCCTCGCCCCCCAGCGGATCCTCGACACCCGACCCGGCGCGACCCAGATCGGCTACTCCGGGCCCAAGCCCGGGGCGGGCGCCACCGTGGGGCTCACCGTGCGCGGCGTCGCCGGGGTGAGCATGACCGCCACCGCCGTGGTCGGGAACCTCACCGTGACCGAGGCGAACGGGCCCGGCTACGTCACCGCCTACCCGAGCGGGCAGCCCCGCCCCCTCGCGTCGAACCTCAACCCCGAGTTCGCCGGGCAGACCATCCCCAACTCCACGATCGTGCCGATCGGCACCGGGGGCGGGATCTCGCTCTACACCCTCACGGGATCGCACCTGGTGTTCGACGTCGTCGGCTACTTCGAGCCGGTCGGCGCCGCGGTCGCCGCGGGCCGGGTCGTGACGGTGCCCCCGGCCCGGATCTTCGACTCCCGGCCACCCCCGTACACGCTCAACTCGACCGGCACGCGGCTCCCCGCCGGGCCGAGCACGACGATCCCCGTGGCCGGACGGGGCGGGGTCCCCGCCGACGCGACCGGCGCCGTCCTCAACGTCACCGCGACCGAGCCCCTCGCGCCGGGCTGGGTCCAGGTCGGGCCCGCCGGGGGCTACACGCGGGGGGCGTCGTCGAACCTCAACTTGGAGTACGCCGGGCAGACCATCCCCAACCAGGTGATCGTCCCCCTCGGCGCCGGCGGCGCGATCGGCGTCGACGTCCAGGCCGCCACCCACCTCGTGGTCGACGTCACCGGCTACGTCACCGGCCCGACCGCCGGATCGTCGGAGACCGGCCTGTTCGTGCCCCTGACCCCGGCCCGCGTCCTCGACACGCGCGAGCGCGGGATCGAGCCCTGGCCCGGCGCCAACGTCGGCATCGTGACCGGGGGCTACGGCGGCGTGCCCCGCACCGCCTACGGCGCCGTCGCGATCAACGCGACGCTCGTCGATGCCGACGCCCCCGGGTTCGTGCAGCTCGCACCGGCCCGGACGCTGGTGCCGGGGGCCTCGTCCACCCTGAACGCGGCCCGGGCCGGCCAGGTCATCGCCAACGCCGCGATCGTGGCTGCGTCGAACCAGGGAGTCGACGCGTACGTCCAGAGCGGCGCGCATCTCGTCGCCGACGTGGTCGGCTACTTCACCGGCGGCCCGCAGAGCGCGTACACCGATCCGCTCGGCATCCTCACCGACGGCCTGCTCACCCGCAGCGTCGGCACCGGCACCGACCGGTTCGCGGTGTGGGTGTGCACCGTGCCGCCGAACACCACGCATCCCGACTACCTGCCGTACGTCCAGAGCGGCGACATGCGGGCCAACACCCCGGCCTCGGCGGCCGCGCACTTCGAGGAGGCCACGGAGGCGTTCTTCAGCGCAGTGTCGCGCTTCCGCTACTTCCCCGAGTTCGACCCCGCCGGCACGATCGCCCTGCTGCCCGCCGAGGGTCCCGACGACTGCCTGGACCGCGCCCGGGCCGCCACCGGCGATCCGTTCACCAACGTCGCGGCGACCGACACGGCGGGGTACCGCGGCGGCTTCGGCGGGCCCGGGTCGATCGCGATCACCACCCCACCCTCCGGCGCGACCCTCTTCACCGGGCCGGACGTGACCGGCCGCGGCCTGTGGGTGGGCGGCGGCGCTGCGAGCGACCCGTCGGACACCACCATCGCCCACGAGATCGGCCACACCCTCCACTGGCCGCACTCGTACCTCGGCCCGGCCAGCGAGTACGACAACCCGGTCGACCTGATGTCGGGGTCCCCGTTCCCCGGCGGGTGGTGCCCGCCGTACCCGGGCGCCAGCATCCTGTGGTCCGGCTGCGCGTACCAGCACACCCTGGCCATCAACCGCTACGCGAGTGGCTGGATCGATCCCACCGACGTGGTCGTGCACGCCTCGGGCACCACGACCGTCGACCTCGCCCACCCCCTCGGCGCCAACCTCGCCAACCCCCTGACCCAGCGCACCCAGCTGCTCGTGGCCCCGTCCGGCGACCCGAAGGTGGTGGCCACGATCGAGGCCCGACCCCAGGTCACGTGGGACGCGATCCTCGGCCAGGGCGGCGTCGCCGTCCACGTATCGGACCAGCGCACGGCATCCTGCAGCCTCGGCGCGCTCCTCGGCGGGTGCATCTCGCTGGAGCGTCGCGTCGCGCAGTTCACCGGCTCACCGAACGCCTACACCCACGTCCTCGCACCCGGCGCCACGCTCACGCTGCGCGGCCTGACCATCCAGGTGCTCGCCACCACCGCCACCGGCTACCAGGTCCGGGTGTCGGGCACCTTCGTGCCCTAGCGGCCCGCACGCGCCCGGCGGACCGTAGGCTCCCCGGTCGTGACGCCCGCCCGCCGTCGGCTCCTCGCCGTCGGTGCGTTCCCGGCCGCGCTGATGCTCGTCACCCTGGTCCTCGGCCTCGCCGGGATCAGCGGCTCATCGGTGGCCCGCCACGACCCCGGGGCCGAGCCGGCCGTCGGGCGGACCCGGGCCATCCGCTACGACGAGCTCCAGGTCCGCACGCCGCTGGTCCTGCGCCAGGCCGAGCTCGGCTTCCCGGCCCGGAGCCGGGTCGGCGTCGGCGCGCACGACATGGGCCTGCTCGCCAACCTCCCGGTCGCGGGCTGGCCCAACCTCGTGCGCCCCCACCAGGTCCAGTACCAGGTGCTCGGGGTCGACGCCGCCTTCGCGCTCGAGTGGTGGCTCGTGCAGCTCGCGCTCCCGGCGATCGGGGTGTACGCCCTGCTCCTCGCGTGCCGGTCCCGCGTGGTCGTCGCCGCGCTCGGCGGGCTCGCGTTCGCGTGCTGCCCGGCGATGCAGTGGTGGACCTCCACCGGCCTCGGGACCGTCGTCGGCTACCTCGGTCTGGCCGGTGCCGTCGCGCTGTGGGGCACCCGGGCCCGGTCGCGCGCGGCGCGCGTGGGGCTCGGCGCGGTCGCGGGCTGGCTCGGCGCCTGCGGGGTCCTGGTGCTCTACGTGCCCTGGGTGCTGCCGGTGGCGCTGATCGTCGGCGCACTGATCGTGGCTGCGTTCCTCGCCGAGGCCGACCGGCCCCGGTCCGCCCGCGCCCTCGCCGCCATCGTCGTGCCCGTCGCGGGTGCTGCCGCCCTCGTCGCCGGGATCGCGGTCGTCGCCTTCCTCGGCGCCCACGCCGAGGCCCTGCGCGCCGTGGCCGACAGCGTGTACCCGGGCCAGCGCCGAGTCGGCGGGGGCGCCGGCACCCTGCAACTCCTCCTCGGCGCGCCGTTCGACCCCATCGCCGCCTGGGATCCGGCGGCGATGCCGACGATCAACGGCGTGAACCAGACCGAGTCCGCCGGCGGCGTGTTTCTCCTCGCCGCGGTGCTCGCCGCCCTCGCCGCCGACGCCCGCCGCGCCCTGGGCCGACCGTGGCGCGCCCGGCTCCCCCTCGGCGCAGTGCTGGTGACCGGCACCGGCCTCGTGGCCTGGTACCTGTTGCCGGTGCCGGCCGCCTTGGGTCGCCTCGTCGGCTTCCACCTGGTGCCGTCGTACCGGCTGCTGCCCTCCATCGCGCTGGCGTCGGTGCTGGCGGTCGCGCTCTACGTCGAGGCCCACGACCGGTGGCGACCACCCCTGCGCGCGCGCAGCGCGCTGGTCGGAACAGCGGTGTTCGCGCTCGCCACCACATGGGCGGCGAGCGAGTTCACCATCGATGGCCGGTCCGGTGCGACGCTGACCCTCGTCGCCCTCGCCGTCGCATCGGTCGTCTCGGTCGCCGCAACCCTCGCCCGGGGTGCCCCCGGCCTCGTCGTGCTCGTCGTCGTGACGGCGATCGGCGCCGCACTCGTGAACCCCCTGCAGCATGGGCTCGGCCCGTTGCGCGATCACCCGGCGGCCCGGCTCGGCCGCGAGCTCCGGGACCGCCCGGGCACCGGCGCGGTGGTCGTCCTCGCCAACGACCCCGCCGGCGACATCAGCCCGATCGCGGCGATGACCGCCTCCGGGGCCGACCACCTGTCAGGGGTCAACCTGTACCCGAACGTCGACGCGTGGCGTGTCCTCGACCCGACCGGCGCCGACCGCACGGCCTGGGACCGGTATTCGAACGCCCTCTGGGGGATCGCGCCCGAGGAGGCAGCACCACGAGTGTTCCTCGACTCCGAGGACACCGTGATCGTGATGGTCGACCCCTGCGACCCGATCCTCGCCGACCTCGACGTCCGAACGGTGGTGAGCGCGGTGCCGCTCGACCGCTGGTGCCTCGTGCCCACTGACCGGGTCGGCCGCGGCGCGGCCACCCTCTTCGCCTACCGGGTCGACCGGTCCCAGCCGCGCACGGCGACCATGGGGCGCTGATCGGTCCCGACCGGCCGAACCTGCCCATCGTGATCCGGGGGATGGCCTCGCACCCGTGGATCTGCGCATCTACCTCGCTAGCCGCACGACGGTCATGTCGGGCACCGGCGTCGTTGACCACCGAGACCTTCCGGGGACCCTCGGGCGAGGCCTCCTCGCCACCCCCGACCGCCCTCAGGCTCGGTCGTCCCCGCCCGTCCGGGCCGGATGCCGGGGCCCGCCCGGGGCGTTTGCTACCTTCCGCCATTGGCTCGGGTGAGGACCGGGGCAAGGTGAACACCACCAAGGAGACCACCGTGCGCATCGACGACACCACCACCGCTGCCGGGATTACCGGAACCGGGTTGAACCGGGCCGGACGACGGGCCGAGTCCCGCCGCCTGCGCCGCGCCGGCGCGGCCCTCGCCGTGGTCCCCGCCGCGCTGGGCACCACCGCCCTCCTCGTCGGTGGCACCGCCATTCCCGCCGGGGCCGCCACCCTCACCGTCACCAGCCTCGACGACGCCGTCTCCGACGGCACCTGCGACTCCACCTGCACCCTGCGCGACGCCCTCGACGACGCCAACGACAACGACACCATCGTCTTCGCCGCCGGCCTCACC
>CAIUKV010000039.1 GCA_903899845.1 uncultured Actinomycetes bacterium
GCCGTTGTCGGTGAGGTACCGCTCCCAGTGGTTGATCTCGCGATAGCGCCGGTGCCACACGTCGGGGCCGCGGTGCTCGAGGGGCAGGTGCTGCGCCGCGAGCAGCTCGGGGTGGACGCGCACCACGAGCACCTCCTCGTAGTACGACCGGTTGAAGATCCCGATCTGGCCGCGCGCGGGGAGTCGCGTCGCGCAGCGCCAGAGGTAGTCGTGGTCGAGCTCCTCGTGGGACGGGGCCTTGAACGAGTGCACCACCACGCCCTGCGGGTTGACCCCGCTCATCACGTGGCGGATCGTGCCGTCCTTGCCGGCGGCGTCGAGCGCCTGGAGGACGACGAGCACCCCGTAGGTGTCCTGGGCGGCGAGGCGCTCCTGGTACTCGGCGAGGAGCTCCACCCCCATCCGCAGCAGCGTCTCGCTCTCGTCCTTGCGGATCATCCCGTCGGTGTACCCGGGGTCGAAGTCGCGCCCGAGCACGACCTCCCGGCCGGGGTCGACCCGGAACGGTGCGATGAAGTCGGCGATCCGGCGGGCCCGGGAGGTCGGCATCGGCCGACATTACGACGGTCCGCGGGCGCCCCGCCGGGGCGGCGTCCCGGGACCGGTCCCGCTCCCCGGACGTGCACGGACCCGGGCACGCGCGAGGATCGGTGCATGCGCTTCTCGCTCGGCTACCCCCTGCTGGCACACCCCGCCGATCCGGACCTCTCGGCGCCCGGGTTCCTCGCCGAGTTCGCCCGGGTGGCGGAGGAGTGCGGCTTCGACGCGGTCAACCTGACCGAGCACCCGATCCCGAGCACGCGGTGGCTGGAGGCCGGGGGCCACCACGCGCTCGATCCGTTCGTGGGGCTCACCGTGGCCGCGACCGTCACCGTCCGCATCCGCCTGATGACCAACCTGGTCGTCCTCCCGTACCGGAACCCGTTCCTGCTGGCCAAGGCGGTGGCGTCGCTCGACCGGGTCTCGGGCGGTCGGGTCACCCTCGGTGTGGGCACCGGCTACCTCAAGGCGGAGTTCTTCGCGCTCGGCGTGGACTTCGACGAGCGCAACGACCTCTTCGACGAGGCGATCGCGGTCTGTCGGGCGGTGTGGTCCGGAGCCCCGGCCACGATCGACGGTCGGCACTTCTCCGCCCGCGACGCCGTGGCGCTCCCGACGCCGGTCCAGGATCCGCTGCCGATCTGGATCGGGGGCAACGCGGCGCGGACGCGCCAGCGGGTCGCCACCGTCGCCGAGGGGTGGATGCCCATGTGGAACCCGCCCGAGTTCGCGGCCACCCGCCGCAGCCCCGTGCTCGACGACCTCGACGGCCTGGCCCGCATGCTCGCCGACCTCCGCGAGCGGTGCGCGGCGGCCGGACGTCCCGAACCGCCCGACGTCATGTTCATGGCCATGCACGCCGCCCTCCCGGGCGACCCGGACTGGGACGCCGGCCGCTACCTCGACGGGATCCGGGCCCAGGCCGACCTGGGGGTCACCTGGCGTCAGGTCACCGCCGTGGGGGCGACGCCCGCCGCGGTGCTCGACCGGGTCCGGGCCTACGCCGACGCCGTGATCGCCCCCCTGCGCTGAGCCCCGGGAACCCGGGGGGGCCCGGCGTCGTTGTCTGCGCGTCGCCCGCCACCGGCGCGGGCGGGACGCCGGGGAGGCCGGGATGCCCACGCTGCTCGACGAACGCCCGTCCGGGGGGACGACCCCCGATCGACGTGCCGAAGACCGACGTGCCGAAGACCGACGTGCCGAAGACCGACGTGCCGAAGACCGGGACGTCGTCGTCCGGGTGGTGACCGAGTCTGCCCCGGCCCGCCGCCGCTCGGCCCGGACGGTGCTGCACGGGCTGGTCGCCGTGCTCGTCCTCGTGATCCTGGCCGGACTGGCCGGCGCCGGGTTCCTCGTCGCCCGGGCGGTCAGCGGCGTCGACGTCGACCTCTTCGGCACCACGTCGGTCGACCGGTCGGCGCCGGTGGTCCTGCGGGAGCTGCGCAACGTCGCCGAGTTCACCGCGGCGACGGGGGAGTTCCAGTCCACCGTCGACGTGGAGAAGGACGTCGCCGTGCTCCCGGCGGTGCTCGCCGGGGAGCGCACGATCTACGTGGGCGTCGGCACGGTCGACGCCCGGGTCGACTTCTCCGCGCTCGCCCGGGATGCGGTCACCGTGGGCCCCGACCGGACCGTGCGCATCACGCTGCCCGCTCCGACGCTGTCGACCCCGGCGATCGATCCGGCTCGCAGCTACGTCGCCGACCGGGACCGCGGCATCGTCAACCGGGTCGCCGGGGTGTTCCGCGACAGCCCGACCAGCGAGCGCGAGCTCGCCCTCGTCGCGCAGCAGCGGCTCGCCCGCGCCGCCCGCGCCAGCGACCTCGCCGCTCGTGCCGAGCGCAACACCGCGGCGATGCTCGAGGGTCTGCTCGGTCGCCTCGGCTACGAGCGGGTCGACGTGTCGTTCGCCGCCCCGACCCGCTGACGCCTCGGGGCGCGTCGCGGCTCGGGGCGCGGCTCAGGGCCGGTCAGGCGGTCGGGAACGCCACCGACTCGCCGTCGCGCCACTGGCGCACCACGAGGTACTGCCCCTTCAGCGCGCCCCGGTCCTGCACGCCGAAGCCCATGAGGGTGTCGGCCCGCCCGGTCGCGGCCGGCAGCGCCTTGACCCGGTCGAGCCCGGCGGCGACGGCGGCCCGGGTCACGCCCGCGGCCCGGGCGACCCCCTCGGCGAGCAGGCGACCCATGTCGTAGCCCCCCACCAGCACCGGGCCCACGGCGAGCCCGTCCGCCTGCGCCGCCGCGGCGAGGGCGGCGTACCGGGGGTTGGCCTCCGAGACCGTGTCGATGTAGGTCCAGCCGTCCCACTCCCGGGCCCAGTCGGGGGCGATGTACCCGTAGATCAGCGCCGAGTTCGCGCTGGCCGGGACCGACCAGCCGCCGTCGCGCAGGGCCACCGAGACCGCGCGGGGGAGGTCCCACAGGCCGAGCGTCACGAGCACGTCGGGATCGGTGGACCGGGCGACGCCGACGGGGTCGGTCACGTCGGGCGTGTTCGTCGCCGCCGACGCCCGGGCGACCAGCGCGAGGCCCGCCGCGGCGCAGGCGTCCTGGAAGAAGTCGGCCATGCGCCGCCCGATGTAGGAGGTGTCGTGGATCAAGGCGACCCGGCGCATCCCCCGCGACGCGAGGTGCGCGACGAGGAACGCGGGTTCCTCCTCCAGCGACCCGATCTGGAACTGGTAGCCGAACTCGCTGCGGGACTCCTCGGTGCCCGAGTAGTTGATCGTGGCGAGGCCGGCGGCGTCGGCGAGGGGCCGGACCAGGACCGCGTTGTCGCTGATGCCGGGACCGAGGACGGCCAGCACCCCGGCGGCGTCGAGCCGGGCGAAGGCGTCCTCGACCGCCCGGGCCGACCCGCCCGGCAGGGGCAGCCCCGGGGCGTGCTCGTGCACGAGCTCGAGCGGGCCCGGGAGGCGTCCGGTCGCGGCGACCTCGGCGAAGGCCCGGCGCACCGACCACTCGAGGGTCCGGCCGCCGTCGGCCTTCGGGGAGTCGTGCAGCACGCCGACGAGGATCGGGGGACCGGACATCGGCGCATCCTGGCAGATCGGCGCCGCACC
>CAIUKV010000040.1 GCA_903899845.1 uncultured Actinomycetes bacterium
CAGGCACGGCGGCACGGTACTCCCGGCCCCGGCGCGTGCGAACATGCACCCACGGGATCGCGACGGGCGCGACCGGCCGGGGGAGGCGCAATGCTGCGGATCGAGGACGACGAGCGGGTCCGGGTGGTCACCCTCGACCGCCCCGAGGCGCTCAACGCCTTCAACGAGGCGCTCTACGACGCCACCGCCGACGCGCTCATCGACGCCGCGGTGGACCCCGGGGTTGCGGTGGTCGTGCTCACGGGGGCCGGGCGGGCGTTCTCGGCCGGCACCGACGTGGTCGAGATGGCCGCCCGCACCACCGGCGGCATCGAGAACGGCCGCTACGGCTTCCCGGGCTTCGTCGACGTCCTCGCCGCGTTCCCCAAGCCGCTCGTGTGCGCGGTCAACGGGCTCGCGCTCGGGATCGGGGTGACGATCCTGGGCTTCGCCGACCTCGCCCTGGTCTCCACCGGAGCGCGGCTGCGATGCCCGTTCACCGATCTCGCGGTGGCGCCCGAGGCCGCGAGCAGCGTGACCTTCCCGATGCTGCTCGGCCGCCAGCGGGCCATCTGGATGCTGTGCAGCTCGGAGTGGTTCAGCGGCGCCGAGTGCGTCGAGATGGGGCTGGCCTGGCGCCTGTGCGAGCCCGACGCCCTGATGCCCGAGACCATGGCCGCGGCCCGGGTCCTCGCCGGCAAGCCGATCGCGTCGCTGGTGGCGTCGAAGCGCACGATCGTGGCGGGCCACCGGGATGCCGTCGCGGCGGCCCGCGAGCGGGAGAACGCCGCGTTCGCGGAGCTCCTCGGCGCCCCCGCGAGCCTCGAGGCCTTCGCGGCCCTCGCCGCGCGGCGGGATCCCGACTTCGCCGCGGTGGACGCCGCGCACCCGGTCGACTGCGCCGAGATGGAGGCTCTCCGGCGCCGGTGAGCGGCCGCGCTACGGTGCGCGCCATGGACCTGGGTGGACTCGGCGTGTGGTCGGGGGAGCTGCGCTACGGCGACCCGGCGGAGGCGGCGGACCGGGCTGCGGCCCTGGAGGGGCTCGGCTACACGGCGCTGTGGATCCCCGACGTCGGCGGGCCGCTGTTCGACGCCTTCGACAACCTGCTCGGCGCGACCTCGACCGTGGTGGTCGCCTCGGGGGTGTGCAACGTCTGGCACCACCCGCCCGCCGAGGTCGGGGCGTGGTGGCGGGGCCTGCCGGCCGACCGGCGCGACCGGGTGATGCTCGGGATCGGGATCAGCCACGGGCCGTTGATCGGCGACCGCTACCAGGCACCGCTGGCCACGATGGCGACCTACCTCGACGGCCTCGACGCCGAGGGCGTCCCGGTCGACCGCCGCTGCCTGGCCGCCCTCGGTCCCCGGATGCTGGAGCTGGCCCGGGACCGCTCGTCCGGCAGCCACCCGTACCTGGTGACCCCCGAGCACACCGCGCGGGCCCGGGCCGTGGTGGGGCCCGACCGGCGCCTGTTCGTCGAGCAGGGCGTCGTGCTCGAGACCGATCCCGATGCCGCGCGCGCGGTCGCCCGCGACGCCGTCGCGTTCTACCTCGGACTCCCGAACTACGTGAACAACTGGAAGCGGGTCGGCTTCACCGACGACGAGATCCGGACGTGCGCCGACCGCTTCATCGACGAGGTGTTCGTCTGGGGCGACGTCGACGCGATCCGGGCCCGGCTCGACGCGCACCGGGCGGCGGGTGCCGACCACGTGTGCGTCCAGGTGCTCGGCGCGACCGAGGCGACGGGTGGGCCGATGGCGGTCTGGGAGGCGCTGGCGCCCTAGCTGCCGACCCCGGGGCCGGCACCGGCTCCCGGGTCGACGGTCCACATGATCGCCGCCCACGCCGCGGGCTCGTCGCCGATCACCCACCACCGGTGGTTGGTGCCGCGCTGCACGACCGCGTCGCCGGGTCCGAGCTCGGTGGTGATCCCACCGTCGAGCTCGAGGCCGACGCGACCGCGCAGCACCATGTCGATGTCGATGGTCGGCGTGGCGTGCCACCCCGCCTCGGTCGGGGGACCGGGGGGCATCTCGACCAGGCGGAGGACCACGTCGCCGGGAGGACCGTCGAGGGTCCACGGGCCGTCGGGGTCGCCACCCTGGTCCACCGTGCGCAGCGGCCCGCCGGTGCGCCACACGTCGTGGACGACCGAGAGGCCCACCGACGCCGGGCACTCCACCATCCCGGTGCCGCCGGTGATCACGCGGCGACCGTACGTCCCGGTCCGCGGGGCGAGGGGCTCCGGCGGTGGCGCGCCCGGTGCGGGGCGCAACATCGACACCCAGTAGGTGCAGGGCCCGCCACCGACGACCTTCCAGCGGTGCGGGGTGCCTCGCTGCACGACCGTCTCGCCGGCCCGGATCCGGGTCTCGCTCCCGTCCGCCGTGCCCAGCAGGATCTCGCCCTCGAGCACGACCATGAGGTCCAGGGTGTCGGTGGCGTGGAGGCCCGGGGTCGCGTCGTCGTCGCCCTCCACCCGGAGCCACTCGCCGGTGGCGGGCATCCGGATGATCCGGGACGACGCCCCGCCGGGCGGTGGCTCGAGGGGGAAGCCGGCGTCGGTGCGGTCGGGGCCGTCGGCCACGGTGCGGACGGGACCGTCGAGCCACAGCACCTCGG
>CAIUKV010000041.1 GCA_903899845.1 uncultured Actinomycetes bacterium
CGCCCCCGACGGCGGATGCGCGGCCGGCGGGAGTTTCACCGACCTGGCCGACGACCACCCGGCGTTCGTGATGCCGATCACCCTGCCCGCCGCCGAGCCGGTCCCCGAGCCGAACTTCACGGGCTGACCCTCACCGGCCGACCGGCGCCGGCCGCGCCGTGACCTTCACGGCGCTCAGCGCGCGTCGTGGGTGATCCGGCCGTCCATCATCGTGAGCACCACCGGCACCGCATGCACCTCGTGCGGGTCGACCCGGAACAGGTCGGCACCGAGGACCGTGATGGTCGACCGGTCGTCGATGCCGAGGGGCACGGTGACCCGATTCACGTCGCCGTAGACGGTGAGGGTGCGGCGGAGCACCACCGGGTCGCGGATCGCAGCGGCCATGCCCCCGTCGATGAATCGGCGCACGGGTGCCCACATGCGACCGATGGTGGGGATCTCGTAGAAGCGCAGACCGGGATCGGTCGCCGCCCGACGCTCGAACCACGGCACCCAGGAGTCGACCAGGCTCTGCTGCTCACGCCGGAACGCGATCACCACGACGTTGCGCTCCCCGGCGAACGCCGCTGGCAACTCGACCGCGACCCCTTCGAGGTTCTGCGCCCGCAATGCCGGAAAGGTCTTCGGGGTCTCCACATGACCAGAGTACGGACGGCCGCCGCGATCCGCCGCCGACTCAACAGAAGTCGGCGGGGAGGCCCAACTCGGCGAACACCTTCTGCACCCGTTCGAGCAGCTCGCCCGGTGTCGTCGCCACCCCCGGTTGCCAACCCGACACCGAGATGCCGACCCGCCCGTTCGCGATGCAGCCCCCAACCATGAGCGCGCCACCGATCCGCCGGAGATGCTCTTCCGGGAACGCCTGTCCACCGATCCCCCACAGATCGACCGCCTGGCCTCCCATCGGTCGGGTCACCTCTGGATCGATGACCCCGGCGTAGGAGCAGCCGACGGTCGCCGACGACCCGGCGGCCACGCCCTCCATGCGGCGGGCGAGGGCCTTCGGCACGAACGGCGTCACCGCGAGCGCCGTCGTGGCCGGACTCCCGTGCGCCCGGAGGTCGGCCAGGCGGTGCCCGATCTCCTTCCGGAGAGCCTTCAGGTCGGACGCGACCAACTCGGGTCGGACCCGGACGATCAACGGCACGAGGGCGTTGGCGCGGGTGTCGCCCGCGACCCGATCGCTGATCGGAAACGTGAGTGACACGCAGCCTTCGGCGTCGATTCGGCCGAGCTCGACACCCAGCCCGATGGCCACACCGGCGAACAGGGTGTGAACCGATCCCCCCAGCGCCTCCGCCCGTTCGCGCCAGACCGCCTCGGGGACACCGACGAGCACCGTGGGGACGTCGATCACCTCACCGCCGTCGACCGGCCGTGACCGGACCGACTGCCACAGCGAGCCGGGTACGGCGTCCCGCTGCGACCGGCCCAGGCGGATGGTGGCGACGAGGCCGCGCGCCGCGGGCATCACGGCACCGAGCGCGACCCGTGCGTCGTGGAGCCGATGGCGCAGGGTGACCCGTTCCCGCGGCGAAGGTGCCCCGACACCACCCGTCCCGCCGGTGGCTGCCGCCTCGATCGCGTCGTGGATCGCGAGGCCGTCGGCGAGCGTGTGCGAAGCCACCAGCGCGACGACGGTGCCACCATCGGTCAGTGGGGCCACGGCAAGGAACCATCCCGGCCCGACCTCGGGGTCGACCTGCACGCGGGCCAGCGCCGACGACCAGGCACCGATCCGGTGGGGCTCGATCAGGCCCGGTGACTCGACCAGGGGGCCGGGACCGTCGGCGCACACCCAGTGGTGACGACCGCAGGGCACCGACGAACGCTCCACCCGTCGGCCCAACGACGTTCCGGTCAGGCCCTGGCGGAAGTGCTCCAGCGCCTGCCGGTCGACAGGACCCGGGTATCGCCAGACCACCTGCACGACCGGACCCCGTCCGAGCACCCGTCGCGCGAGGAACGACGCCTGGTCGATGTCGGCGAGGAGCTGCTCCACGCCGGGCATCGTACGAGCACACGCATCGGTGTGTCACCGGCGCATCGATTCACTCGAGGTGGCCGTCCACGCCCAACGCGTCGAACGTCGCCCGCACTGCCGCCCGCAGGTCGTCGCGGGTGCGCTCCCCCGCGGCGTCGGCGTGCTCGACGCTGATGGTCCAGGCCCGGCGGTCGTGGTGTCGGGTCCGGATCGCCGACGCGACCACCACCAGGTGGCCGTTGGTGCGGCGCAGGTCACGCGCCCGCACCCCGACGTCGATCGGACGCGCGATGAACCAACCGGCCTCGGTGCCGTCGACGCTCGCCAGTTCGGGCGGCAGGATCCCGAGATTCGACAGCGACGTCGGCGGATCGCCGGCGTAGTCGAAGAACCGGTCGGCCAGGCGCCGGACGCCCCGACGCGTCAACCCGGGCACCAGCGCCAACATCGAGTCCTCCGGCCCGTCGCCGGCGAGCCCGGTCGTGCGAGCCTCGTCGAGCACCGCCCGCAACCGGTCGTGGTCCCGCCCCGCGGCAGCCGGGACCGCCACCCGTCCGAAGCCGAAGGCGTTCGCCCGGAGGTCGTGGGGACCCGTGCGCAGGTTCGTCGGGATCAGGAGCGTGACCCGCCCATCGGCCCCGGTGTGACCGACGCGGCCGGCGAGATCGACGGCGAACGCGGCCAGCAGCGTGGCGGCGTTCCCCCCGGCGTCGCGGGCACGCCGGTTCCACCGCTCGAGCTGCACCCGCGCCACGACCGCGGGGATCGACACGATGCGGTCGTCGCCGGGTGCGTCCGCCCGAAGGCTCGCCGGGCGGGGTCGGAGCCGGCCCGACCGCCACCACTCCCGGGCGCCCCGGATCGTGGCGGGAAGGTCACGGATGACCTGGGCGAGGTCGGCCACCGTCGCGGCCAGCCCCGTCTGCGACCCGGCGGCCGAGTAGCCCAGATCGACTCCCCGGCCGGCGATGGCGAGACCGATCTCCTGGAACCCGCCGTAGGCGTCACCGATGACGTGGGAGACCGTCATCGCGACGGCGGTGCTGCCGTCGTCGAATGGCTGCACCGCAACCCGCCACGCCGGTCCGGCTTCGGGGTCGAGGGGCGGATCGGCGCACTCGTCGGCCCACCGCAGCAGGTCGGCACGGGGCCGGGCCGCTGCGGCGAACGACACGGGCGCAGCCCCCGGAGGGCGCACCCAGCGGGGGCGCGCGAACGGCAGCCGGGCCCGCTCGACGACCCGGTTGCCGCCCCCGACCGCGAAGTTGTCCGCGAACCGCTGCACCCCCGCCGCGTCGATCGGTCCGTCGTAGACCCAGATCGCCTGGACGAGTTGGGATCGGCCGGTCGCGTCCGCCAACGCCCATGCGGTCTGGTCGAGGTTCGTCAGCCGGAAACGTGCCGCAGCCGCCGGGTGGCGGCTCACCGGATCTCGGCCTGCACGCCGTACTCGGCAAGCGTCTCCGCGACGACGGCCTGCAGTGCATCGCGGGTGTTCGCGAGTTCGGGCTGGTACGAGGTCACCGACACGACGAGCGATCCGTCGAGGGTGCCGGCGTGGACGGTGAGCACGCCGCCGCGCCGGGCGAGGGACCCGCTCGTCACCTTCCGGTCGACACCCCGGGGCCAGAACCACCGGGCCGGGGTGCCGGCGATTCCGAGCACTCCTTCGGGGATCTCCCCCAGGAACGAGACGTTGACCGGGCGGTCGTCGGCAAGACCCAACACTCCCTCGCTCACCGCCGTCACGGCCCGCCGGGGAACGAACGGCACGAGGGGCAGGAGCACGCGGTCGTCGGGCTCGGTCCGGACGCGGGCGATCGCCGCGCCGGTCGCCGCCCGGACTCGGGGCAGGTCGTGGGCCTCGGTCACCGCGATCCCCACGCGGGCCAGCGCAATGGGATTCGCCGTCACCTCCGGATCGTCGTCGAGGTCGCGCACCGGCACCAGGAGGGTCGACACGCCACGTCGGGCTCGCCCGAGGCGCTCACCGAGCCGGGCGGCTACGGCCATCAGGAGGGATCGATCCGTTCCTCCGAGCGCGATCGCACGCGCGTCCCAGTCGTCGGAGGCGACCATCGCCACGACCGTGGACATCGTGGCGAGCTCGTCCCCGCGGTCGGCTCCGCCCACGCCGGATCGCCCGCTCGGTCGGCGGGACCGGAACGACCGGCCGACCTGTCCGAGCGCCCGCGCCACGGCGGGAAGGTCGCGCAGCGTCTGGCGGAGATCGGCGCGGATGGTCGCCGCCCGGTGCTCGTCCGGCATCGGCAACGGGGGGCCCGGGAACGCTTCTCCCGAACCCGCCCTGGCCACGGCGTCGAAGTAGCCGAAGCCGTCGATGATGCAGTGCGACGCCGTGACGCTCACGACGGTGGTCCCGTCGGTGAGGGGCAGCACGCCCATCCGCCATCCGGGGCCCCGCTCCGGGTCGAGCGGAAGGTCGACCTGCGCGTCGGCCCAGTCCCACAGGTCGTCCGGCGAGCGGGGTTCCGGGGCGACGTCCGGGCCGGGCGGCCGCGGAGCCGCCACCCACCGGGGTCGCCCGAACGGCACCACCGATCGCTCCATCAGCCGGGCGAGCACCCCGCGTCCGAGCGCGTCGTGGACCGCCTGCACCGTTGCCGGCTCGAGCGGGTGGTCGAACCGCCACAGGCCCTGGATGATCGCGTCCTGGCCCGCCGACCGGGTCAGGAGCAGCAGCTGGTCGACGTGGCTCACGAGCGGACCGGGGACGTCACCCGGCCGGCCGGACCCGCGCCGCGTCATCGTGGAGCCGACTCGGCGACTGAGCGGAACCCCGCCCCGATCCGCTCCACCAGTCGGTCCATCACTCCGTGCCCATCGGCGGTGTCGGGGAACGCGGTCGTCAACGCCAACCCGTCGGCGTGCCGCGAGAACCACAGGCCCACCTGCTTCGCCGCCCCCTCGTTGAGCAGAAGGCGGCCGTCGAGCTTCTGCCAGGTGGCGACCGCTCCGATCGCCACTCCCGGTCGCGTGAAGTCCATCAGCGACACCAACGGCGTCGTCCAGTCGGTGGAGTTCGGGGCACCGCCGACGCCCACCAGGTCCCGGACCGCCTCCGGTGGGATCCGGCTCAGGTGGCGCGCCGCCTCGAACGCGGCCTGCGCGTGCGCGATCGCCGGCTCGGTCGCCTGGTCCGTGGCCGGGACGACCACCGGGACGACCACCGGGACCACCCCCGTGAACCATCCGAGCCCTCCCAGGTCCTCCGGCGCCGTCACCGGCACGATCGCCCGGAGCGTCGGCGAGCCGACGACCTCCTCCCACACCCGGGCGACGACGGCCAGGACACCCCCGACGAGGCGGCTACCCGCGCCGGTGCACACCCGCTCGAAGGCGTCCATCGTCCCGGCGTCGACGAGGGGTCGGCTGGTCAGGACGCACGGCGTGGCGTCGGGGACCGTCCCGAACGGCGACGGGGCGGCGCCGTCGAGGAACTCGGTCCACCGGACGACCTCGTCGGACGTCGTCGTCAGCGATTCCGTGAGCGCGGCCTGGCGCTCGCACGACGTCACGTGGCTCACGCTCGGTGGGCGCGGCATCGGTGACTCCAGACCCACGTGAGCGAGGTACCCGAAGTGGAGGTCGTCGAACACGGGCGCGATCAGCGCACCGTCACACCGCACGTGGTCGATGCAGGCGCACACGGTGAAGTGCGTCGGGTACTGGACCACGTGGAACCGCATGCAGTCCCAGTCGAGCGGACCCGGTGTGTCGAGCAGCGACGTACGAAAGTCCTCCCACGACATCTCACCGCGTGTCGCCGGCTCGAAGACGATCTCGGTCGCGTCCTCCACCACCGAGCGGACGATCTCACCATCAGTGCCGTTCTCGAAGACACTGGCGTAGGTGTCGTGGCGCTGCAGGTGGGCGGCGATCGCACCCGTCATGGCCTCGAGATCGCACCGCCCCGGCTCGGTCCAGGCCACGACGACGATCCGTGACATCGCGAGTCCTTCCGCCCGGAACCGCTCGAAGGCGCGGATGTGCTGTCGCTGCTGGTGGCTCGGGGGAACGGGGCTCGGACGGGCGTGCCGGACCGCCCCGAGGGTGGCCGCGGTCGGGACCCACGTGGTGACGGCACCGCCGGGCTGGTGCCACTCCCCGAGCGGGGTCAACTGGGAGGGTGTCGTCACGGTGGCGTCCAGATGGTCTCGACCGGCCATCGACGATGGCCATCGGCGGCGGACGGTACCACCGGCAGGACCCGCCGTTCGCCGACGACGGCGGGCCGGGAACCGCCCACCGAGAAGCGCCGTGGCGGCGCGCCCGAGCCGCTCAGAACTTCGACGCCAGCCACTCCCGGGCGTGGTCGATCGAGCTCTGGGGCAGCGAGAAGTGGTCGTCGTCGGGGTAGACGGTCTCGGTGATGTCGCCGCCGAGCGCCTTCACCGCCTCGATGTAGCCGAGCTGCCACGAGGTGGGGCACGGGCCGTCGTCGACCTGGGCGTCGCGCAGCACCAGGACCGGGGCGACCGGGGTGCGAGAGGTCGCCGACCCCCGGGTGAAGGCGTCGATCCACGCCGGCAGCTTCGCCGGATCGACGGCCATGACGGGACCCTCGTGTCTGAACGCACGGATCAGGGAGTCCGTCAGGTGGTGGACCCCCTGCACGTTCCAGCCGGCGTCGAACACCTGCTTGCCGACCGGCGTCAAGACGTCGCCGAGCGAGAGCGTGTCGGGAAAGGCCGCCGCGGTGCCGGCGAGGATCATGAACAGGTGCCCGTCGGGGGGGATGGTGCCACCACCGCTGACCGCCGAGCCCAGTCCGGGCTGCTTCAGGCCGATGATCGGAACGCCGGGCGACATGCAGGCCGTGCCGACGATCTCGCAGTCGCCGTAGTCGGCCGGGTCGAGCTCGACCGTCGCCGCGGCCGTGCCGCCACCCTGCGACCACCCGACGACACCGAACCTCGTGCCCGCCCCCACGGGGAGCTCCCGTGCCGCGTGCACGATGGTGACGGCGTCGATCGCGTTCGTGCGGTTGACCGTGTACTGGTGGATCCCGGGGGTGCCGAGGCCCTGGTAGTCGGTGGCGACGACCACCCATCCGTCGTCGATGGAGCGCTGCAGGCCGGGAACGCCGAAGTCGATCTCCGTGGTGCTCCCCGGTGAGAAGTAGAGCGTGAGGTCACGGGCGGGATCGGGCTGGGCCGACGGGCACGCCGCGTCGCCGATCCCGGTGGTGCCGTGCGCCCACGACATCACCCGTCGGCTCTCACCCGGTGCCTCGGGGGCGATCACGAGCCCCGTTGACTCGGTGGGCCGTCCGTTCAGGTCGTGCGACGCGTAGCGGATCCGGTACGCCACCGCCCCGGTGATCGAGGTGGCGATCTTCTCGTGGTGGAGCAGGACCTTGGCCATTGGCGATTCCCGGGCACTCGTGGATCAGGACGACTCATTGCGAAGGGCCCGACGGCGGACGCAGCTCGCCGACAGCCCGACCGGACGTGCCGAGCCGTCCGCGACGCCCGGACCACGGCGGTGGAGTGTGCGGCCCCCGGTGAATGCGTCGCCGGCGGGACGTTCCGCGACGCCGCCGCCGGGAACGAGGCGTTCGTCGTCACCATGACCGGTGGCGTCTGGGGCACCGCCATCCCCCTCAC
>CAIUKV010000042.1 GCA_903899845.1 uncultured Actinomycetes bacterium
CCGGGCCGGTCGCCCCGTCTACAACGCCCTGCGGCGCCGGGGCGCCCAGCACCAGATCGAGGAGGTCGGCGAGCGGCTCCGGGCGATGATGCCCTGGATCGCCGCCGGCCGGGCCCGGCCCCAGGACGTCTCGGGCGGCTGACCCTGTGGTCGACGGCGTCCTCGCGGTCGCGGCGGTCGTCGTCGGCTACCTGATCGGGACGGTCCCGAACGCAGTGCTCGTCACCCGGCTCGCCACGCGCGGACGGGTCGACATCCGTGCGACCGGGAGCGGCAACCCCGGCGGGTTCAACACCATTCGCTCCGTCGGCAAGGTCTGGGGCGCGGTGGTGATCCTCCTCGACGGGGGCAAGGCGGTGCTCGCCGCGCTGCTCGGCTGGCTGATCGCGGGTGACGCCGGCGCGTACCTCGGGGCGACGGCGGCGATCGCCGGTCACGTGGCGCCGGTGTGGACGGGCTTCCGGGGGGGTGGCAAGGGCGTCGCCACCGCCGGCGGCGCGATCCTGGCGGTGTTCCCGGCGTTCTTCCCGGTGGAGCTGGTCGTGCTCCTCGTCGCCGCGTTGCTCCTCCGCAAGGCCGAGCCCGCGATGCTCGTCGGCATGACCGCCTGGGTGGTCGGCGCCGTGGTGTGGACGCTGGCGGGCTGGGGTGACGGCTGGGGCCCCGGCGCCGGTCCCGGCCTGATCGCAGCGTCGGTGGTCGGCGCCGGCCTGGTCGTCGCCCGGTTCCGCATCGCCGCCTGACCGTGGTGTTTGGACGTGGGCCGGGGCCATGGGCCCCGCCCACGTCCAAACACGCACTGCGGGCATCTGGGGTTATGCTCACCGTCGTGAGCGATCGGATCCAGCGGGTCTGGCGTCCGATCCTGCAGATCACCCGCCGCCGACGGATGGAGCGCTTCGTCGAGTGGGCAGGGATCACGCCCTCCACGACCGTTCTCGACGTGGGCGGCACCCCCCAGGTCTGGGGCCTCATCCCCGTCGTGCCCGACGTGACCCTCCTGAATCTTGCGTCGGGGTCGACGCCGATGCGTCAGATCGTCGCCGACGCCACCCGGCTCCCCTTCGCCGACGGGGCCTTCGACATCGTCTTCTCCAACTCGGTCATCGAGCACGTTGCCGACCACGACGCCGTCGCCCGAGAGATCGCCCGGGTGGGGCGGCGGTACTTCGTGCAGACCCCGAACCGGGCCTTCCCGTTCGAGCCGCACGTGCTCACCCCGTTCGTCAACTACCTCCCGAAGCGCTGGCAGAAGCGGCTCTACCGGAACTTCACCGTCTGGGGCTGGATCACCCGACCAGACCGGGCCTACGTCGAGGCATTCGTCGACGCCACCAGCTTGCTCGACGCCGACGAGATGCGGCGCCTGTTCCCGGGAGCGAACCTCCACGTGGCTCGATCCCTGATCGCACGACGCTGAGGTACCCCTGCCCTCGCCCACATGTTTGGACGTGGGCCGGGGCCATGGGCCCCGCCCACGTCCAAACACCACGCCGGGAGGGTCAGGCGGCGAGGATGCCGTCGGTGATCTCGACCGTCCGGTCGGCGTAGTGGGTCATGCGGGTGTCGTGGGTGACGATGATCGCCGCGGTCGACCGCTGCTTCACCTCGCCGACGATGAGCGCCATCACCTGGTTGCCGAGGCTGGTGTCGAGGGCCGAGGTCGGCTCGTCGACGAGGATGAGCTTCGGCTCGTTCATCAGCGCCCGGCCGATCGCCACCCGCTGGCGCTCGCCGCCCGAGAGCTGGGCGGGGAGGTTCTCGGCCCGGTGCGCGAGCCCGAGCTCCTCGAGCAGCTGATCGGCCCGGGCCCGGGTCGCCTTCTCGTTGCCCCGCCCGGCGAGCTCGGTCGCGACCATCACGTTCTCGCGGGCCGTGAGGAACGGCACGAGGTTCACGGTCTGGAACACGAAGCCGACCTCGGCCCGACGGAACTCGGTGAGCTGCTTCGCGGAGTACTCGGTGATGTCGTGGCCGCCCACCACCACGTGCCCTTCGGTCGCCGACAGCAACCCGCCCGCGATCGACAGGAGGGTGGTCTTGCCCGATCCCGACGGTCCGACCAGGGCGAGGATCTGGTCGTCGGGTACCTCGAGGTTGGCCCGGTCGAGCGCCACGATCTCGCTGTCGCCGGACGGATAGGTCTTGCGCACGTTCTGGAGCACAAGGGCGGGCATGGGGGTCCTTTCAGGTGCCGGTGCCGATGGCGGAGGCGGGGTCGATGCGGATGATCCGGCGGAGCGACACGGCGCCGCCGATCACGGCGGCCACGAAGATGCCCACGGCCACGAACAGCGCCCGTCCCGGGGTCACCACCAGGGGCACCTCGGGCGGGATCAGCCGGTCGAGGCCGAGGGCGACCACGCCGCCCACGACGAAGGCGACGACGGTGACGGCGACGGTCTGGGTCATGAGGGCGCCCACCAGCTGACGCGACGACGCTCCGAGTGCCTTGAGCACCCCGAGCATGGGGGTGCGCTCGAGGGTGAGCAGGGCGAAGAACAGCGCGACCACCAGGCCGGCCACGAGGAAGGTCACGCCGATGATCTGGGTGAAGGTGGCGTTCTGCTCGCGGATCCCGGGGAGGGCGAGCACGGCCTCGGCCCGGGTGATCGTCCGGGTGGTCCCGGTCGCGGCGTCGATCGCGGCCGCCACCCGCAGGGGGTCGGCCCCGGACGCGACGTCGATCCAGACGTTCTGGAACACGTCGTCGCCCACCGCGGCGCCGGGCCGGGACTCGGCCAGCACGGTCCGCCAGGTGCCGGGCTCCACCCACAGCCCGCCCTGCTGGAGGTAGTTCGTGTCGTCGACCCAGCCGATCACCCGCAGCGGGATCCGGGTCGGGCCCACCCGCACCACGTCGCCGATGCGCACGCCCCGGGCCTCGAGCGACCGGTCGGCCCACGCCCGCCCCGGTGCGGGCGGGGCGGGGACGCCACCGACCCGGCCCTCGTACCCCATGACCGCGGCATCGGCGAGCTCGTCGGTGCGGGGCACGTCGGCCCCGACCAGCGCGATGCCGAAGCCCGAGGTGCTGCGCACGCCGGGGACCGCCTCGATCTCGGCGCGGGTGGCGGGCTCCACGCGCGAGCGCAGCGTGGACTCACGGGCTGCGCGGTCGAAGGCGACCAGCTCGTCGTCCTGGGACCGCAGCGCGCCGGTGCTGCCGATGTAGAGCCCGTCGAGCAGGCCGCCGAGCATGAGCAGCAGCACGACCAGCAACGCCAACGCGACCGTCGTGGGCACGAAGCGGCGCCGGCTCCGCCGCAGCTCGCGCAGCGCGAGCCTCATCGCTCCACCCCGGCCGGGACGGTGGCCGCGATGGGGTCGATGCGCAGCACCCGACGGATCGCGGCCAGGGAGGCGATGGCCGCGAGGACCACCAGCACGACGCCGCGGGTCACCACGATCCCGACGTCGAACCCGATGGGGAAGTCGGGGCTCGAGCCGAGCGACGCCAGGAGCAGGAGGCCGGCGCCGATGACGATCCCACCGACCATCACGAGCAGGACCTGCGCGAGCAGCGAGCGGACCAGTCGGCCCGACGACGCGCCGATGGCCCGCAGGAGCGTGAGGGCGGCCGCCTTCTGCACGGTGAGGATCACGAAGAAGATGCCCACCACGAGCGTGACGACGACGAAGGCGAGCCCCTGGATGATGGAGAAGGAGCTGTTGACCGCGGCGACCCCGGGGAGCTGGGCCAGGGCGTCGGCGCGGCTGAGGGCGTCGACGCCGGCGACGGACCGGGTGATGCGGTCGGCGACGGTGGACGGGGCCACACCCCGGTCGGGGGTGGCCACGACCATCGACGGCAGGATGGCGAGGGCGTCGGGGTTCTTGACCCGCGACGCGTCCTCGAACGTCTCGTACGACACGAAGACCCCGGGTTGCACGCTGAACCGGATGTCGCGCGCGAGGCCCACGATCCGGATCGGCAGCGTCCCGTCGGGCCCCACGATGCGGACGGTGTCGCCGACGGCGAACCCCCGGTCGGCGTCGATGTCGGAGGCCACGCCCTCGCTGCCGTCGCGGGGGAGCCGTCCCGACACCAGCGTGGTCGGGCGGCCGGGGCCGTCGAGGCGGTAGCCGAGCAGCGCGACGTCGAGCTCCTCACCGCCCGCCCGGGCGGTCATGGTGTCGACGCCGAACGGGCCCGCCGCACCGACGCCGGGGACCCCGGCGACCGCGTCGACGGTGGCGAGCGGCAGGATCGACCCCTCGGGGTTCTTGCGGGCGTCTTCGCTGTAGACGACCACCGTGCCCGACTGGGATCCGAGCGCCCCCGAGAAGAACGACAGCAGCGTGCTGAGCAGGGTCGACTGGAACAGGATCAGGAACACGAGCAGACCGACCGCACCCGCGAGCAGCGAGAACCGGAGCCTGGTGCGGCGGATCTCTCGGAGGGCGAGGCGCACGGCGCTCCCGGGGTGGGGACGGGACGGGCCCGGCGGACCGGGTCGGGGTCAGCCCCGCAGCACGACCCCGCGCGGGGTGGGGACGAACCCGACGGCGTCGAGCGCGGCCCCGAGTGGCGTGGAGCGTACCGGGACCCCGTTCACCCGCTGGATCTCGAGCCGGCGGCGGGGGGCGCGGGCCACGAGGTCGGCGAGGACCCCGACCCAGTCGGTGGCGTCGGGCGGGCCCCCGGGACCGGCCGTGGTGCGCAGGTGGTGGGCACGGAGGTCGAGGTGGGCGACCAGGGTCCCGCCCTGCAGGACCACGACGGCGCCCGCCGACCGGCTCGGGCGCCCGGCCCGCGTCCCGCCCGGGCCGGCCGTCCCCCCGGTGTCGTCGTCGTCCCCGGGTGCGCCGGGCGGGACGGGGAAGACTGGGAAGTCGGGCCAGGGGAGGGCGGCGCCGTAGGGCTGCGCGGGGTCGGTGGCGGCCAGGACCACCGGGCCGTCGCGCCCCTCGGGCCGCGCCGCGCGCAACCGCTCGGCGACCCCGGGGAGGGCGAACTGGGCCGCGCCCAGCCCGGCGACGAAGTACCCGCGCCGGACCCGTCCCGCCTCCTCCAGCGTGCGCAGGGCCGGGTAGACGCCGGCGTACCCGCCGGGCACGCCCTCGGCCCGCACCGCCTCGCGGGTGACCACCCCGTGGCGATCGAGCAGCTGCGTGGCCCGGGCCGCCGCGACCTCCGTGGGTGTCGGCGCCGGCACCCGCAGCGCGGCGACCAGCGACCAGCGTCCAGCGCCCGCCGGAGGCCCGAGCCGGGTGAGCCGTCCGGGCCGGGGGCGGCCGCGGGGGGCGCTCCCGCCCCGGGACCGCCCACCGAGGAACGCGCGCAGGGGCGCGAGGCCGTCGTTGGTCACCTCGCCCGCCCAGACCAGGTCCCAGAGCGCTGCGAGCACGGCCCGCTCGTCGGCGGTCCCGGCGGCGCGCACGAGGTCGGGCCAGAACGACGCGCCGTGGGACCCGAGGTGGGCGCGCAGCGCGTCGACCACCGGGCCGCTCGGCGGGTCGCCGATCGGGCCCGGGGCGAGCAGTCGGGCCGCGTCGCGGAAGCACAGCGTCACCCGCCCGTCGTGGGCGCCGATGCCCCCCGCGCCGATCCACACGACATCCCCGGTGGCGAGCAGCTCGTCGAGGTCGGCCGGCCGGTACCCGTCGACGCGCGCGGGCAGGACGTCGGTCTCGAGCACCGACGCCGGCACCGGCGCGCCCTGGAGGCGGGCGACGGCGTCGAGCAGCGTGTCGGTCCCGCCCCGGCGCTCGCCGATCCCGTGCCAGTCGGTGCAGAAGCGGGCGAAGGTCTCGGCGTCGACCGGCTCGACCTCGCGCCGGAGGCGGGCGAGCGAGCGGCGGCGCAGACGGCGAAGGACGTCGGCGTCGCACCACTCCTGGCCGTGGCCGTCGGGTCGGAACGCGCCGGTGACGACGCGTCCGAAGGCCTCGAGCCGTTCCAGCGCGCGTCGCACGGGCTCCTCGGCGCACCCGAGGCGCGCCGCGACCTCGCCCGGGGTGAACGGGCCGTGGGTCCGGGCGAACCGGGCGACCAGGTCGGCCATCGGATCGGCGACCGGCTCCGTGAAGGTGCCGGGGAGGCCTCGCGGCGTGGCGGCGCCAAGTGCATCGCGGAACCGCGCTGCGTCCTCGGCTGCGGCCACCCGGGCCTCCCCGGCGACCCGGATCCGGATCGCACGGTGCTCCGACAACAGTCCCTCGAGGAGCGGGGCGACGTCAACTCCCGAACGGCTCACGATCTCGTCGTCGCGCAGGTCGCCGAGGTCGCGGAGCAGGTCGTGGAGGTCGTCGGCGCTGCGCACCCGGCGCCCGTCGGGGGCCAGCCACTGCAGCTCGAGCTCGAGCGAGGTCAACGCGTCAGGGTCGATGAGCTCGCGCAGCTCGTCGCTCCCGAGGAGCTCGCGCAGCAGCTCCTGGTCGAGCGCGAGGGCCACCGCCCGCCGCTCGGCCAGGGGCGCGTCGCCGTCGTACATGTAGGCGGCGATCCACCCGAAGAGCAGCGACTGCGCGAACGGCGACGCGTGCGGGGTGTCGACCGCCACCGCCCGGACGGTGCGGTCCTGGAGGCCGCGCAGCACCTCGCGCAGCGCCGCGAGGTCGAAGACGTCGCGCAGGCACTCGCGGGTCGCCTCGAGGAGCATGGGGAAGTCGGGGTAGCGACCCGCGACCTGGAGGAGGTCGGCGGCGCGCTTGCGCTGC
Source organism: uncultured Actinomycetes bacterium (assembly GCA_903899845.1). GTDB lineage: Bacteria > Actinomycetota > Acidimicrobiia > IMCC26256 > PALSA-555 > CAIUKV01. The sequence goes on from CAIUKV010000042.1 coordinate 6,664, forward strand.
TGCCACAGCGGCGTCCGCTCTCCGGGGCGGCGACGCGGCAGCAGGAGCGCCCGGGCCGACGCCTCCCGGAACCGCGACGCGAACAGGGCGGTGGCGGGGAGCCGGGCGACCACGAGCTCCTCGACCTCGTCGGGGGGAACGAGCAGCTCGTCGATCGGGAGGTCCTCGATCGCCTCGGGCAGCCGGAGCGCGATGCCGTCGTCGCTCCAGAGGATGTCGACGTCGAGGTCGAGGCGGCGGGCGAGACGCTCCTCGATCGCCATCGCCCACGGTGCGTGCACGCGGGCGCCGAAGGGCGACAGGATGCAGACCCGCCAGTCGCCGATCTCGTCGCGGAAGCGCTCGACCACCACGGTGCGGTCGTCGGGCACCACGCCGGTCGCCCGCCGCTGGTCGTCGAGGTAGGTGACGAGGTTCCGGGCGGCCCGGGGGTCGAGCCGGTGGTCGCGCTCGAGTCGGGCCCGGGCGTCGTCGGGATCGCGGTGCACGAGGTCGCGTACGGTCGCCCCCACGGCCCGGCCCACCTCGGCCGCCCGGCCCGGCGTGTCGCCGTGCCAGTAGGGCATGCGGGCGGGCTCGCCCGGGGCCGGGGTGACCACGACGCGGGCGTGGGTGATCTCCTGGATCCGCCAGGTCGACGCGCCGAGCCGGAACACGTCGCCGGGCCGGCTCTCGTAGACCATCTCCTCGTCGAGCTCGCCGACCCGCGTGCCCTCGGGCAGGAACACGCCGAAGAGGCCCCGGTCGGGGATCGTGCCGCCGTTGGCGATCGCCACCCGTCCGGCCCCGTCGCGGCCCCGGACCGTCCCGGCGGTGCGGTCCCACACGATGCGGGGCCGCAGGCCCGCGAACTCGTCGGAGGGGTAGCGGCCGGCCAGGAGGTCGAGCACGGCGGTGAAGGCGTCGGTGGACAGGTCGGCGAACGCGGCGGTGCGGCGCACCATCGCGAGCAGCGCGTCCACGTCCCAGTCGTCGACCGCGCAGGCGGCGACCACCTGCTGGGCGAGCACGTCGAGCGGGTTGCGCAGGTAGCGGGTCTCCTCGACCAGGCCGTCGGTCATGCGGGGTGCGAGCGCAGCGGCCTCGAGCAGGTCGCCGCGGTACTTCGGGAAGATGCGGCCCCGGCTCGGCGCCCCGACGTGGTGACCGGCCCGCCCCACGCGCTGCAGGCCGCGGGCGACCGAGCCCGGGGACTCGACCTGGATGACGAGGTCGACCGCGCCCATGTCGATGCCGAGCTCGAGCGAGCTCGTGGCCACCAACGCCCGCAGCTCCCCCCGCTTGAGGGCGTCCTCGATCCCGAGCCGCTGCTCGCGCGCGATGGACCCGTGGTGGGCCTTCACGAGCTCCTCACCGGCGAGGTCGTTGAGCTGGGCGGCGAGGCGCTCGGCGAGCCGACGGGCGTTGACGAAGATGAGCGTGCTGCGGTGCGCCCGCACCAGCTCGAGCAGGGCCGGGTGCACGTGGGTCCAGATGCTCTGGGTCACGGCCAGGTTGCCGTCGGCGTCGATGGGCGTGTCGGGCACCTTCCCCATCTCGCGCAGGTCGTCGACCGGCACCACGACCTCGAGGTCGAGGTCCTTGCGCGAGCCGGTGTCGACCACGGTGACCGGGCGGAACCCGGCCTCGGTCCGGCCCCCGAGGAACCGGGCGATCTCCTCGAGGGGGCGCTGGGTGGCCGACAGCCCGATGCGCTGGGGTGGGGTCGCGGTGAGCTCCTCGAGCCGTTCGAGCGAGAGCGCGAGGTGGGCCCCGCGCTTCGTGCCCGCCACCGCGTGGATCTCGTCGACGATGACCGTGCCGACGTCGCGCAGCACCTCGCGGGCCTTCGACGTGAGCATGAGGTACAGGGACTCGGGGGTGGTGATCAGGATGTCGGGCGGGTCGCGCTGGATCCGCCGCCGTTCGTCGTTCGGGGTGTCGCCGGTGCGGATGGCCACCGTGGGGACCCGCACGCCGACGCCCAGCCGGTCGGCCGCGTGCCCGATGCCCACGAGCGGCGCGCGCAGGTTGCGCTCGATGTCGACCGCCAGCGCCTTGAGCGGCGACACGTAGAGGACCCGGCGCCGCGCCGGGGTCGCCACGCGGGTGAGGTCGTCGACCGCCCACAGGAACGCGGCGAGGGTCTTGCCCGACCCGGTGGGTGCGAGGAGGAGCGCATGACCCCCGTCGGCGATCGCGGCCCAGCCCGCCGCCTGGACCTCGGTGGGCGCGGTGAACGCAGCCTCGAACCAGGCCCGGACGGGCGGGGAGAAGCGGGCGAGCGCGTCGATGCGCCGAGCGTACCGACGGTGGGGCGGGCCCCGGCCGGGGCCTCAGGCGTGGACGGGGGGCCGCCGGTGGGCCCAGGGGCGGGCCGCCTCGACCTGGGCCGCGACCCGCAGGAGCACGTCCTCCCGGTACTGGTCGGCGACGAGCTGCACGCCGATGGGCAGACCGGCGTCGGTCCAGAAGCCCGGCAGCGAGCACGCCGGCTGGCCGGTGACGTTGAACGGGGCGACGAACGCGGCGAACGGCACCGCCCGCTCGAGCGCGTGGAACGGCGCCTCGGGCGGTCCGAAGACGTCGCCGAGGACCGGCGCCGGCTCGGCGCAGGTGGGGGTGAGGAGCAGGTCGAACCCCTCCTGCCACCAGCCCACCACCCCCCGGGACCAGCGGTGGGCCAGGTCGAGGGCGGCGACGTACTGCCCGGCGCTGACCGCGAGGCCCATCTCGTACTGCGCCCAGGTGAGGGGCTCGACGTCGTCGGCGGTGACCGGTCGGCCCGCGATCCCGGCGAGCTCGCTGAGGTCGTGGACCACGCCCGTGATCAGGATGGTGGTGAAGGCCTCGAGGAGCCCGGGCTCGTCGAGGGTCGCGGGCCCGGCCGGCTCCACGTGGTGCCCGAGCGACTCGAGCAGCCGGGCGGCGTCCTCGGCCGCGGCCACGCACACCGGGTCGACGGCGGCGAGCCCGCCGGGGGCCTCGGTCCGCAGGCCGATGCGCAGCCGGCCCGGGTCGGCGCCCACCTCGGTGGCGAAGGGGCGGGCGGGCGGCGGCGCGGTGTAGGGGTCGCCCGGCATCGGTCCGCAGACCGCGTCGAGGACCGCGGCGCAGTCGCGCACCGACCGCGTGAGCACGTGGCGGGCCACGAGGCCCGACCACACCTCGCCGCGTTGGGGGCCGACCGAGGTGCGGCCGCGGGCCGGCTTGAGCCCGACCAGCCCGCAGTGGCCGGCCGGGGTGCGGATCGACCCGCCGCCGTCGCCCGCGTGGGCGACCGGGACCATGCCCGACGCGACGGCGGCGGCGGAGCCCCCGCTCGAGCCCCCCGGGCTGCGCGTGGTGTCCCAGGGGTTGCGGGTCGGGCCGTACGCGAGCGGCTCGGTGGTCGGCAGGAGCCCGAACTCGGGGGTGTTGGTCTTCCCCACGACGACGAAGCCGGCCCGCCGCAGTGCCGTGATCATGTGACTGTCGGCCGCGACCGTGTGCCCGAGGTCGCGCAGCAGGCGGTTGCCCAGGTGCGTCGGGGTCCCGGCCACGTCGCCGTCGAGGTCCTTGACGAGGAGGGGCACGCCGCGGAAGGGCCCGTCGGGGAGCGGTCCGGCGGCGTCGGACCGGGCCTGGGCGCTGCGGTCGTGGATGACCGCGTTGAGGACGGGGTTCACCGCGGCGATGCGCGCGAGGGCGGCGTCGACGAGCTCGGTGGGGCCGACCTCGCCGGTGCGGACGAGCTCGGCCTGGGTGGTGGCGTCGGCGACGGCGAGGTCCGGGGTCATGGCCGGACGCTACCGCGGCCCGGCGGCCCGGGGCGCGGTACGGTCCGGAGCGATGCCCGACCCCGGTGGCGACATCCGCTTCGACCCGTTCGGGCCCGACGTGATGACGGACCCGTACCCGGTGCACCGGGCCCTGCGGGACGCGTTCCGCGCCTACCCGTTGCCGCAGTACGACGCCGTGGCCCTGCCGCGCTTCGCCGACGTGTGGGAGGTCAGCCGGAACCGGACCGACTTCTCGATCGTCGAGGGCCCGGTGAGCCACCGGGAGCGCCTGCTCGTCCGCAACGACGGGCCCCCGGTCGCGGCCCGGGCCGGCCCCGACGGGCCCGTCACCACCTTCTCCATGCTCGATCCGCCGCGCCACACCGTGCTGCGCGCCGCGCTCGCCCCGGCGTTCACCCCCGGGGCCCTGCGCCGGACCGAGGCCGCGGTGCGGGCCGACGTCGGGGCCCGACTCGACGCCCTCGTCCCCCGGGGTCGGCTCGACGTCGTGCGGGACCTCGCCGCCCCGGTGGCGACGGCCGCGACCTGCCGACAGCTCGGCCTGCGCGACGTGGACCACGACCGCGTGACCGCGCTCGTGAACGCCTTCGCCCGTCGCGACGGCACCGTCCCGGGGATCAGCGCCGCCGGACAGGCGGCCATGATCGAGCTGGCGGCGACGGTCGGTGCCGACGTGCGCGCCCAGCTCGCCGACGGCACGCCGGGCCCGGTGGTCGCCGCCCTGGCCGCGCTCGACCTCGACGGGCGACCGCTCACCGAGGTCGAGATCACCACGCAGCTCACGACGATGGTGATCGGGGGCGTCGAGTCGCTCCCCAAGGTGATCGGCGCCGGTGCCCGTCTCCTCGCCGCCCACCCCGGCGTGCGGGCCGCGCTCGCCGCCGACCCCGCCCGGGTGCCCGCCGCGTTCGAGGAGGTCCTGCGGCTCGCCGTGCCGCTCCAGTTCGGCACCCGGACCCTGGTCCGCGACGCCGAGGTCGCCGGGGTCCCGATGCGGGCCGGCCAGCGGGTGATCCTCCTCTACGGGTCGGCGAACCGCGACGAGCGTGAGTTCCCCGACCCCGACCGCTTCGACGTCGACCGCCGCCCCGAGCGCCACCTCGGCTTCGGGACCGGGATCCACTTCTGCATCGGCGCGCACGCCGCCCGCCAGGCCGGGGTGATCCTCCTCGAGGCGCTGTGCGCCCGGATCCCCGGGTGGACCGTGGACGAGGCGGGGGTCGAGCGCTGGCCCTCGGAGTTCCAGGTCGGCGACACCGCCGTGCCCATCGAGTTCACGACGCCGGGGTCGGGGGGCCGTCGAGCGCGACGGTGAGGGTGCGGTCGCGCCGAACGGTCGACTCGAACGACGCGCGGCCGTCACGGACGGTGAATCCTCCTGCCGGATCAGTGAGCGCCCACGGTGCGCTCGTCTCCACCGTGACCGTGATCCGGTCGGCGTTGACCACCGGCTGCTGCCAGAGGTCGAGGCGGTAGCGGGGTGGAGTCTGTCCGGTGAGGAGCCTCGCCGGACCGACGAGTTCGAAGCGCAACTCGCGGGTCGTCCCCGGGGCGATCTCGAGGTCACCGGTGAACACCTCGAGTCCGAGCTCCTGGTCGGCACTGAACGTGACCGGTCCGCGCCCGATCGCGTTCGGTGCGATGACGTTGTCGAAGACGCCGAAGACTTCGCGGCCGGTGGTGAGGGCCACCGGCTCACCGTCGATCGTGGCCGACTCGAGGGTCGATCGCGAGTACAGCGACACCACGGCCATGTTGGTGCCTGAGGGGCGGCGCCAGCGGTTGCCGATGACGTAACCAGGGAGTCCCGATGCGGGCGCGTCGTTGCGCAGGCGCACGGTCACGGAGGAACGCTGGGTGCCGGTCGCCGGGTCGATGGTCGTCCGCACGTCGATGCTCCGGTGGAGGAACTGGTCGATCTTGTTCCCTCCGAGGTTCTGGGTGACGAGCGCAAGCGCGTCGCCCGGGAAGGGTCCGAACCGACCCCGGGTCCCGAGCCGGTCCAACAGGGCGTTGCCGGACTCGTCGAAGGTGGTGAAGAGCAGGTGCTTGCGGGCGACCTCGGGACCGAGCAGCGCCCCGAGGTCCCGTGGCCCCGGCAGGGTCGCCCCGGTGAGCCGGTCGGTCACGGTGCGGGCCACGTCACTGAGGAAGTCGGTGCGGGCGTCAATGGCGGGGAAGTCCGTGTACTGGTCGCGCAGCAGTATCCGCGACGCGTTTTCGGCGTTCAGGGGCTCGTCGAGTCCGGTCACCAGCACCGGTCCGGTGAGGGTGAGGAGCGCGGACAGGGCACGAGGGTCCACGGCGAGAACGCCGTCGATCGGTGTCCCGCCCGACTGCGGATAGAGCTGGCGCACCACCTCGGCGACGGTCGGGAAGTCCGGCGTGAAGTTGATGTCTCGCCACTCCCTGGCCGGGCGTGCTGCGCGGTAGCGCGTGAGGTACTCGTCGAGCCCGGTCAGAGTCCGGCTCGCGGGGTCCCCGCCGTCGGTGAGCTCGAGGTTCCGCCCGAACGCGGTGAGGTCCAGGCGGCCGTCGTCGGCGGTGAGGATCCCGTAGTTCCCGAGGAAGCCGCTGGTGCCCCGGGTCTCGGTCGGGGTGGTGAACATGACGAAGTACCGACGGGTGCCGGCGCCGCCGAGGAGCGTATAGGCGGCCCGGGCGGCGAGCAGTGCGCCGTCGGCGTCGTCGATTGCGTCGTCGAGCCCGACCCGCAGCTCGCTGCGAGCGTTGCGCAGGGGTGGGACGAGCCAGGTGGCGTCGAGGCGGTCGAGGCTCCGGCCGGTGGTGCGCAGGGTCTCCCGGATCTCGAGGAGCGGGGCCTCGAGCCCAGCCAGGGAGGCGGGGTCGATTCGACCGTCGACCGGGCGGATGCGGCTGACGTCGGCGTCCCGGACGGTCCGGGCCCCGACGGTGGCGAGGTCCACCGCATCGCCCAGCATCCTGCGCAGGGCCCGTTCCTGGTGGGCGAGACCAGGCACGACTGCAGCCGCCCGGGCCCACGGCTGGTCGAGCACACGCCGGGCCTGGGCCAGGCGTCGACGGGACTCGTCGAAGTGGGCGATGGCCCGGCGGGCTTTGCCGGCTCTGGCGGCGTCGATCCCGGATCGCGCGGCCTCGGCGCCCGCATCGGCGTGCGGCCGCGCGACGACCGCACTGATCGCGAACGCGCCGACCAGGCACCCGAGCGCCACAACCGACGCGGCGATGCCGATCTGGATCCGGCGTCGCAGTCTCGGGGGGCAGTGCCGCACACCCGATCCCACGAGCACGGTGACCACTGCCGCCGCCACCAATGCGGATCCGCCGTAGGGCCCGCCCGCAGGGAGGTGCAGGACGACCAGGGTGAGTCCGGCGCCGGCGCCGGCGCCGACGATCGTCGGCGCGGGCCGGGGTCCCCCCCGGGTTCGCAGCCGGTCGGCGACCATGGCACCCAGCCCGGCGACGGCGACGGCGACGGCGACGGCCAGACCGACGGTGTCGACCGCCCCGCGCCCGACTGTCGTCCCGACCGTGGTGATCGCGGCGGCGGCGATCCAGGCACCTGGTCGGGCCCGGGCGGCCGTCCAGGCGACGCCCAGCACGAGTAGCGCGCGGACGATCGGATCGAGGAGCGCGATCTCGGTTCCCTGGGGGCCGGGGAGCATCGCTGCGGTCACCGCCGCCGTGGTGGCGAGCACCCACACCGCGACGGATCGGGTCGCGGTGGCCCGGCGGCGCCGGCGCCGCACCTCGCGCCGGGGGGCGTGTCCGGAGCGCTCCGCGCGCGCCTCCGGGATGCGCGGTCGAGCCGTGCTCGGGGTCGCGAGGTTCCGGTTCACGGGTTGCCCTGTTGGAGAGTCTGTCCGGCGATCGTCGAGGTCCGACATGCGAAGGGGCTGGTGGTATGAATGGGGCAACCTACTCGGCAGTGTGCCGGTGGCAGGGTGCAGGTCACGGCTCGACCGGACTCACCTCGACGTGCCGCTCGATCAGGTGCCGGCCAGGTCTGGGAACGGGCAGATACGGCTTCGGGCGAGGCGTGAAGCGGTCCGGGGTTGCGTTGCGAGGGCGGGATCGGGGGTCCTCGGCGTCCCGTGGGTCGGGCAACACCAGAGCCGGTCGTGTCAGACGAACCGGACAGAAAGGTGCGTTGCGACGCGCTAACTTCCACGCATCGGCCGTCCCCTGGGCCAACAAGAACACCTGCGTCCCCGGAGATGCCGTCAGTGAGTGATCCCAGACCCTGCTCTGCGTTGACGTGGTGGGCCAAGGCGGGCATGGACGTCGTGCTCGGTTCGGTGCTCGCCCTGGTGGCGCTGCCGGTGATCGTGGTGGCCGCACTCGGATCCCTGCTCGTGTTCCGCGCCTCGCCGTTCGTCGTCCAGGAGCGCATCGGCTATCGAGGACGGACGTTCCGGTTCCTGAAGCTGCGGACCCTGCCCCCGACGGTGCCCCCGGCGATCGACAAGTACGCGCTCGCCGGGTTCCCGATCCCGTGGTGGGGCCGGGCGTTGCGTGCGGCCCACATCGACGAGCTGCCCCAGCTGCTGCTGGTGCCGGTGCGCCGGATGAGCCTGGTCGGGCCCCGACCCGAGATGGTCGCCCTCGCCGATCGCTACCCGCTCGACTTCGCGGCCCAGCGGACCCGGGTGCTCCCCGGCTGCACCGGGCTGTGGCAGGTCTCGGTGGCGAGCACCGGCATGATCTACGAGGCGCCCGAGTACGACTCCTGCTACATCGCGCACCTCTCGCTCTCGCTCGACCTGTGGATACTGGTGCGCACCTTCGTGCAGTTCCTCGGCGGGCCGCCGCTCTCCCGTGACCGGGTGTTCAGGAGTCAGGGTCCCTGTCGGGAGCCCGGCCGGACGGCCGGATAGCATGCAAGTGGATGGAGCCCCGGGACAACGTGGTTGACCTGCGCTTCTACCTCGGAGTCCTGCGCCGGCGGGCGTGGGTGGTCGCTGCGGCCACCGTGGTGGTTGCGGCACTGGCCTTTGGGGTGTCCCTCACTCAGTCCGAGGTCTACGAAGCCGGCGCCGACGTGCTGATCGGTCGGCAGGCCTCCGACCAGGTGTTCGTGATCGGCCAGGGGTACGACCCCCGCCGCAACGTCCAGACCGAGGTGCAGATCCTGCGCAGCCGCACCGTGTCCGACGCCGCCAGCGAAGCAGTTGGTGCCCCCGTGTCGGTGCGCATCGTGGCCGACGACGAGTCGGACGTGGTTCGGGTGATCGCGCGCAGCAGCGCCCCGAGTTTCGCGGCACGCGACGCGAACGCCTACGCCAAGGCCTACGTCGACTACCGGCTCGACTCGACCGTGCAGCGGCTGATCGAGGCCGGCGACGAGGTCACGACGAAGATCGCCGAGATCGACGCCCAGATCGCCGCGCTCCCCGCCACCTCGACCCGACGTGCTCCCCTCGAGGACCAGCGGGCCTACCTCGTGGAGCAGCAGGGTCGCCTCGAGGTGTCGGCCAACCTCGCCGACGCCGGTGGGGCCGCCGTCCTGGCCGAGGCCGACGTGCCGGTGGCGCCGGTGGAGCCCAAGCCGCTGCGCAACGCGTTGCTGGGCGCGATCCTCGGCCTGCTCCTCGGCGTGGGCATCGCATTCCTGCTCGAGTACCTCGACGACACGGTCAAGGACCACACCGCGCTCGAGCGGATCCTCGGCCCGGGACTCCCGGTGCTCACCGAGATCCCGTCGCTGGGGGGACGGCGCCAGAAGGTGGAGTCCCCACTCGTCGTCGTCGATGAGCCCACCTCCCCGGCCGCCGAGGCGATCGGCATGCTGCGGACCTCGCTGCTGTTCCAGATGCTCGACGGGCAGGTGACCTCGTACCAGGTCACCAGCGCGCTCCCGGGCGAGGGCAAGACCACCGTCGTCGCCAACCTGGCCGCGTCGCTCGCCGGAGCGGGGAAGCGGGTGGCGGTGGTCGACCTCGACCTGCGCCGCCCCCGCCTCAACCTCTACTTCGGTCTCGCAAACCGGGTGGGGGTGACCTCGGTGCTGGTCGGAGAGGTGTCAGTCCGCGACGCCATACGTCCGGTCGCCGGACTCGACGGGCTGTTCGTGATGTCGTCGGGCCCGGTGCCGGCAAATCCGGCCGAGATCATGGCCTCGGGTCGCCTCGCCGAGCTCCTCGGCGTGCTGAAGGCTCCGATCGACGTGATGATCGTCGACAGCCCACCGGTCCTGGCCGTGTCCGACGCCATGGCACTGGCCCGCATCGTCGACGCCACCATCCTCGTGGCCCGTGCCGGCCAGTCGTCGCGCCGGGCGATCCAGCGGGCAGTGAGCAGCCTGCGCCAGGTGAACGCCCCGATCGTGGGGGCGGTGCTCAACGACGTGTCGTCGGATGCGGGCGGCTACGGCTACGGCTACGGCTACGCCCCCGACCGCGCCCCGGCTGCGAACGGGTCCGATTCGCGCCGGCGGGATCCGGCAACGCCGCAGCGCTGAGACCGATGGAGCTCGGGAGCGGTGCCGTCTGGGCGAACGCCGCAAGCCAGGGACCCGGGTCCCCGTGATCGGCATCGACCTCACCGATGCCCTCCGCCTCGGCATCGGGATCACCCTCGTCGCGGAGGCAACGCTGCTCGTCAGACGTCGGCCGACGCTGGGGATCTGGATTCTCGCGATCGCCAGTGTGCTGAGCAGTCTCGGGATCACGGTTCCGGTAAATCTCCGGACAACCACCGTCTACCTCCTCGACGGGGTCGTGATGGTGCTGGTGGCGGTGCTGGTGATGCAGGTGGCCGTCGGATGGCGGTTCCCGACGCTCCTTGGCGGGTTCGGCGTGCTCGTCGGTGTGGGAGTGGTCCGTGGTGTCGACCTCTCCGGTATCCAAGGTGCCTTCAATGCAAGTCGGGAGACGATCACCTTCGTGGTCGCCGTGGCCTTCGTCATCGTGTGCGTCGGTGCCGACGCCTGGCCGACCGTCGAGCGGGCGTGGCGGATCCTCGCGAGCGGATTGGTGCTGTGGGCGGCATGGTTCGTGCTCCGCAACGGCTTGGGGACCTTCGCGGCGACGGGAGAGCGGGGTCTGAACGCGTCGCAGGCGTTGCTCGTCGGTCAGGCGGTCGTGATCTCGATGGCGACCGGGGCCCGTCGGCACCTGCTCTTCGTGAGTGCCGGTGGGTTGGCGCTGGTTGCGACCCAGCAGCGCACGGCGCTGGCTGCGACGACGGTCGGGGTGCTCGTGGTGGTGCTCCGGGCCGGCCGGCTCTCCAGCGCGCGTGCGTCGCGTGTCGTGCGCGTCTCGGTGGTGGGTGGGGTCGTGGCGGTCATGCTCGCGATGCTCGTCGGGCCGAGTGGTTTGCGGGAGTCGGTGGGGACCGCGGTCTCCTCGGTCTCGACCGCTTCGGGAACCTTCGGATGGCGGATCGACGGCTGGCGCGAGTTGCTGGAGGACTACTCTCAGCGCCCGCTCGGCGACCGGTTGATCGGCCAGCCGGCCGGAGCGGGATTCGGGCGCTACGTCGGTGGTGGTCTCGTCACCGTGTCTCCGCACAACATGTACCTCACGGTGCTCCTGACCACCGGCGCGGCGGGTCTGGTCCTGTTCGGACTCCTGCTCGTCTGGGCGTTGGTGCGGACCCGGGCCGGCCCGGTGGCGCTGCACGCCCTCGTCTGGAGCGTGATCGTGTTCAGCGTCGGATACCAGCTCGGGCCCGAGATGGGCATCGTGATCGGTGCCGCCCTCGCGGCACCGGCCGCCGTCGTCTCCGGTGCTCGCGGGCGTGTCGCGGTGTCCACCCCGTCATGACCACGAGGCTCTGCGTCCTCCTGGCCTGCCACAATCGACGGGACACCACCCTTGCGTGTCTGGCCCGCCTCGCCGATCAGGTGCATCCCGGGGTCGAGCGCGAGGTGTTCCTCGTCGACGACGGCAGTCCCGACGGGACCGGCGACGCGGTCCGGCGAGAGTTCCCCGCCGTCCACGTGCTCGACGGAACCGGGTCGCTGTACTGGGGTGGTGCCATGCGGCTCGCCGACGCAACGGCGTGGGAGACGCGGCCCGACCACCTGCTCTGGCTGAACGACGACGTCGACCTCGCCGCCGGGGCGATCCACACGCTGGTGACGACCGCGGCGACGGTGGCGGACCGGGCCGTGGTCGTCGGTGCGTTGGCCGATCCGGTGACCGGGGACCTCACCTACGGCGGGTACCGACGACCGGACCCGCGACGTCCGCTCGGGCTCTGTCCGGTCGTCCCGTCGGCTCGGGCGGAGTGGCTCGACACGATGAACGGGAACCTGGTGCTCGTTCCGGCGGGCGTCCGCGCCTCGGTGGGGCCGCTCGACCCGATGTTCTCCCACAACATGGCCGACATGGACTTCGGGTTCCGGGTCCGCGCGGCGGGATTCGCGCTCCTGTTGGCACCCGGGGTCCTCGGGACGTGCACCCTCAACCGCGACAAGTCCCGGTGGTCGGACCCGACCCTGAGTCCGGTGGAGCGCCTGCGGAGGGTGCGCCGGTTCGACGGACTCCCCCCGCGGGAGTGGTGGGTGTTCACCCGCCGTCACGGCGGCGTCCGGTGGGCGCGGCACTTCGTCGCCCCGTATCTCCGTGCTGCTGCGGCCGGTCCGGCCGCCCGATGGTCCGGTCGGCATGAGCGGCGGCTCGTCGGCCTCCCGCAGACGGACGAGGGCCACGCGTGACCTCGGTCGACCTCACGATGCTGCTGCAAGGAACGACGGTGGCGGACCAGATCGGCTATCACACCGCGTTCGAGCGCATGGTCGAGACCGGGGAGCTCGCGGGATACCACGCCGTTCCCTACCGGTCGGCCCGAACCTCCGACGACTGGGTCCGCCTGTGGACCAGCGTCGTCGATCACATGACCGCCCACGGGTCCAACGCGCTGCACCTTCAGTACTTCCACCTCCGGGGGGCGCCCGACCCGCGCCCGTGGATCGAACGGATCCGTGCTCTTCCCCAGGCTCCCGTGGTCACCACGAGCTGTGGCGATCCGTTCGGTGGTCCGTTCGCCTCTCCGCCGGCATCGCTGCTCCGTGCTGCGAGCGTGGCCGACGCCACCTTCACCACCTCGATGGGGTGGCTCGCCGATCGCTTGGAGCGTGCCGGTGGCCGACGGATCACCCTCGTGCCGAACGGCGCCTGCGACATCCGGTTTGCGTCCGGCCCGGCGCGCACCCCCGCCGAGCCCGATTTCGACGTCGTCTTCATCGGAAGTCGCCATCCGGTGCGCAATCCGCTGAGCGGCTTCGCGCGACAGGTGCGACGCCGCAGCGCGTACGTCGAGCGCCTCGCTCGCCGCTACGGGTCGAGGTTCGGCCTTTTCGGGGCGGGATGGGACGGGGTACCCGGCTGGCAGGGGCCCCTCTCGTTCGATCGGCAGCTCGACGTCTGCGCCCGGGCGCAGGTCGTGTTCGGCGGCGTTCCCCACTCGACGTGCACTTTCTACACATCGGATCGCGTGTTCAACCAGGCGATGGCGGGCGTCGCGATGGTCGATCGGCGCGTGCCGGGAGTGGAGGTGTTCCTCGAAGACGGGGTCGAATGGCTCCTGTTCTCCGGGCTCGCAGATGCACTTCGTGCGATCGACGCGGTGCTCGACGGCACCCTCGACGGCCCTGCGATCGGGCGCCGCGCCGCCGAGGCGGTGCGGGTCCGGCATCTCGCGTCGCACCGCGCGGGGCTCATCGTGCGGATCGTCCGCGCGCTCGTCGAAGCCCGCACGCATGGCGACGTGCCATCGTGTCCACCGCTCGGGTACCTGCGGGGCGACCTCGCTCCGGAATGGCACCGGGCCGCGGCCCGCTGGTGAGGGCTTCGTGAGTGCGATCCGGCCGCCCGACCGTCCGCTGGTCGTGGTCCACGTCCTCCACGCGCTCCGGCGCTCGGGAGCGGAGCAGATGCTCGTGGGCGCATCGGATGCCTTCAGGGAGTCGGGGATCGAACCGGAGGTGCTTGCGCTGGCTCCGGCTGAGACGAGCGAACGGTCTGACGCGTTCGAGCGGGTGGGCTGGAGGGTCACCCACTGCGACGAGCAGGGTGCGGTGCGGGAGGCGTGGGCGGTGTACCGGTATCTGCGGGTCGCCGGGCCCGACGTGGTCCACGTCCACCGCGAGGCGAACTCACTGCTCGTGTCCCTCGCTGCTCGCAGCGCCGGGGCCGAGGTCGTCCGGACCGTCCACGCCGGGTACCCGTTCGTCGGATGGTTGGCCACGCGGAAGCGAGGTGAGCGGGCGATGGCCCGGCGGGCCGGGGTTCGGTTCGTCGCGGTGTCACAGTCGGTCGCGGACAACGAGATGCTGCGCTTCGCCAATCCGACTCGCGTGATCGAGAACTGGATCGACGGCCGTCGGTTCCGGCCCCCGACTCCGACCCAGCGGAGTGCGGCTCGGCGAGATCTCGGGTTGGAGGTGGATCGCGAGGTGGTCGCCGTGGTCGGGAACTGCGATCCGGTCAAGCGTCACGACATGCTGTTCCGGGCCTTGGCCCGGGTCCCGACCGCGTCGCGCCCGTTGCTCCTCCACGCCGGATCGGGCGCGACGACCCGTGCCGAGGAGGCACTGGTGGAGCGACTGGGTCTCGTCGACCATGTCCGGTTCCTCGGCGGGATCGACGACGTCAAGACCCTCCTGTACGCCAGCGACCGCTTCGC
>CAIUKV010000043.1 GCA_903899845.1 uncultured Actinomycetes bacterium
GACCAAACCGCCGATCTCCCCGCTCACGATCGGCACGGTACCCCGCACACGGTCCGGGTCGGGAACCTGCCCGGTCGCCGACCCGGCCGGCACGGTCACCCCGGCGGACGCTCCGGCGACGCCGAGCCGCCCCACGGCGGGCGGCGCTGCCACGGGCGCCACGTCCCGAGCGTGTGCTGGACCTCGAGCACGGACCGGAGCCCACGGGCGGCGAGGAGCGCGTCGAGCCGCCGACGCTGCTCGTCCTTGGCGTAGCCCTTCCCCACCGGCGAGAGGTGGCGCACCGGGACGCCGTCGACGATGCCGAGTCGCATCCCCGCGGCGCCGAGGTCGCACCAGTCGAGCTCGAGCCCCCAGCCCATGGTGTGCTCGGGTGGGAACGGCAGCACCCGGTCGGTCCACGGCCGTCGGACCGCGAAGAGTGGGCCGATCTCCACGAAGGTGGTGGCTCGGGCGAGCGAGCCCGGGCGCCGGACCGTGAACTCGAGCTCGCGGTGGCTGCGCTCGACGTGGGCGGGCTGCACGAAGTCGAGTCCCGCCGCCCCGGCCACCGCGAGCAGGTCGTGGAGGCTGCCGCCCGCGAACACGACGTCGTCGTCGGCTACCACCACCCACTCCGGTGCCCGCGCCGCGACGGCGGCCCCGCGATCGAGGCCGAGCAGGTGGTTCAGGAGCGGGAACTTGTCCCCCGGTCCGACCCCGACGGTGCACGCGGCGAGCGCCGGCGCGATCCGGTCGAGCGCCCAGAGCCGGACCTCCCAGCCGTGCGCGTCGGCCTCGGTCACCAGGCGCGCCACCGTGGACGCGTGCCGGGCGCGGTAGATGCAGCAGACCAGCACCGGGGTGGCGACGGGGTGCGCGGTCGGATCGGCCACCCGGCGGGCGATCCCCCGCCCGATGCGGGCGGTCGGGACCGCGACGACCGCACGCGGGAGATCGGCGGCCCGGCGTCCGTACTTGCGGAGCCGGGCCCGCTGCAGGGCCCACCCCGACACCGTCGCCCCCGGGGGCTGCAGGCGCCGGTAGGCCCCGAGGGCCCGGGGCCCGGCGAGGGCGGCGGCAAGGAACACCCAGAGGCGCGCCGACGTCGGGGCCCGCACCACCGCCGCCGCGGCGGCGCGCACCGCCGCCCCCCACGCGCCCGACTCGAGCCACGCGAAGGCGGTCGAGCCCAGGTACTGCGCCTCGGCTACGCGATGGCGGGCGAAGGCCTCGGGATGGCGGCGGCGCGTGTGCTCGAGCGCGGCGGGGATCGCGTCGCGTCGGGCCGACAGGCGCTCCGGCGCGTCGGCCGTCATGCGGTACAGCGGCTCGGCCAGACCCTCGATCGACGCCACCCGGTTGAGGCGGAGGCCCAGGTCGTGGTGCTCGTAGACCGGGAGCGCCTCGTCGAAGCCCCCGATTGCGCGCAGCACCGCGGTGGGCACGACGAGCCCGTTGGCCGATCGACCCGCCGGGCCCCGGCCCTCGAGGAAGTAGTCGCAGCCCCGCTCCAGCGCTGCGGCCGGCACCACCACGGTTCCGTCTCCGTCGCGCCCGAGCACCCGGACCGCGGCGTTGATCGCCACCGGCGGCGGGAGCGTGGATGCCGCCGC
>CAIUKV010000044.1 GCA_903899845.1 uncultured Actinomycetes bacterium
CGCCTCGCACAGCGCCTCGGGGGACAGCCCGGTGCGGACGTCGACCTCGAGGCCGTGGGCCCGCATGTGGTCGAGCCCGCTGGCGGCCAGCGTCTCGGCCACCAGCACGCGCGGACGCGCCACGGTGGTCGGCTCCGGCGGGGTCACGGCCCCGAGGGTACCCCAGGGCACCGGCCGCACCCGGGCTCCGGCCCGATCCCGCTCAGGCGCCGAGCGCCGTCCCGCTCAGGCGCCGAGCGCCTGTGCGATCCGGCCCACGCCCTCGCCGAGCGCGTCGTCGCCCAGGGCGAACGACAGGCGGGCGTAGCCGGGTGCACCGAAGGCCTCGCCGGGCACGATCGCGACCTTGGCCACCTCGAGGAGCGCCTCGCAGAGCTCGAGGGTGGTGTCGACCCGGCGCCCGCCGATCTCACGCCCGAGCACCCCGGTGAAGTTCGGGAAGCAGTAGAAGGCCCCCTGGGGCGCCATGCAGGTGACCCCGGGGATCGCCTCGAGCATCCCGTGCATGGCCCGGCCCCGCCGGTCGAACGCAGCCCGCATCTCGCCCACCGCGTCGAGGTCGCCCGCTACTGCGGCCAGCGCGGCCCGCTGCGCGACGTTGCTCACGTTGGAGGTCGCGTGGGACTGGAGGTTGGTCGCCGCCGCGATGACGTCGCGGGGTCCGATCATCCAGCCCACCCGCCAGCCGGTCATCGCGTAGGTCTTGGCCACCCCGTTGAGGACCAGGCAGGTGTCGGCCACCTCCGGAACCAGCGCCGGCATCGACGAGAACACGTGGTCGCCGAAGGTCAGGTGCTCGTAGATCTCGTCGGTGATCACCCAGACCCCGCGGTGCAGGGCCCAGCGGGCGATCGCCTCGACCTCGGCGGGGGTGTAGACCGACCCGGTCGGGTTCGACGGCGACACGAACACGAGCGCCTTCGTGCGGTCGGTGACGGCGGCGTCGAGCGCGTCGATCGTGACCCGGAAGTGGGTCGCCTCGGTGGTCGGCAGGACCACCGGCACGCCGTCGGCCAGGGCGATGGCCTCCGGGTAGGTGGTCCAGTACGGCGCCGGGAGCAGGACCTCGTCACCGGGGTCGAGCAGGGCCTGGAACGCGTTGTAGACGGCGTGCTTGCCCCCGTTGGTCACCAGCACCTGGGCCGCCTCGCACCCGTAGCCCGAGTCCCGCGCCGTCTTCACCGCGATGGCCTCCCGCAGCTCGGGCAGACCGGCGGCGGGCGTGTACTTGTGGTTGCGCGGGTCGCGGCACGCCTCGACCGCTGCGTCCACGATCGCCGCGGGCGTCGGGAAGTCGGGCTCACCGGCGCCGAAGCCGATCACCCGCTCCCCCGCCGCCTGCAGGGCCTTGGCCTTGGCGTCCACGGCCAGGGTGGCCGACTCGGCGATCGACGCGATCTTGCGTGACACCCGACGGGGCTCGCTCACGGGAGCATCCTCTCGACGCAGGGGCGGGACGCCGACCGGTCAGGCGACGTCGGCGGTGGCCGCGGGGTCCCAGGCGGCCAGATCGGCGAGGCGGGGATCGTTGGAGAAGACCTCGACGATGGGCTGCGTGAGTGCGAGGCGTCGCATCACGGCCCGCACGTCGTTCTCCTGGTTCCACAGCATCAGCGTCACCGCGACGCCGGTGCGCCCCGCACGCGCGGTGCGGCCCGACCGGTGGAGGTACGACGTTGAGTCGTCGGTGGGGTCGTAGTGCACGACGACGTCGACGCCGTCGATGTGCAGCCCCCGCGCGGCGACGTCGGTGGCCACGAGCACCGGGACCCGGCCCGACGCGAACTCGGCCAGCGCCCGCTCCCGGGCGGCCTGGCGCAGGTCGCCGTGGATCGCCAGCGCCCGGACGCCCTCGCGCTCGAGCTGCTGGGTGACCCGGTCGGCGGCGCGCTTGGTGTTGGTGAACAGCAGCGCCCGGTCGACGCCGCGGCAGATGGCCGCGGCGACCTTCACCTTGTCGAGCTGGTGGACGTAGAAGAACCGGTGGTCCATCTGGTCGACGGTGGGCTCGTCGGAGACGACCTCGTGGGCCACCGGGTCGGCGAGGTACCGGTCGACGATCCGGCGGATCGCCCCGTCGAGCGTGGCCGAGAAGAGCATGGTCTGGTGCGGGCCGGTGATGCGGAAGAGGATCTTCTGCACCTGGGGCGAGAAGCCCATGTCGAGCATGCGGTCGGCCTCGTCGAGCACGAGCACCTCCACCGCGTCGAAGGCGACGTCACGCTGCTCCATGAGGTCGATGAGCCGACCCGGCGTGGCGACGAGCACGTCGACCCCGCGGGCGAGGGCCTCGCGCTGGGGCTCGAAGCCGACCCCGCCGTAGACGGTCTGGACGCTGCGACCCTTGGCCGCGGCCAGCGGCGTGAGCACCTCGCTCACCTGGTTCGCGAGCTCCCGGGTCGGGACGAGCACGAGACCGGTCGGGCGGTGCGGGGTCGCCTTGCCGACCCGCTCGACCAGCGGGAGCCCGAAGGCGAGGGTCTTGCCCGAGCCGGTCTTGGCCTTGCCGCACACGTCCCGGCCGGCGAGGCCGTCGCGGATGGTCAGCTCCTGGATGGGGAAGGGGGCGTCGATCCCGTCGGCGGCCAGGCGCGCGACGAGCTCGGGGGAGACGCCGAGCGCCTCGAAGGATGTGGTCACGGACTTCGCTTTCGTCGGTGCTTCGCAGCGGGGTGGGGGTCCGGCGCAGGCGAGCGCCGGGTCGGTCGTCCCCGTCGTCGTGCCGGTGTCGGCGTCGGTGGCGACGTCGACCCGACCGGCGATCCCCGGGATGTCCGGCGAAGTGAGGAAGACCGGCGGACACCGTCGGTGTCCGCTGGAACTCCATGCTAGGGCCTCCCGTCGCCGGACAGCGGACGGGGAGCCGGCGGCGGGAGACGGTCCGGCGCCGGCGGCTCAGTCCTGCTTGGACTTGCCGGCCGCCTTCTGGGCCTTCTTCCAGGCCCGGACCCGGGCCAGGGCATCGGGCGAGTCGATGTCGGCGACCGAGCGGGGGGTGGCGTCGGAGAACGGGGCGGCCG
>CAIUKV010000045.1 GCA_903899845.1 uncultured Actinomycetes bacterium
GATCGTGACCGTGGACGCGGCGTCGGGGGACCTGGTGACCGGACCCGAGATCGTGACCCGGGGCTGGGTCCACGAGGCCGAGGCGGCCGACCTGCTCGACGAGGCCCGGGCCGAGGTGCGGGCGGCGATCGCCCGGGCCGCCGCCGACGGTGCGACCGATCCCGAAGCCGACCGCCGGCACGCCCGCCGGGCGCTCGGGCGGTTCATCAACGCGCGCACCCGTCGGCGCCCGGCGATCATCCCCGTCGTGCTGGAGGTCTGAGGGGGGTGCCCATGATCCGCGACTGGTCGAACTTCATCGGCGGCCGCACCGCCGTCGTGACCGGGTCCGGGGCCGGCGTGGGGCGGGCCATCGCGATCCAGATGGCCCGGGCGGGCGCGACCGTGTGGGTCAACGACGTGCACCTCGACCGGGCTGAGCGGGTCGTCGACGAGATCCGGGCCGAGGGGCTCACGGCCGAGCCGGTGGTGGGCGACGTCACCGAGTGGGACTCGGTCCAGGAGATGCGGTCCGTGACCGGCCCGGTCGACATCGTGGTGAACAACGCGGGTTCGGGGGTGCGCTTCTTCGGCGAGGGCGGTGCGCGGCTGGTGTCGTTCGCCGAGTCGAGGCCCGACGAGTGGGACCCGATCATGCGGGTCAATCTGGCCGGGGTGCTCTACGTGACGCACACCTACCTCGCCGCCATGCTCGAGCAGCAGTGGGGTCGTGTGCTCACGATCATCTCCGACGCCGGCCGACGGGGTGAGCGGAACCAGGTGGTCTACGGGGCGGCCAAGGCGGCCGCGGCCGGGTTCACGCGTGGACTGGCGGTGGAGGTGGGGCGTGCCGGGGTCACCGTGAACTGCATCTCGCTCGGCTCCATCCGGCACGCGGACATGGCCCGTCATCTCGACGAGCACCCCGAGCGCGAGGCGCTCCTGACCCGTCCGTATCCGATGGGTCGCCTCGGCCGGGTCGACGACCCGGCGCCGCTCGCCGTGCTGCTGTGCAGCGACGCGGCGGAGTGGATCACCGGCCAGGTGTACCCCGTCGACGGCGGCTACGCGCCCGCGCTCTGAGGCCCGGGGCCCGGGGGTACCGTCGGCCCGGTGACGGGGCGCGCGGAGGCCGACGGGGTGCGCCGACCGAGGGGGCCGGCTGCCGGGCGCAGGACCGGGCGCAGGGCCCGCCGGAGGGTCCGCCGGAGGGTCCGCCGCGTCGCCGGCGTCGTGCTCGTGGGCGTCGCCCTCGTCGCGCTCGCGGGCATGGTCGCGACCGGGATCGGTCGGGCGGGGGGGGCCGACCGCGACGCCGCGACGCTGACCGTGACCGTCGACGCCAACGACCGCCACGACTTCCGGTACTCGGTGTCGGGCCCGGCCGGGCGCGAGGGTGTCGGTGGTGCCGGGCGCGATGCCGTGCTCGACGACGACCACGATCCGGCCCGACGGCGATCGGTCACGTTCACCGGGCTCGGCCCGGGCCGGTACACCGTGACCCAGGCCCGGGCCCCGGGGTGGGACCTGGTCGACGCGACCTGCGACGACGGGACGTCGGCCGACCTCGCCGCTCGGGGTGCGACGGTGCGCCTCGGGCGCGGGGATCGGGTGACCTGCACCTTCCGGCCCGCCCTCGAGCGCCCCCTCGTGGGGGCGATCCGGTGGGACGCCTGGCACGACGGCCCGGTGGGCCGGGCGGTCGAGTACACGCTCGCGCCCCCCGAGTGGCGCAACCGGCTTCCGTGGTTCGCGGAGGTCTCGCCGTCGGGCGCCGTGCGCACCCGTGCCGACGCCCCGAAGGTCGCCGCCGAGGAGATCGCCCGGGCCGCACGCCTCGGGATCGACTACTTCGCGTTCCTCTGGTACGACTCCGACCGCGTCGTGGGGTCCGAGGACGAGGGGATGATGCGGGGCCTCCGGTACTACCGCACCAGCCCGGACCGGGACCGGGTCAAGTACACGGTCGTCGTCGACGGCGACCGTCTCGCCGACCCCGGCGAGCGGGCGACGATCCTGCGGTACATGCGCGACCCGAACTGGGTCACGGTGGCCGGACGGCCCCTGATCTTCGTGGGCCTGTGGGCCGACCCCGCGCGCACGGACGTCGAGGCGCTGCGGGCCGCGTCGCGCGCCCAGGGGACCGGCGACCCCTACGTGGTCCAGACGGTGATCGGGGCGAGCAGCCCGAGCGGGGTCCAGCGGACGGTGCGGACTGCGGAGGCCGCCGGGGCCGACGCCGTGTCGTGGTACTCGATCGCGGTGCCGAGCGCGCAGGGTGGGCCGTACCCGCTCCTCGCCGGGACCGCCCGAGAGGCCTGGGACCGGGCCGCCCGGCTCGGCACGCCGGTGGTCCCCACCGCCATGGCCGGGTGGGACCCACGGCCGCGCGTGGCGCGGCCGCCCTTCTGGGGTGACTCGGGCCGGAGCTGGTTCCGGGCCCCGACCCCCGCCGAGCTGGGCCGGCACCTGGGCGAGGCGGTGGACTGGGCCGCGACCACGGGGGCCCCGGCCGTGCTCGTCTACGCCTGGAACGAGTACGACGAGGGCGGGTGGCTCGCCCCGACCCTGGTGCCCGATCCCGCCCGCCAGGACGCGATCCGCGAGGCCCTGGTCACCCGCCGGTAGGTCACCCCGCTTCCCGCCTTCCCGCCTTCCCCCCGCCCCTCCGCCCCGAGAATTGCGCCGGTGTGGCCACTGTGTCCGGAGGGGTTGCTGTTACCGTTGGGGAATGGCGACCCGAACGTCGGCGCGTGGCCGCGCACCCGGCAAGGCCCGCACGAGCGGGACCAAGAAGTCCACCGGCACGACCGGCGCGCGCGCGTCGGCGAAGGGGGCGGTCCGCACGCCCAGCGGTGCCGCCCGCTCCCGGCGCTCCGCCGCCCCCGCCCCGGCGCCCCGGCGCCGCGACGCCGCCCGGCACCAGCTGCGCGGGCACGGTCCCGACGCCGCCGCCATCGTCCTCGCCATCGTCGGGGTGCTGACCGCCCTCGGGCTCGTCGGCGACGCCGCGGGCGGCGTCGGTCGGGTGCTGGCCTCCGTCAGCGCCGCCGCGGTGGGCCTCGGCCGCTACGCGGTGCCGTTCGTGACCCTCGGCGTCGCCGGGCTCTGCCTGTTCTGGCGTCCGGGCGGCGAGGTGGCCCTCGCCGCCGCCGAGGCTGCCGAGGTGGACGCCGGCGCCGCGCCGCGGCGCGCCGTCCGGGTTCCCACCCTGCGCGCGCCGTGGCGGGTCGGCACGGGCCTCGTGCTCCTCGGCGCCGCCGGGCTCGGCGTCCTGTACCTCGCCACGGGCGCGCCGCCGCTGCGGGCGCCGCTCTCCACGCTCGAGGAGTCGGCCGGTCTCCTCGGCGCCCTGCTCGGGGCGCCCCTCGTGGCGCTGACGGGGACCGCGGGGTCGGCGGTCGTCCTCGGCGGGGTCACGCTGCTCGGCGCCCTGCTCGTCCCCGGGGTCCCGATGCGCGTGGTCCTCGCCCGGATCGGGGCCGGCCTCGGGTGGCTGCGGGCCCGGGTGCGGGCGTTCGTGCACCTCGAGCCGCCCGCCGACCTCGCCGGTCCCGTGGCCGACTTCGACGACGATCCCGGCCCGGACCCGGCCGATCCCTTCGCCGGCGCGTCGGACGCCGACCTCGACCCCGCTCCGGATCCCTGGGGGGCGAGCGACGACGCCGACCCCGCCGCGGTCGTCGAGACCGACCCCGGACCCCCGGATGACCCGGCGGCGTTCGCGCCCGCGCCGGTCGAGCTCTACGACGTCGAGACCGACTCCACCGGTGGCCCCCCGGTGGTCGATGCGGGTCCCGGCCGGCAGCTCGCCATCGACCTGGGGACCCCGGCCCGACCGGGGGCGTGGAAGCTCCCGTCGGCGAACCTGCTCCAGAAGGGCGACGGCAAGGGGGTGGAGCGCCGGCTGGTCGAGGAGGGGGGCAAGGTCCTCGAGGCGGCGCTGCACCAGCACGGCGTGGACGCCCGCCTGATCGGCATGACCGTCGGGCCGACCGTGACCCGCTACGAGCTCGAGCTCGCGCCCGGGGTCAAGGTGAACCGGGTCACCGCGCTCAGCCACGACATCGCGTACGCGATGGCGTCGCCCGACGTGCGGATCCTGGCGCCGATCCCCGGCCGCAGCGCCATCGGGGTCGAGGTGCCGAACCGCCAGCGCCAGCTCGTCACCCTCGGCGACATCCTCACGTCGAAGGAGGCCAAGGCTGCGACCCACCCGCTCGAGATCGGGCTCGGCCGGGGGATCGACGGTCAGCCGGTGATGCTCAACCTGGCGACGCTGCCCCACGTCCTGATCGCGGGATCGACCGGCGCGGGCAAGTCGAGCTGCATCAACTCGCTCGTCACCTCGTTGCTGATCCGCAACACCCCCGAGCAGGTCCGTCTGATCCTCGTCGACCCCAAGCGGGTCGAGCTCGGTGCCTACAACGACACGCCCCACCTGCTCACCCCGGTGGTGACCAACCCCAAGAAGGCGGCCAACGCGCTCGAGTGGGCGGTCCGGGAGATGGATCTCCGCTACGAGACCCTCGCCGCCGCGGGGGTGCGCGACATCACGGGGTACAACGCGGCCTTCGACCGGGGCGACCTGCCCACCCCCGAGAACCCCGACCCGGTGACCGGGAAGGGCTTCGAGCGCCTGCCGTTCATCGTCATCGTCGTCGACGAGCTCAACGACCTGATGATGGTCGCGGCGCGTGACGTCGAGGCGAGCATCGTGCGCATCTCCCAGATGGCCCGGGCCGTGGGCATCCACCTCGTGATCGCGACCCAGCGGCCGTCGGTCGACGTCATCACCGGGGTCATCAAGGCCAACGTCCCGAGCCGGCTCGCCTTCAGCGTCACGAGCCTGGCCGACTCGCGGGTCATCCTCGACCAGCCGGGCGCCGAGAAGCTCATCGGGAAGGGCGACCTGCTGATGGTCACCGCGTCGTCGAGCAAGGCCGAGCGGGTGCAGTGTGCCTGGGTCGACGAAGCGTGCGTGCGCAAGGTCGCCGAGCACTGGCGGCGCCAGGTCGCCACCCCCGAGTACGTGGACGGCATCGCCGACGAGGGTCCGGGTGGACCGGGGGGCGGTGGGGTCGATCCCGACGACCACGACGATCTGCTCGGCGAGGCGATGCACCTGGTGGTGCGCAGCGGCCTCGGCTCGACCTCGATGCTGCAGCGCAAGCTCCGGGTCGGCTTCGCCCGGGCCGGGCGCCTGATGGACCTGCTGGAGCGGCGGGGCGTCGTCGGCCCGAGCGAGGGCTCCAAGGCCCGGGCCGTCCTCATGACGGTCGAGGAGCTCGAGCAGATGGAGGCCCGGGGCGCCGCCACGGTGCCCGACCTCATCGACTGACCTCC
>CAIUKV010000046.1 GCA_903899845.1 uncultured Actinomycetes bacterium
GGCCGGGCCCGAGCATGCCCGGGTCAGCCGACCGGGCCCGATCCCTTCGGCATCGGTCAGCCGACCGGGCCCGATCCCTTCGGCATCGGTCAGCCGACCGGGCCCGATCCCTTCGGCATCGGGCCGCGGGCGAGGATCCCGGCCTTGGCCGCGGGCCAGTCGGCGACCAGCTCGGCGATGTTGAGGTCGGGACCTTCCTTGTCGAAGACGGTCGCGTGGCTCACGAATCCGTCGCCGGTCCACTGGTGCAGGGCCAGCATGGGCGGCTCGGTCGTGATGCGGGGCGGGCAGTCCTCGTGGAGGGCCATGGCGGTCTGGTGACAGGTGCTCGGCGCCGTCACCGCGAGCGTGCCCGCGAACACCGTGGTCACCGGGCGGTGGACGTGCCCGGCGGCGAGGAGCCGCACCTGCGGGTGCCGGCCGATCACCGCGCCCAGGCCGTCGGCTCCGGTCAGGCCGATGCAGTCCATCCACCAGATCCCGGTGGCGAACGGCGGGTGGTGCATGAAGCAGAACGTCGGGCGGTCGGGCTGCTCGGCCAGGCACGCGTCGAGCCAGGCGAGCTGGGCGGCATCGACCTCGCCGTCGTGGCGACCCGGGACGGTGGAGTCGACCGCGACGAGCCGGACCGGGAAGTCCTCCACCGTGTGGTCGAAGGTGGGCCCGGTGGCCCCGGCCGGCGTCCCCAGCGCCGACCGCATGACCTCGGGCTCGTCGTGGTTGCCGGGGATCACGACCAGCGGCACCGCGAGGGCCCCGAGGATCTCGGCGAGCAGCCCGTACTCGTCGGCCGTGCCGTGATCGGTGAGGTCACCCGTCGCGACCACGACGTCGGGTCGTGGGGTCATGGTGTTGCAGTACTCCACCGCGCGCTCGAGCAGCGCGTTGGCGTCGACGAAGCGCCGCATGAAGCTGGTGTCGATCGCGACGTGGAGATCGCTGATCTGCGCGATGAGCATCCGGGGCCGCGGGACGGGCGGGTCGGGCCGGTCAGACGGCGAGCAGGTCCCGGGCGCCGGTGTCGGCGGACGGGTGGCGGAGCTTCGACATCGCCCGCGCCTCGATCTGGCGGATCCGCTCGCGGGTGAGGTTGAAGAACTCCCCGACCTCCTCGAGGGTGCGGGGCTCGCCCCGGTCGAGACCGAAGCGCAGCGCGAGGATCTGGCGCTCGCGGTCGTCGAGCGGCGAGAGCAGCTTCTCGATCTCCTCGGGGAGGAGCGCGGTCGCCGCCATCTCGAACGGGGACTCGGCCGAGCGGTCCTCGACGATGTCGCCGAGCTCGGCGTCGCCGTCGTCACGCAGCGGCTCGGAGAGCGACAGCGGCTCCGACGCGAAGCGCAATGCTTCGGTCACCTTCTCCTCGGGCATCTCCACCTCGGCCGCGAGCTCGGCGAGGGTGGCCTGCCGGCCGAGCTTGAGCTCCAGGCGGGACCGGGCCTTCTGCAGACGGGCCAGGGTGTCGCCGGCGTGGACCGGGAGCCGGATGGTGCGGCCGGTGTTGGCGATCCCGCGGGTGATGGCCTGGCGGATCCACCACGTGGCGTACGTGGAGAACTTGAAGCCCTTGCGCCAGTCGAACTTCTCGACC
>CAIUKV010000047.1 GCA_903899845.1 uncultured Actinomycetes bacterium
CGATGGTGATGGACAGCACGTCGGAGGAACGGTTGACGATGCACACCGCCGTCCCGTCGGAGACCAGCCCGGCCTTCCGTTCGACCGGGCGGGGCGCGGCCGGCTTCGTCGCGCGCCCGTCGGCGTCGGATCCACCACAGGCGCCGAGGACGAGCACGAGAGGCACAGCCGTGACGGCGACGAGCAGGCGGCGGACGGTGGGCACGGTGCGATCCTCCGGGGGTGCGGGCGTCCACACGCTATCGGGCGCCGCCCGGGGGGCGTCCGCGGGCGGGGGCTAGCCTCGCGGGCCCGGGCGCTTGGCTCAGTTGGCGAGAGCACCTCCCTTACAAGGAGGGGGTCGGGGGTTCGAGTCCCTCAGCGCCCACCACCCCGGCCCGGACGCGGCCTCGCTCGATCCCCGGCCGGGGGGTCGTGACGGGCGCGCTGGAGGGCGGTCGAACGCCGTCGGTCAGGAGATCCAGACGGCGAAGAACACCCACCCCTCTTCGTTGGGCAACCGTACGCCCTCGATCGGGTGCTTCCCGATCTTGAAGTCCGTCGTGTCTTCGGCCTCGAGTTCCCGGATGTCGTTGTTGACCTCGATCCAGGGTTTGCGCCCCGGCAGCGGGTTGTTGAAACCCGAGAGCTGGAACTGCTCGCCCGACGCGATCGTGACGGTCGCCAGCGCACGCGCCCTCGGTCTCTCGGGGTGGCTCCTCATGCACCGCCCAGCGCCGGGTGGGAAGTTGGCGGTGCCGCTGACGTCGCCGTAGCCGGCCTCACTGCTCTCGCTGCGGATGATGGTGATGGAGAGCACGTCGGCGGAGCGGTTGAAGATGCACACCGCCGTTCCGTCGGAGAACTGCCCGGCCTGGCGCGGGTCCTGGCGGGGTGCGTCCTGCTTCGTCGCGCTTCCGTCGGCGTCGGAGCCACCGCAGGCACCGAGTGAGAGCGCGAGGGCCATGGCGATGACGACGACGCGCAGGCGGCGGACGGCGGGCACGATGCGATCTCCTCTGGGGTGTGGGCGTGTTCTCACGCTATCGGGTCGCTCCGGGGCGTCCTGGTGGCGTTCCCGCCGCCCCACGGGTGGAGCGTTCCGGCACGGAAGTTCGCAGCCCGGTGCCCGGACGGTCGCCGGCCGGGGACCGCGTCGGCGCCGTCCCGGCGCAGGTCGCCGCCGGCCTGCCGGTGGTGTCGGTCGACGTCGCCGACGCCGTGGCGCTCATCCCGCGCTCCACGGGCGGGATCGGCGGGTATCGCCGCGAGCGCGACGGGCAGTCGGCCGCCGTCCGCCGCTCAGGTCTGCTGGAGCTCGGTCCCGCTGATCCACCATGAATCCGACGAGTTGGTTGCGGGGGGCGTCGCGTCGGTCACGGGGCCCACCGTGGGTGCCGCCGAGCGCCCGACGGTCGTGGTGGGGGTCGCCGGGGCGCACGGGTCGGTCGCGGAGACGCCGAGCGCCGTGCGCAGGAGGGGCAGGTTCACCTTCTGGGCCTCGGTCATGCCCTTGAACAACGGCGTGGAGTCGGGCACGGTCGTGGCTTCGGCGATGGCCCGGTAGTAGTTCGTGACCTGGCTGTTGTAGGCGACGGCGACCTCCATGTGCTCCCTGACGTCGGCGGGCCAGGGGGCGGGAGGGTTGCGCAAGGCCCGCCCGGCCCGCACCGACGCGTCGGTCACCGCTGCGGCCTTGGCCTTGACGTCGGCGGGCACCGGACTGCCGGTCGCCACGGGGTTGCCGGCGGCCCGGGCGGCGGCGACCGCGGCGGTGAACTGCTCCTGCACCGCGTTGAACGGACAGAC